>JAYWDX010000116.1:0-2247 GCA_043779675.1 Tenderia sp. (SeqCode)
CTGCTCCAGCAATGCGCCAGCAGCAGCGCGTACATTCTCAGTGATGTTGCGGCGTGGCACCGGATTGATTGCCGGGCCACCGACTTCAAGTCCGAGTCCCCGCATGGTGATAAGACCAACACCGGCGCCACCCTTGAGCACTACTGCATCGGGTGAAGCGGCGAGCAAGCAGACATCAGCGGTGAGATGGGCTCCGTGTGTACAATCCGGATCATCGCCCGCATCCTTGATCACCACAGCATGGGCGCAGTGGCCATCTACGCGTCCTTCCGTGATAGTGAAAGTGACCTGCTGGCCGTTGGGTAGCAGGCACTCCACACTTTCCGGAACCTGGCCATGCACCAGACCCAGGGTAGCGGCGCGGGCCGCCGCCGCAGCACACGCACCGGTGGTGAAACCGGTGCGTGTCCCTCTGGGTTTTTTCTCCATCATGGCTGCATGGCTCCCTGTGTTACTTCTTTGCCAAAGAGGTTTGCTGCGCTTCGGCTAATGCCAGCAGCGCATGAATGGCGGCGACGACCAGCGTCGAACCACCCTTGCGACCGTGAGTGATGATCCATGGAATGTCATTCAGCTCGCTGACGATCTGCTTCGATTCAGCAGCAGAGACAAACCCCACTGGCATGCCGATGATCAGCGCCGGACGCACCTGCTCTTCATTGATCAGCCGCACAACTTCCAGCAGCGCCGTGGGCGCATTGCCGATGGCAACGATGGCGCCGTCGAGCAGCCCCTGCCGCTGCGCCTTGCGCATCGCCTGTACGGCGCGGGTGCTGTTGACGGCATGCGCCGCTTCGATCACATCCTGGTCGCTGATGAACTGACGCAGCTCAACACCGAAGTGGGCGAGACGTGGCCGTGATACACCGACGCAGATCATCTCGACATCGGCGATGATCGGCTTGCCGTTGAGCATGGCGGCGACACCCGCTTCGATAGCGCCGGGATGAAAGCGTGTCAGGCCGTTGAACTCGAAGTCTGCGGTGGCGTGAATCATGCGCCGCACGAGAGGCCATTGATCAGCGCTGTAATGGTGTTCACCTACTTCCGGATCGACGATGGCGAAGGAGTCGTGTTCGATCTGTTGCCCCGCTTGGGTTAGCTGTTCGGTGACGATGTTGTTCATGCGCAATGCCCCTTGCTCTCGTGCGTATCATGATGATCATCATGGCAGTGCTCATGACCATCATGATGGTGTTCGCCAGGGTCATCGTGATGGTGCCCATGATTACTCTCTTCAGCCAGGGTGCGATATTGACAGCCGTCGCACTCCATCATGCCCTTCCCACCATTAGTTGCTTCGCCACACGCTTCCAGCACGCGGTTGTTGAGCGTCGCATAGATCTCTTTTTCAAAACCGAAGTAGTCGCCGTGGGCGATGGTCAGCTGCGGATACTGCGCCTGCAAGCGCGCCACCTGCCGTTTGATGCGTTCGATCAAGGTGCCGGTGAAGAGATAGTAGGGCAACACGGCGATCTGGGTCATGCCCAGTTTTACCTGGCGCTGCACCACGCTCTCCAAGCGTGGATGGGTGATGCCAGTGAAGGCGATGTCGACCAGTTCATGGTCGCTCTCCTCGAAAATCCAGCGCGCCATCTTGGCTACTTCGCCATTGGCGATCCGATCGGAGGAGCCGCGCCCCAGCAGGATGACGCCAGTGGTTTTAGGGTCGGGCATATCCATCTTGGCCAGCACTTTGCGCAGGTTACGTTTGAGGATGGTAAGAATCGCATCGGTCGCGCCGATGTGACGGGCGTAGATGAACTTAATCTCGGGATGACGTTGGCGCGCCTTGTCGATGTGGTGCGGGATCTCCATCTTGACGTGACCCGCCGCATTGAGGATCAGCGGAATGACAATGACCTGTTCTGAATCGTTGGCAGCGGTGTCGAGTCCCTGGTCGAGCAGCACATCGGAAAATTCGATGAAGCAGGTTTCGATGCGCCACTGCGGATTCTTCTTGGCCCACTGTGCCGCGAACTCATCAATCTCGACATTGCCGGGTGTGTGGCGTGAGCCGTGGCCCACTAACAGGATGGTGCTATTCATGACTCGTTACCTGGCTCGTTGCTTGATTCGTTAATGGCAGGGTTTTTCGCTTTACGAAAGCGATGGGTAAATGTTTTGTCGTAGAGTTTTGATTTCTTCAACTCTGGCCAGTGGCGTGCACCCAGTGCCGGGCTGACGATGATCATCGCCTGGCTGGTGATCTTTTCGGCGATGCATCTGTCACGGATGTCGTTGAGT
>JAYWDX010000117.1:0-3617 GCA_043779675.1 Tenderia sp. (SeqCode)
CCACCAACACGTGATACTGACAGACCGGCATTGATCGCTGGACGAATACCAGCATTGAACAGATCGGTTTCAAGAAATATCTGACCATCAGTAATCGAAATTACGTTGGTTGGTACAAATGCAGAGACGTCACCGCCCTGAGTTTCAATGATTGGCAGCGCGGTCAAAGAACCAGTCTTACCCTTCACTGCACCATTGGTATGTTTTTCAACATAATCAACGTTTACCCGAGCAGCACGCTCAAGCAGACGCGAGTGGATGTAGAAGACATCACCAGGATAAGCTTCGCGACCTGGCGGACGACGCAGCAGCAGCGAGACCTGACGGTAAGCCCAGGCCTGTTTGGTCAAATCATCATAAACAATCAGTGCATCTTCACCGAGGTCACGGAAGTACTCACCCATGGTGCAACCGGCGTAAGGGGCAATAAACTGCAGTGCCGCAGAGTCAGAGGCCGTCGCAGCTACAATAATGGTATGTGCCAGGGCGCCATGCTCTTCAAGCTTACGAACAACGTTAGCAACAGAAGAGGCCTTCTGGCCGATGGCAACGTAAATGCACTTAACACCAGTGCCCTTCTGATTGATGATTGCATCAATCGCAACGGCTGTCTTACCGGTCTGGCGGTCACCGATAATCAATTCGCGCTGACCACGGCCAACCGGAACCATTGCATCAATGGCCTTTATACCCGTTTGCATTGGCTGATCAACAGACTTACGCCAGAGCACACCCGGAGCAACCTTCTCAATAGGAGAGGTGCACTTGGTGTTGATCGGACCTTTGCCATCAATGGGGTTACCCAGCGCATCAACCACACGACCCAACAGTTCTGGACCGGTTGGAACTTCAAGAATGCGGCCAGTGCACTTGACGGTGTCGCCTTCAGCAATGTGCTGATACGGACCCAGGATAACGGCGCCAACGGAGTCACGCTCCAAGTTAAGAGCCATACCAAAGGTATTGCCTGGGAACTCAAGCATTTCACCGGACATGACATCTGACATGCCGTGGATGCGTGCGATACCATCCATCAGACTGACCACAGTACCTTCGGTACGGGCCTCGGTCACAGCCTCGAAACTCTTGATGCGCGATTTGATCAGATCACTGATCTCTGCGGGATTGAGTTGCATAACGTTCGTCCTCTATATCGATTCGGTTTAGGGCAACATTGCCTTAGCAAGCTGCGTCAGGCGGCTAGCGGCCGAGCCATCAATCACCAAGTCACCGGTGCGAATAATTGCACCGCCCAACAGGCTTTCGTCGACCTTGCAGATCAGCTCAACATTGCGTCCAAGACGGCGCGTGAGTGCGGCAGCAATTGCCTTCTGCTGATCATCAGTCAGCGGCATGGCAGAGATCGCCTCGGCCTCGACGTTGCCTTCAGCTTCAGCACGGCACTGTTCGTACAACGCAGAAATTTCAGCCACTACGCCAATCCGGCCGTTTTCCACCAGAAGCGTGACCAGATTTTTCCCGGTTGCATCAAACTGATTGCCACCGATGTCTAGAATCAGCTGAGCCAGCTGCTCTTTACTCACCTTGGGGTTACCAATGAATGCGGCCATCTCTGGAGCCGCCATCACCATGCTAACCAGCTGCAACTTGTCTGACCAGCCCTTAAAATCCCCTTGCTCCTGAGCAAGCTTAAAGACTGCCTCGGCATAGGGTCGTGCAATTGTGGTATTTTCGGCCATTTGGATGCGACCTTATATCTGCGTAACCAGGTCCTTAATCAGGTTCTCGTGCGCCGTAGCATCGATCTCCTTTTTAAGGATGCGCCCAGCACCGGCAACAGCCAGGCCTACGACCTGTCCACGCAACTGCTCTTTGGCACGATTAATTTCCTGGTCGATTTCCGCACTAGCAGCGGCCAATAGACGGTCGCCCTCTGTACGGGCCTTATCTTTAGACTCATCAATAATATCGTTGGCACGTTTTTGTGCCAAAGCAATGATGTTGGCGGCCTGCTGTTTAGCTTCGACAATTTTCTCTTTTGCGGCCTTTTCGGCCAGTACCTGCTCATGCTTACCGCGCTCGGCAGCAGCAAGGCCGTCAGCAATCTGCTTCTTGCGCGCTTCCAGCGCAGTTATGATCGGTGGCCACACAAATTTCATTGTGAACCAGACGAACAGGAAAAAAGCGATAGATTGCCCTATCAGGGTTGCATTTATGTTCATGACAGAACCTTAATAAGCTTAGCCGATGGATGTTTGATATATTTAACCAACACTACCCAATTAACCGCCGGCTACGGCGAACAGGATGTACATGGAGATACCAACAGCGATCATAGGCACGGCATCAAGCAGACCCACAACGATAAAAAACTGGGTACGCAACATTGGAATGAACTCAGGCTGACGGGCAGCACCTTCAAGGAAACGGCCACCGAGGATGCCGATACCAATCGAAGCGCCCAAGGCACCCAAACCCATCAAGATTGCGCCAGCGACATACAGCATAGCTTGACCCATTTCGATTTCCATTTTTTTCTCCTAAGTTTACTAAAAGTTAAGGTTTAAAAATTACAAAAGTTACAAATAGTTAAGTGCAAATCAATGGTGCTTCTGATGTGCCATATCCATATAAACGATGGTCAGGGTCATAAAGATAAACGCCTGCAAGAACACGATCAGGATATGGAATATCGCCCACCCCAGTTGCAGCAGCACACCAAAGCCGGCCAAGACCATACTGGTGCTAAACATGATTGCAATCAGGATGAAGATCATCTCGCCAGCGTAAAGGTTACCGAAGAGACGCAGTGCCAAAGAGATGGGCTTAGAGATCAGCGACACACCTTCCAGTAAAATGTTGACCGGCATACCAAGCTTACCAAACGGTTGCAGGGTCAATTCACCCACAAAACCGCCCAGCCCTTTGACCTTGACGCTGTAGTACAGGATCAACCAGAAAACCCCCAACGCCATACCGAAGGTTGCATTCGGATCGGTGGTTGGAACCACCTTAAGAAAAGGGATGCCGACTGCGGAGGCCGCTAATGGCAGCCAATCAATCGGCACAAGGTCCATCAAATTCATCAACAATATCCAGCAAAAAACGCTCAACGCCATTGGCGCAACCATATCATTTTTGCCGGAGAAGGAGCCACGGACGCTGGTATCAACAAATTCAACAATCCACTCAACAAAATTCTGCATGCCACCCGGGACACCCGCCGTGATATTTTTGGCAACACGACCGAACAGAAACAGGAACAACACGCCCAGGCCAATCGAAAAGAACATGGTATCAACATGAATCGCCCAAAAACCCATCTCCGCAGCCTCTTCGTGGCTGGCAGCGATGCCCCAGCTACCATCGGCGTGCTGACCATAGGTAAGGTTGCTTAAATGGTGCTTTATATAAGCGGAGGATGTAAGTGCTTCTGTTTCACTGGCCATCGTTATTGATCCACATTAAATTTTAACAAGTATTTTGTGAGCACAACCGCCATTTGGCCCGCTATAAACCCCACTAGCAAACCCAGTGGATTTAGCTTTAGCGCGACCAGCCCGATCAAAAACAGGGCGACCGTTGAAATAAATCGCTCAGCTGCACAGCGATAGACAATCCGCAGAATGCGCACCGCGTCTTCATTAGCAATTCGT
>JAYWDX010000118.1:0-2897 GCA_043779675.1 Tenderia sp. (SeqCode)
TTCTCTTTGGACTTCTTGCCTTCACGGATGACATTGCGTGAATACTGGTGGGCAAAGCTCGGCTCGATGCCGTTGCTGGCGTTGTTGGCCAGTGACAGCGAGATGGTGCCGGTCGGGGCGATGGAGCTGTGGTGGGTGAAACGTGCACCTACCTCTTCCAGCTGCTTGACCAGCTCCGGCTCGACCTCGGCGATACGTTGCATGTAGCGGCTGTACTTGGCGTGCAGCAGCTTGCCCTTGATCTTCTGGCCGATCGTGAAACCATCTTTTTTCATCTCCGGGCGCTTGCGTAACATTTCGCCGGTCACTTCAAACTCCTGCTCCATGATCGGGGCTGGTCCCTTCTCTTTGGCGAGGTCGAGCGCGGTGCGCCACCCTTCAACCGCCATCTCCCGTGTGACCTTTTCGGTGAACTGAGTCGATTCGCGATCGCCGTACTGCATACGCAGCATGGTGGCGGTGGAGCCAAGGCCGAGGTAGCCCATGCCGTGGCGGCGCTTGCTGGTGATCTCGTCGCGCTGCTGTGGCAATGGCAAGCCGTTGATCTCCACCACGTTGTCGAGCATGCGGGTAAATATGGCGACCACCTTGCGGTACTCGTCCCAATCAAAGCGGGCCTTGTCGGTGAACGGGTCACGGACAAACTTGGTCAGGTTAACTGAACCCAGCAGGCAGGAGCCGTAAGGTGGCAGTGGCTGTTCGCCGCAGGGGTTGGTGGCGCGGATGGTTTCGCAGAACCAGTTGTTGTTCATCTCATTGACCTTGTCGATGAGGATGAAACCGGGTTCGGCAAAGTCGTAGGTGGAGGACATGATCACGTCCCAGAGGCGTTGGGCGCGGATGGTTTTGTAGATTTTGCAGGCAACCAGCCCCTCATCGTTGACGACGTAACGGGTCTTTTCTGGCCACTCGCGCCAGACGATTTCGGGGTTGTTTTTCAGCTCGATCTTGTCGGTTTCGACCTCTTTGGCGGTGAGTGGGAAAGAGAGTGGCCACGGGCCATCACTCTTAACGGCCTCCATAAACTCCTGGGTCACCAGCAGCGACAGGTTGAACTGGCGCAGACGGCCATCTTCACGTTTTGCCTTAACAAAATCGAGCACGTCGGGGTGGCTGACATCAAAGGTTGCCATCTGCGCGCCACGGCGGCCGCCGGCGGAGGAGACGGTGAAACACATCTTGTCGTAGATATCCATGAAGGAGAGCGGGCCGGAGGTGTAGGCACCGGCGCCGGAGACGTAGGCACCGCGTGGACGCAGGGTGGAGAACTCATAGCCGATGCCGCAGCCCGCCTTCAGGGTCAGGCCGGCCTCGTGGACCTTGCCGAGGATGTCATCCATGGAGTCGCCAATGGTGCCGGAGACGGTGCAGTTGATGGTGGAGGTGGCCGGTTTGTGTGCCAGTGCGCCGGCGTTGGAGATGATGCGGCCCGCTGGAATGGCGCCATGGCGCAGCGCCCAGAGGAATTTGTCGTACCACTCCTGACGCTTTTCGGCGCTGCTCTCAACCTCGGCGATCGCCCGGGCGACACGCTGATAGGTGCCATCAATCGTGGCGTCGAGGATCGAACCATCCTTGGCCTTGAGACGATACTTTTTGTCCCAGATATCCATGGAGGCGGACTGGAAGGTGATTTCGGTAGTGGTGTTGGTCACAGCTTTCAAATGGGCGCCTTTCATGTGGTGACGTCTCCCCTGGTTGTTGTTATCTGTTCAAATTGAGTGCGCGGCGTTTCTGGCGCATCCGGCCCAAATGCAGGATTAGGCTGGATGTGTGATTGCAGGGGCTGGTCACGCGCCTGCAAGGCCGATCATCGATCCTTGTTTGCTTGAGCAAGTACTGACCCTGCGAGTGTTTTTGTGTCATCACTGTACTTGGGGCTTTGGAGTACCTGGGATGCAATGGTTTCGAGTTCTTTACCGGTTTGTTTGTTTGAATTTGATTGAGATACAACAGAGGCAGCAAGCTTTTTAGCAATTGCTGACGAGTTGGAATCAGTCAAAGTAGCTGCGGCCAACTTGCTAACCTCGGATGAAGATTGTTTTTTGTTTTTACTCATGGCGTAAGTTTCCTTTTGGGATTGAGTATGGCCTAACGGCGTATATGTCCATACGGGGGGGGGGGCCGTGAGCCGGAATGTCTGGTTCCGGGTGCGGCTCCCAATCTTTGCAATATGATTCGAAAACAGGCCCTTGTGGTGGGCGCTGCTTCGCCCCGTCCAGTTCGTTTGCAACGGAGTAGACGACCACAAGATGTTGTGTGGCGTGAAATGTATGTCTGATGACGCCTGTTGTCAATATGAGCAGTTGTATTAAATTTAATTTAATTAAAAAACAATAGGTTACTGATGTGTTTTGTTTTTAATCACAAATGAATAACTCATTGGATAGCCTGTGGATAAAGCTTTGATAACACTACATGTTGTGTTGTGTCTATCTGCTGTTTTGTGTGCATTCAAGGGCTTAGGTGGTTCCGGGCAGGCGGATGGCCGGTGCGGTTTAGAAAACCGGGTTGTTCAATGTGAGTATGGAAAGTGAGGAACATCTCCTATGATGTTGGGTCTTATGGCCAGGGTTCCCCTTGGTAGTGCCTGGGAAATGGGGCGTTGTGGGTGACGGAGCGTTTTTTTACGGAGATTTATGGTTATAAAACAGTCCCAGGGTAGACCGATCTGGTCGATGGCCGCAGTGTTGGCGGGTGCATGGTTGTGGATGGCGCCAGTGGCGGCGGCGTTGCCGGTTCAGGGTAGCCAGGCGGCACAGTTGCCGAGTCTGGCACCAATGCTGGAGCGAGTGACACCCGCCGTGGTCAACATCGCCACGGTTGGGCTGGTCAGTGTGGAGAACAACCCATTGCTGAGTGATCCTGCCTTCCGGCGTTTTTTTGGGACGCCGGAG
>JAYWDX010000119.1:0-8501 GCA_043779675.1 Tenderia sp. (SeqCode)
CGCAGGACGGTCCGGGCAAAAGGAATCAGCTGTCGCGTAAGCGAGTCAATTTATGGCATGGACGCCATAAATTGCTCACGAGGTAGCGACACGATCTAAGTCTTTCATTTTCATGTGGCACATTTTCTTGTCAGAGATTGGGTCTTTTTTACATTCGACAGACCAATTGCTCTCTCTCTCACTAGGTTCCATGAAATTCCCGGTATTGCCAGGTCTGCCAGAAAAAGTGCCGCTGCCGTCCGTGTAGTAGAAGCTGTAATGAACGCCATTGAGAACACCCTTTTCGGTCTTATTGACCTCGATCGTGGAAAGAAGCTTCATCTCTGACATTTCTACTGTGCCGTCTTGCATGAATGGTTCATCGGCAACAATCAGATTCGGCTTTGTAATTGTTTCAGCCGACGCAGTGCCTACCAATAACCAGCAAAGAAGGATAGTTGCTCTCATAGTGGATTCCTCAAGACCTAACGTCTAAGCATTTATACGCCGTGCCGCGCATGGCGTATAAATGTCTGTTGGACTAAGCCGCGTCGGCACGGCTGCCTGATATATAGGGGATTGTATTTTGGGAGGCCGGGGAAGTCCAAGCCATTTGGCAGTTTTCAATCGGGCAGATGAGCCGCTGTCCTGTTTTTACCGTGTTTCCTCTTTGTTCCAGTGGCCTGAAAACAGGCGCAAGCCTCTGTTTTTCAGCAAGGTAGCCCGGATGAAATGAAATGGAATCCGGGACGTGCGGAGCGCTGAACCTCCCGGATTACGCTGGTGCTCCATCCGGGCTACTTGCTATAACAACAGCGCTGCGATCTTGGCCTTAACCTCCTGTAACTCAGATCCCGAGGCTTTACCTTTGCGGGTTGCTTTACGTGCCCGCCAATCCAGACTTTTTATCTGGTCGGCCAGTGCCGCGCCTTCACGATCATTACCAATGACAACTTCGAATGGGTAGCCTTTGATTTTGGTGGTCATGGGGCAGCAGACCATAAGACCTGTCTTGCCATTGTAAGATGCGGGACTGATCACTAATGCGGGTCGATGGCCCGCCTGTTCATGACCTGCCTGAGGGTCGAACTGGAGCCAAACAATATCGCCTGAGTCAGGTACATAGCGGTTTGGCATTAGAGCAGTTCCTTTCCAGCTGGCGCTCCGAAATCAACTTCTGTGTGCATGTTGTCAGCGGTGATGCCATCCAGGAGCAGGGAAAGATCATATAAAGCCGGGCGAACGGGTTCTATAACAATTCGACCATCTTCTTCTCGGACCTCGACATCCTCATCCAACTGTAGGTGGGCGGCTTGCATTACCGATGCAGGTATCCGAACGGATGCACTGTTGCCCCACTTTTTGATTGTTACGCGCATATTGAATCTCCTTGTGTATCGTCAATGTAGATACTATAGGCCGACGAAAGCGATGTTGCAACATTGTTGATACAAATTAGGTTGTCAGGCCGGTGCGAAATTTTTCCATAGCCATCGCTACTGCGGCGGTGCGTGTCTCTACGCCGAGTTTTGTAAAAATGTGTTCCAGGTGTTTGTTGACGGTGCGCGGGCTGCTGCCGAGGATGTCGCCGATATCGCGGCTGGTTTTGCCTTTTGCTACCCAGTAGAGCACCTCTGCTTCTCGCTGGGTGAGTTTGAAGGCGCTGATGAGTGTTTCGATCTGCGCGGCATCGGACTCTTCGCGCAGCATGAGCAGCCATTCGCCTTCGTCGGTGTGGGCGGAGAGGGTGACGATTAGCCGTTTGTCGTTGTGCATTTTTTGGAGTGGTGACGATGTATTGCCCGATGCCCGTGCGCTGATGGTGTTATGCAGCCACTCCAGTAATTGCGATGGTGCTACTCCTTCAGGTGTGCCAAAAAAATTGCGCAGCATCTGTCGTGCTAAGGGTGTTTGCCACGTTAGTGTTTCATCGTGAAGATTGATGGCGATTGTGGCCTGGCCAAAGGCGTCGAGTGCTGTGCGTGCCTGTGATGTGGCGCGGGCGCGTTGCAGGTGTGCGCCGATGCGGGCGAGCACTTCGGATGGCTTGATCGGTTTGGTGACGTAGTCGGTGCCACCGGCATCAAACGCGGCGACGACGTGTTGCGACTCTGTGAGTCCGGTCATGAAAATGATGGGGATGTGTTGGGTGGCGTAGTCGGCCTTGAGGCGGCGGCAGACTTCAAAGCCATCCATGCCGGGCATCATGGCGTCGAGCAGGATGATATGGGGTGCGCCTTGCTGTGCCCGTTGGATGGCGCTCTCGCCGTTGGTTGCTACCAGCACCTTGTAGCCCGCTTCATCGAGTGCGTCGTGCAGCAGCGATAAGTTTTCCGGAATGTCGTCCACTATCAGGACAGTGCCGGTAGTGGTTTGGTCAGGATGGTGTTCTGGCACGGATCAAACCCTCTTTTACTATTTGCGCTAACCCTTCCATCTGAAACTGGCTGGTCAGTGTGCGTATTGTGGTGACAAAGTTGTTGTGACGTTTGTCTGCGGCTTCGATCTCATCACACTTTTTCAGAATGCCACGTACATAGCCTAAAGAGATTAACTCATCCAGGTCGCGCAGTAGCGGTTCGGGTGGGTAGTGCATCTCGGCGTGATCCTCTGCGGCGGCCGGATTTTTCATTGTTTCTGACGCCTGTTTCAACCACTCAAGATTGAGGCGAGCGCCGAGCCAGTCGAGAAACTCCTCTACCTGCACCGGTTTGACGATGAAGTTGTCGGGGGTGATGCCGGCGTCGTTTTCCAACCCTTTGTCGAAGGCGTTGGCGGAGACGATGGCGATCTGTGCGGTTGAGAGTTGTTGCTGGCGGATGCGGCGGATGGTCTCCCAGCCATCGATGCCGGGCATGGCAAGATCCATCAGGATCAGGTCGGGTGCGAAGGTGTGCAGCGTTGCCAGTGCTTCGGTGCCGGAGGCGGCTTGTTGCACATGGAAATCCAGCGGCTCCAGCACGCTGGCGAGCAGTTCGCGGTCGACGGCTTCGTTGTCCACAATCAAAATGCGGCGGCGTTTGCCAACATAGCCAATGCGTTGAGTTGCTTCTGTTTTGGTTGGTTTGAAGTTGCGTACCTCGGGCAGGAACAGCCGTATCTGAAAGGTGCTGCCTGCCCCCTGTGCGCTGTGAACCGATAGCTCGCCACCCATCAGGTTGGTGAGCATCTTGCTGACGGTCAGCCCCAGGCCAGTGCCGCCGCTGTCGGTGCTGCCACGGACAAAGGGTTCGAAGATATGTTCCAACTCTTCGGGGGAGATGCCGGGGCCGGAGTCTTTGATTTCGAAGATCGCCATTTCACGTAGGTGCCGCACCCGGAATGTCACTTGGCCGTGTTGGGTGAATTTGACGGCGTTGCCGAGGATGTTGATGAGGATCTGCCCCAGTCGCCGTTTGTCGGCACGCACCGCCAGCGGCAATTTGTCGGCGGGTTCGTAGTGGAAATCGATCCCCTTGTTGAGTGCCTGGAGTTCAAACATGCGCACGATCTGTTTGAGGAAGTCGGTGAAGTGTAGCGGCTTGGCCTCCAGCGTGACGCGCCCACCTTCGATCCTAGCGATGTCGAGTGTGCTTTCGATCAGCGACAGCAGGTGGTCGCCGCTGCGACGAATGATGCTGACCGCCTGACGGCGATGGGCCGGAATCGATTTGTCGGCATCAAGAATCTGGGCGTAACCGAGAATGCTGTTGAGCGGGGTGCGCAGCTCGTGGCTGATGGTGGTGATGTAGCGGCTCTTGGCCTGATTGGCCTGGTCGGCCTGCTGCTTGGCTTTTTGCAACTGCTCATCGGTGCGGCGATGGGATTCGATCTCCTGCATCAGCAGGCTGGTCTGACGGTTGGACTCCTCTTGCGCCACGCGCCGGCTTTCGCTGGTGAGGATCAGCCACCAGGCGATGATGCCACTGAGAAATATCAGCGCAGCGAAAATCTTGAGAAACAGCAGCTGCATCTCGGGCACCGAGATGGCCATCTCTTCGATCAAGGTGAATTGGTGGTAGTAGATCAGCCCCAGCACGGCAGCGAGTAGCCCCATGATGGCGGCCATCAATAGTAGATAGTGCCCCAGCCCGGTTTCGAGTGGTTGCCACAGCAATTTGGGTAGCAGCTTGCGCATCAGCTGTGCGCTCTGCACCGCGACCCGCGCCCCTTCGGGTTTGCACAGATCATTGCAGCGTGCGTCGAGGGTGCAGCAGAGTGAGCAGATAGGCCCCTGATAGGCAGTGCAGTGGGCCACATCTTCCGCTTCGTACTCCCTTTCACAGATGCAGCAACGCAGCAGGCCGGCGGCGCTGTTGAACTCTGCCGGTTGCCGTGCAATGTAATATTTGCCGTCTGTATACCAGGCGATTAACGGTGAGCTGATGAGTGCTGTGATCAAGGCAATAAAAGTGGAGAAGGGTTGCACCTGTTCACCAAAGGCGCCGAAGAAGGCGGAGATGGAGAGCAGCGTGGCGAGCCCCATCGCGCCCACGCCGACGGGGTTGATGTCGTAGAGATAGGCGCGTTTGAATTCGATGCCGGGCGGGCTGAGTTTGAGTGGTTTGTTGATGACGAGGTCAGCCACCACCACGGCAATCCAGGAGATGGCGATGTTGGCGTAGAGGGCCAGCACCTGCTCCAGGGCGTGGAAGACGTTCAGCTCCATCAGCATCACCGCAATCAGGGCGTTAAATACCATCCATACCACTCGCCCAGGGTGGCTGTGGGTGAGGCGGGCAAAAAAGTTGGACCACGCCAGCGAACCGGCATAGGCGTTGGTCATGTTGATCTTGATCTGGGAGATGCAGACAAACAGCACCGTCGCCAGGATTGCCCAGTCGCGGTCATCAAAGACGTAGCTGTAACCCAGCAGGTACATCTGGGTAGGGTTGTTGGCGTCACCTGCAATAAAGCCATGGCGTATGGCGAGGAAGGCCAGCATCGCGCCCGCCAGCATCTTCACAATACCGATCACCACCCAGCCGGGACCGGCCACCACGACACCGGCATACCAGCGCAGACGATTTTTAGCTGTCTTCTCGGGCATGAAACGCAGGTAGTCGACCTGTTCGCCAATCTGAGTGATCAGCGCCACCACAACGGCAGTCGCAGTGCCAAACAGATAGATGTTGAACTGGGTGGTATCGGCCTTGCCGCCGAAATTGACCAGCCCCGAAATGAGGTCGGGCTCTTTGTGCAGCACCATCAGCAGCGGCAATACCATCATGATCAGCCAGATCGGTTGGGTCACCAGCTGGATGCGGCTGATGAGGGTGATGCCGTGGGTGACCAGTGGAATCACCACTAGGGCGCTGACCAGATAGGCGAGGTAGAGCGGAATGTGAAAATAGAGTTCCAGCGCATAGGCCATGATGGCCGCTTCAAGCGCAAACAGCAGAAAGGTGAATGAAGCATAGACAAACGAGGTGATGGTGGAGCCGATGTAACCAAAGCCTGCGCCACGGGTCAGCAGGTCCATATCCACGCCATACTTGGCGGCGTAGTAGCTGATGGGGAGGCCGGTGAGAAATATGATCAGCCCGGCGGCCAGGATAGCCCAGAAGGCGTTGGTAAAACCGTAGTTGAGGGCAAGGGTGCCGCCAATCGCCTCCAGCACCAGAAACGCCGCCGCGCCAAAGGCGGTATTGGCGACCCGCCACTCCGACCATTTGCGGAACGACCGGGGCGTAAAACGGAGCGCGTAATCCTCCAGTGTTTCGTTGGCGACCCAGGTGTTGTAGTCGCGCCGGACTTTAACAACCCGTTGCGTAGCATCTGCTGGTGGGGTGGTAGGTGTCTCTGATGATGGTAACTGCTTCATCGTTATAGACTGGCATACAACTGATTAGATGGGGCTATTAATTACCACGGAATCAGGGCTATACCAAGCACAATTGGATTTATTCCAAGGGGTGTGGTGACGGTGATTGGGATTGGGCGAAGGGTTCGCACCAATCCCGGTCTGCATGTGCTGCATCAGAAGTGATGTGGCGCTGACTATTTGCTGTAGCGCATGCGGGTGCCGTGTATCAGCGATAGCTCAATCTCGGTGGCGCTTAACTCTTTGGGGAAGTAGGCACCGGAGATTTTGGCGCTGTTGATGCTGGCCCCTTCCATCCTGGCGTCGCTGAAGTCGATGCCGCGCAGGTCGGTTTGGCGAAAGTAACAGCCGGTCAGGTCGAGTCCGGCGGCATCCAGTCCGCGCAGGTCAACGCCTCGAAAATCGCAGTTGACCAGGTCAAGCGTGGCGATGTGGCCACGCTGCTGATTGAACTCAACAACCTTGCCGTCCCGCAACAGGCGGTAGAGCACATCATTATTTTTAATGCGTGGGACTTGGGTAACTGCCATGGGGTCGGTCTCCGGCGTCAGCGAAACAATTTGGAGGAGATTTTATCCTCCTGATCAGTGGACAAGGTTTTTTCGGTTACGGGTTGCGCCACTAGCTCAAACTGGTAAAGCGAAAACGAGCTGGTGGCAGTGAGTTGTCGTAGTAACCGTGCGTGAAGAATCTCATCCTCCAGTATCACTTTCAGAACCGAACCGATGTCATAGACTGCCGCCGGTGTGATCATGGTGGTGGGATGCTCTTTTGGGTTGAGGTCGGGAATCAGCAGGCTGCGATAGTATTCGCCGCCACAACCGACACCTTGCACCGCCTTGACGGCGATGGCGCGGGCGTCATCAGCAATCAGCTTGATGCCCTGTGTGACATTCTGCTCAGCGTTGATCTTCATCCACTGAACTCTGCCGATGGCCCAGGTGCCACTTGTAGTGGTGCGGGCTGCGAGCAGATCGCCGACGCGGGCGGGCAGTTGGGTTGAGTGGGGGCAGACGATGCCAAAACCACCCTGGTTTGAGTTGGTGATGTCGCAGCCATGATGTTCATACGGTGCAGCTTCGTTGGTAGTGAACTCGTCAATGGCCTGAGTGGAGTTGGCGTAGACCTTGATCCAGAGGTTCTTTTCGTGTGCTCCCTGCTGGGCGTTAAACTGAGATTTGCGCGGCTGATGCATTGTGGTGAGCAGATGTTTGTGTGTGTCTTCGAAGGCCCAGGGAGTCTGCTCTGCTTCCACCAAGGTGAGTGAGCCGCCTCTGTCAGAGTGGGCGCTGCGACTACGGATCTGGAGCTCATCTTCCTCTGGCTTGAAGTGTTTTTCACCGCTGATAAAGTGGTGGGTGGCGGTGAGACCACAGATGATTCGGGCCGGGGTTGCTATCGGTTTGCGATTGCTGAGCCGTTCGCGTCGCAGTCCCCACGCCTCAGCCCAGCGCAAGTACATGTCGCGCTCCATGCGTCGGGCCAGGTTATGGTTGAGTGAGTCCTTTTGTTTGGCCAGGGTCAGACGGCGTGTTGCCTGGCTGACGAGGGTAAGCAGCTCCTTGATCTCCAGCTGCCGCCCTTCGACGGGGCGTAGTTTGCTGGGTGTCTTGGGGGCGTAGAGTGGTGGCGCATCCATCGTCAGATCGACAAACAGTTTGCCCTCCGGCAGGCGGCCGCTGCCAATGTTGAGAATCCGGCATTGGGGCGCCCAGTCGACCAGGGTTTTATACATTTTGACCGTCTCGCCCAGCATCAAGTGATAGGGGTTGGCGACCGTCAGCAGGATGATGCGGCGGTAGCTGTTGATGATGGTGGCTGGTTTTGGTTCTTGCGCGGCATTGATAGGGTTTAGCTCAATGTCATGGAGTTGGTTCTTCTCGGCGTAAAGGTAGAGCTGGTTGAGTTCGAGCCAGATCTGTGGCGGTTCCGGTATGTAGAGTGCGTAGGTATCCACCAGCAGCCGTGCCAGAAAACCCATGGCGTAGTAGATTGCTTGTGGCAGGTAGGCGAGATCGGTGGCGCTGCTGCTGTTATCTTCAAGCAGCTCATGCACGATGGTTTTGTAACCGTAGCTCATCTCGGTGAGTAGGCGGTTAACTAGCTGCGCACTCTGTTGGCGCCTATTACTCAGTGGCAATGGATCGTTGATATAGCCGCTACGGACACTGTTGATCATGTCGTCGATTTTTGGCAGCAGCAACGTCATGATCTCGATACGTGCCTTGACCGCAAACGGTGACCGATTGATGTGGAATAGTTCCTGAAGAATCAGCGTGCAGCACTTCTCGGGATTGGCCATCGGCATCCCCTGAAGTATCGCCTTGATCTGCTCAACGCTGGGGCTGATGCTGATTGCAGGGTTGCTATTGCGCTGTGGAATGTTGAGTTTGATTGATTTCATTTTGGATCGAGCGATTCCCGCAGGGCTGATTTCTGAAAAGCTACCCAAAGACTATATCGGATAACAAGCACAAGCCCCAAGGGCTGGTTTAACATTTTGTCCAGAAATTTCTTCTACCACGCCCCGGCCTGTATGGCCTTTGCGGTGCAGAATAGCCAATTGTAATGTTTTTGCGGCATGGCTGCGCTATTCTTGAGCGCAACCGTAAGCCAACGTCAGATCGTGTCGCTACCTCGTGACCAATTTATGGCGTCCATGCCATAAATTGACTCGCTTACGCGACAGCTGATTCCTTTTGCCCGGACCGTCCTGCGT
>JAYWDX010000120.1:0-14738 GCA_043779675.1 Tenderia sp. (SeqCode)
ACTGAGGCTCTCAACAAACGGCTGTTCCGCGACATGGGGTTGATGCTCGACGGATACTGGCAAGCAGCAACCGCCGTTGTCCACCATGAAGAACAGCAATCAGACGAGCTGCAACAACGGCTGCATAGTTTGATGAAAAACACTCCACAGCTGATCTGGTCCATCGACGTCGTCAATAACCGCACGCTCTACATCAGCCCCTCGGTGCACGACATATGCCCTATCTCCATGGAACTCCCTATCCCCTGCCTGGCTTGGACCATTCAGGAGGATCGCGCCACCGTGGAGACCGCCTGGAAACAGGCGCTAGCCGGTGAAAGTGTCGAAGTCGAAAGCCGAATCCATGGCCCGGACAAAAAACTTCTCTGGTTCAGACGCTCCTTTCACCCATTCAAAAATGGCAGTGGCCAAGTCGTTCGTATTGACGGCATCATGGGAGAGGTTACCGACACTATCCAGGCACGAAAAAAGCTGGAACGCATGGCTACTACCGACGCCCTCGCCGGATTGGCCAACCGCGCCCTCTGGTATGACCGTATCCAGCAGGCGCTGGCCATTGTGCGGCGCAGAGTCGGCAAACATGTGGTTTTGATGCTGCTTGATTTCAAACATGTCAACGACACCCTTGTCCACCCCGCAGGCGACGCCCTGCTCTATCAGGTGGCGCAACGGTTAAGAGGCATTTTGCGCGATGGCGACACCCTGGCGCGACTCGGCGGCGATGAGTTTGCCGTGCTGTTGCCGATGGAGGAGGGGCGCCAGCAACCTGCCAAAACAGTTGCACAGAAGATCCATAATTGCTTTAACGACCCCTTCAGACATGAGGAAAACGAGCTCTACCTCGGTGTCTCTATCGGCATTGCCAGCTACCCGGACGACGCCCAGTATGCCGATACACTGGTACGGCACGCCGACATGGCGATGTACAGCTCCAAGCGCAACGAGCTCCCCTTCCAGTTTTATGAAACCGGCGTGGAGGAACCCCCCAGACAGCTACAGCTGGTGAGCCAGATGAAACAGGGGCTGCTACGCGAGGAGTTTGAACTCCACTTCCAGCCCAAGATCAATCTCGCCAACGGCCATACCGCCGGGGGTAGAGGCGTTGATACGCTGGAACCACCCGCAATACGGCCTATTGATGCCAGACAGTTTCATCTCGGTAGCGGAAAAGATGGGACTTATTAACGAAATGACCGACTGGGTACTGGCCTCAGCCCTGCAACACTCCAAACGCTGGCGCGAACAAGGCATCTACACCCCGGTTGCCATCAACGTCTCCACCCGCTCCTTCCAGGACCGTAACTTCGTCAGAAACATCCAGAACGCACTGGCGCTTGCCGATGCCAGCCCCGACGCCCTGGAGCTGGAGATCACCGAAAACACCCTGATGTTAAATATCGATCACGGTGCCGAGGTGATACGCAATCTGAACAAACTCGGTATCGCCGTCGCCATTGATGATTTTGGCACTGGCTACTCCTCGCTCTCATACTTAAAAAAGCTGCCAATCGATCAGCTCAAGATCGACCGCTCCTTTGTGCAGTTGATGGATAATGACAACAGCGACGCCGCCATCGTCCATTCTGTTATCGACCTCGGCCACCATCTCGGCATCAAAGTAATTGCCGAAGGGGTGGAAGGTTTTAACGCCATGTCCCTGCTCAAAGACCTTAGCTGTGATGCCGCCCAAGGGTTTCACATCAGCCGGCCCATGCCCGCCACGCAGCTCGACAGCTGGTTTCAGGAGACAGCACTGTTTCATTAACAGCGCCCATACTCAACGATTTGCGCGGGCGAACCACCCTCTCGAGTTAACCACCCATAATCAACCGATAAAAATACAAAAAAGATCACATAAGATGGGCAGTCTCCGCAACACATAAACATACTCCAGGTTCAGCCAGTCCCCTGCTTCTGGTATCATCTGGCGCTTTTCCAGCACGGGATTTTCTATCCAGACCATGACAGCCCCCATGAGATCAAAGATCATTGATGGCAAGACCATCGCCGCCGAGATCCGCAACAACGTCAAACAGCGCGTTGATCACCGCCTCAGCCTGGGCCAGCGCCGCCCCGGTCTGGCCGTGGTGCTGGTGGGTCTGGACGCCGCCTCCCAAATCTATGTCAGCAACAAACGTAAATCCTGCGCCGAGGTCGGCTTTATCTCCAAGTCCTACGACCTCCCCGCCACCACCACCCAGGAGGAGCTGCTGGCCGTGATCGAGCAGCTCAATAACGATGCCGAGATCGACGGCATTCTGGTGCAGTTGCCACTGCCCAAACAGATCGTCTCTGAAGAGGTGATCGAACGCATTCATCCCGACAAGGATGTTGATGGCTTCCACCCCTACAACGTTGGCCTGCTGGCCCAGCGCATCCCCAAGCTCCGCCCCTGCACCCCGTGGGGAATCATGACGCTGCTGGAACATACTGGTGAAGAGCTCAAGGGCAAGGAGGCGGTAGTGGTTGGCGCCTCCAATATCGTAGGCCGCCCGATGGGGCTGGAGCTGTTATTGGCAGGCTGCACCGTCACCACCTGCCACCGCTTCACCAAAGATCTAAAAACCCATGTCGGCCGCGCCGAGATACTGGTGGTCGCCGTCGGCAAACCCGATTTCATCCCCGGCGATTGGGTACGTGAAGGGGCAATTGTGATTGATGTCGGCATCAACCGGCTAGAGAGCGGCAAACTGGTGGGCGATGTGGACTATGAAGGGGCGACACAACGCGCCGCGTGGATCACCCCAGTGCCAGGCGGTGTCGGCCCCATGACCATCGCCACACTGCTGCAAAATACCCTTTATGTGGCCGAGAGCCTGAGCGACCACTAAAACTCATTACCACCACCAATAAAAACGCCGCCCCGGCTTAACCAGGGCGGCGTTTTCTGTTTCTGGATTCAACTCAGCCAGCGCCGAAGTAGTAGAGCGCCACCGGCGCCAACAGCCACAGCAACCCCTTGATGAGAAAAAACATAAAACCATAAAAGCCGATCCGCTTCAGCCACGGGCAGCTCAAGGACAATCGGCTGGCGATTTTTTCAACCTTATCGACGACGATCATAACGACCTGCGGCCGCACTCCACTATATATATGTAGATATAGCGTCAACCGCGACGATCTATTGAGAAACCAGGGCTAGCCCGGCAACTGCCGGTACTCCCACGCTTCGGGTATAATTGCCCGCTTTCAATTCAAGGCAGTAGAGGATTTCATGCAGGATAAAGCGCAAACCCCGGCTCAGCCTCAAGTAGCCATTGTCATGGGCAGCAACAGCGACTGGCCGGTAATGCGCCTGGCCGCCGAGATGCTGGCCCAATTTGGCATCCCCTACGAGGCCCAGGTGGTCTCCGCCCATCGCACCCCGGAGCTGATGTTTGAGTTTGCCGAGCAGGCCGCCGGCCGTGGCATCAAGGTAATCATCGCCGGTGCCGGTGGCGCCGCCCACCTGCCCGGCATGATCGCTGCCAAGACCATCTTGCCGGTGCTCGGTGTGCCTGTGCCATCAAAACATCTGCAAGGCCAGGACTCACTGCTCTCCATCGTGCAGATGCCCAAAGGCATCCCCGTCGCCACCTTCGCCATCGGTGAGGCAGGCGCCGCCAATGCTGGGCTCTTTGCCATCGCCATGCTCGCCAACAACGCCCCGGCCCTGGCCACCAAACTGAACGAATTCCGCGAAAATCAACGCCAAGCGGTCTACGCCATGGAGCTGGACAACAAGCCATGATTTCCAAGATGATCCCCAAGATGACCTCAGGGATGATCCAGGCCCCGGCCACACTTGCCATGCTCGGTGGCGGCCAGCTCGGCCGTTTTTTTGTCACTGCCGCCCATGAGCTGGGCTACAAAGTGATTGTGCTCGACCCCGACCCCAACGCCCCCGCCGGGCTGATTGCCGATGAGCATTTAGTGGCTGCATACGATGATCCCACCGCCTTGCAACAGCTCGCCAGCCGCTGCGCCGCCGCCACCACCGAATTCGAAAACGTGCCCGCCGCCGCGCTGGAAAAACTGGCCGAAACCATCCCGGTCCACCCCTCCGCCGAGGCCGTTGCCATCGCCCAGAACCGCGTCGCCGAGAAGAGTTTTCTGCGTAACAACGGCTTTGCCACCGCGCCGTTTCTAGTGATCGAAAAAGCTACCGATCTGGCCAAGGCCCCCGATCAATTAACCGAGATGTTCCCCGCCATCCTCAAAATCGCCCGCTTCGGTTACGACGGCAAGGGTCAGGCGCGTGTCAAGAACATCGCCGAGGCGCAACAGGCCTTTGCCGAATTCAACGCCCCCTGTGTGCTGGAGAAGATGGTCAAACTCGATCTCGAAGTCTCCGTCATGCTCGCCCGCAACGGCAGCGGCGAATGCCAAAGTTTCACCCTGGCCGAAAACCAGCACAGTCACGGTATTCTAGATATCTCCATCGCCCCGGCCCGCACCTCCGCCACACTGCTGGCCATGGCCGAAGAGATGGCCAAACAGGTCGCCGAGCACCTCAACTACGTTGGTGTGCTGGCGGTGGAGTTCTTCATCGTCAACGGCGAACTGCTAATCAACGAAATCGCACCGCGCCCCCACAACAGCGGCCACTACACCCTCGACGGCTGCGTCACCAACCAGTTCGAACAGCAGGTGCGCGCCATCTGCAACCTGCCACTCGGCTCACCACGGCTGCACAGCGCCGCCGTGATGGTGAATCTGCTGGGGGATCTCTGGTTCCAGGAGAACAGCACAGCGAGCCGCGAACCCGACTGGGCCATACTCAACAAAATCCCCAACCTCAAACTGCACCTCTACGGCAAACACTCCGCACGGCCTGGCCGCAAGATGGGCCACTTTACCGTCATCGACAGCGACTCCATGAAGGCAGTGACTACAACGCTGGCAGCGCGTGCGGCGATTGGCATAAAAAATTAAATGCCAATTTCGGAACTGGAGCCATAAAAAACACCGCACCGAGCGGTTGGAATAATTAAGATCGCCAGTGTTGCGCAACTACCAACCCAATATCCAGGGCAACCTTTAGATGTTGCACTGGACACCCCTCTGTCCAGTTTTATCGGTGACCCATAATTTAATCGAATAACAGGGAGGTTTTGCAATGAAGAACATACTCTCATTTGTAGCCAATGCTGGATTGACTCTGTCCGGATGGCTCGCAGAGGCCGCCTCCCCTGCCGAGATTTTTACCCAGTCAATACCTTCCGTTGTAGTGCTTGAAACTCTCGATGAGCACAACGAATCACGAGCACGACTTTCAGCCGTCGCTGTGGCCAATGGCCGGGTGGTGAGTATATGCGACTCGATTGATGCTGCACATTCGCTACGAGTTATGGCGGGCACGGGGTTTCTTCCGGCCACGCTAGCCGAACGTGACAGGCGCCGCAATCTTTGCTTGCTCGCCGTACCAGGACTGAACCTACCCGCCCTGCCGCGCAGAGTCGATCCTGACACTGTTCAACCGGGTATCCGTGTCTTTGCTATCTCCAATGCGCTGGGACTCGGCATCGGCATCTCCGAAGGGGTGATCTCGGGCATCCGCACCTTTTCAGAGACTGACTACCTCCAGTTCACCGCCCCGGTATCGCCCGGCTCCGATGGCGGAGCGCTGCTGGATGCGCAGGGTCAGCTGCTGGGCATCATCCAGTACCAGCATCGTGATGGGCAGAACGTCAATTTTGCGATTCCCGCCAGATGGATCGCTGAAATCGGGCGCGAAAGCGACCAGCCATTCGAGCAACGGCTGGAGCAGGCTCAAGACCTGGAGCGGGAGGCGCAATGGGCAGCGTTAGCCGATCATGCCAGGCAATGGGCGGCGGAACATCCGAATGATCCCGAACCCTGGCGCTGGCTAGCCCTGGCCGCAAAACAGCAGGATGACCTGGAAGCCGAGGAGCGTGCCTGGCAAACACTGCACCGGCTTGAACCGGCATCAACGGCCGCTGTAGCGGGTCTGATTCGTACCCAGTTACGCCTCGGCAAGGGCCGGGAAGCACTGGAGTTGGCGTACAGTCTGGCCGGGTTGCGTCAGGAGGATGGAGAGGTCTGGACCTTGATCGGCGCAACCGAGCTGGCCGCCGGTACACTTGAACAGGCCGAACTGGCCTACGGCAAGGCATTATCCTTTAACCCTTGGCAGGCCGAGGCGTACCAGGGACTGGTTGTGGTCGCAGAACGGCGCGGCGACCGCCCTGCAATCACCTCCGCCTGGCAGCGCCTGGCGCGCCTCTATCCAGATGACGCCGGAATCCGCTACGCCTTGGTACTGGCCTATATCCGCGAAGGACGCTCGGCAAAGGCGTACACACTCCTGGCAAGGCTCAACGGGGCCGAGGCGGAGAACGCGAACACCTGGTTTTTGAAGGGCGCCACCCTGGCAACGTTGGGTCGGCCGGTGGAGGCGATCCGCGCCTACCAACAGAGCCTGGCGGGCAACCCCTCCGACAGACACCTGGTTCAGGACTCGCTGGGCCGGGCCTATTACGCCTTGCAGCGCTTTCCGGAGGCCATCGCCGCCTCCCGCGAGGCGGTCCGCCTCGATCCACTCAATGACGAACTGAAGTTTCAGCTGGCGCTTGCCCTGAAAGATAGCGGCCATGCCGCTGAGGCCGTAGAGATCGACCAAGAACTCCTCAAGAGAAACCCCAAGGATGCCAATGTCTGGCGTCAGCTCGGCTTTGCCTATGGGATGTTGGCCCGCCACGACGAGAGCATCACAGCCCTGGAGCGTTCACTGGAACTGGAGCCCAGACAGGGCAAGGTCTGGGCGGCGCTGTCGGATCAGTACCATCATGCCGGACGCCTCGCGGATGCCCGCAGAGCCTACGAGACATTGCGCGGCATCGACGGCATCCAGGCGGAAGAGGTTTACCGCTCGACACTCCTCCCCTACGAGGAGACCAGATGATGTCGCGCCTTATATCGAGAACCGCTACGGCGGCCCTGCTCGCTCTAGCGGCCCTCCCCGCCCTGGCTGCGGATGACGGCGAACGGGTATTCAAACAGGTAGCCCCCTCGGTCGTCACCCTGCTGGCCTTCGACGAACAGGGACGAAAGGAGGGCCAGGGCAGCGGCGTCATCACCGGCCCCGGCCGCGTCATCACCAACTGTCATGTGGTGCGCGAGGCCAGAAGCCTGAAGGTGGTCAGCGGCGCCAAAGAGTATGCGGCAAGCTGGATATTAAAAGACCCGCAACTCGACCTCTGCCTGTTAAACGCGGGAGGTTTGAACGCTCCCCCGGTGCTGCTCCGGAAACTCGCTGAGATCCGGGTTGGCGAAGCGGTATTTGCCGTCGGCAACCCCCTCGGGTTTGGTCTGTCAGTCAGCACCGGACTGGTCTCCAGGATCACCCCTTTTCAGGGGGTGCAGGTCATCGTCTCCAGCGCCCCCCTGTCGCCGGGCTCCAGTGGCGGCGGCCTCTTCGACAGTAAGGGGCGCCTGCTTGGCATCACCACCAGCATCCTTGGCACTGGCCAGAATTTCAACCTCGTATTGCCCGCCGACTCAATTGAAGCTATGGCCACACAAGGTATCGCACCGCCGCCCCCTGTGGTGGTGCCGAGCCCCGAACCACGCTGGATCGAAGAGGCCCAGGCACTGCGACGCAGCGGCGATTGGGCACGCCTAGAAAAGCATGCACGGGAGTGGCAGGCGGACCAGCCCACTGCGGCCCTGGCCACCGCCTATCTCGGGACGACGCTGATCGACCAAGGACGCCACCAGGAGGCGGAAACGCTACTGCGCGAGGCAATGCGGCTTGACGACGATAACGAATATGTATTGCGACTGCTTGCGGGCACGCTTTATACCTTGGGACGCAAGGAAGAGGCAGAGGAGGCACTAAGCCGTGCCCAGACACTGCTTCCCGCTGCCAGCATGACGCATAGTTTGAGATGCAAATGGCTACGCGCAGAGCAGCGCTTCAAGGAGGCCGCTGACGAAATCCGCAAGGCCATCCAACTTGAGCCTGGCCATAGTGGCCACTGGCGCACGCTCGGCCAGGTGGAGGACCAGCTAGGCAACGCCGACGAGGCGGCCAAGGCCTACCGCACCGCCTTGCGGCTGGCGCCGTCGGACCCGCAACTCAAGCAGACACTGGCGCAGCTGCTGGCACGGCAGGGCAAGGTGGAGGAGGCCCGCCTCGCGCTCGGTCAGGAAGGGGCTATCAGCCGCTCAGAGGGGGAGACCTGGCTTGCCCTGGGCAATGGTGAACTCCATCGTAAGCGCTACGCTGCGGCGGAAAACGCTTTCAGAAAGGCGGTCGAGCTCGCCCCCAACCTGCCGCAATCCTGGGCCGGGCTAGGCATTGTGCTGGCGCGCACCAACCGCCCCACCGAAGCCGAAAAGGCCTTCGACCGCGCCATCGAGCTCAAACCGGCCCAGCCTGCCTTCCTGGCCGAGACACTGGTGAACCGGGCCACCGTCCGCAAACAGCTGGGCAACAGAGCGGATGCCCTCGATGATCTGTTCCAGGCCATCAAGGTCGACCCTCGCCTGGCCGGCGCCCACCAGCTCCTTGGCACTCTGAGAACCGAGAACCGCGACTATAGGGGGGCCACCGACTCATACCAAAAAGTGATCGCCCTGGGCGGCGCCAACGCCGATGACTGGGTCTCGCTCGGAGAATCCCTGGAGAAGACTGGCGACAAAAAGGCGACCCTCGAAGCCCTGGAGAAGGCGGAGAGTCTTGATGCCCGGAATATGCGGGGCCTGCAGGCCCTGGCTGGTTTTCATGGGCGCAACAACGACATGCAGCGGGCCATGAGTTACCTCGACCAGGCGCTGGTACTCGATTCATCCAATCCGGTCACTTGGAGCAGCAAGGGCTACGCCCTGCTCAAGCTCGACCGGCTGGAAGAGTCGATCAGCGCCCTGAAAACCGCCGTCAGCCTCGACCCTCAATCGGCCAATGGCTGGATCAACCTGGGGGAGGCCCAACTGCGCAGCAGCAACCTAGGACAGGCTATCCAGGCTCTGGAAAAGGCCCTGGTGTTGGTGCCCACGGCAGTGGATGCCCGGCTCTACCTGGCCCAGGCTTACCTGGGCGCACGGCAATCGAAAAAGGCCAGCGAGCAAGCCGAACTCCTGCTCCAGCGCCAACCGGACTTGCCAGAGGCGCTTGGCGTCCTGACCCTGGCAAACCTTATGGAGGGCAATAACAAAACCGCATCAGAGAGCTATCGACGGCTTCAAGTCAAGAATCCTGTCGCTGCGCGGACCCTGCGTTCCCAGGCAATCGCCCAAGGACTGACGGGGGCGCGGGAACTCCCCGAATAGAGTGCGCTATGCCCCGCCCCCGACCTGTCTTGGTAACAATCGCAGTCATCAGGTTTGCCATTGGTGAGTAGCCGCCGCAGCCGTTTGCTGGCCTGCTGTTTAATAAAGATGTTGGACGAGCGGAGGGGTAATCAGAATTGAGGGCAACCAGATCGCACTACTGAATCTGGCCACCCTCCGGAGGAAGGTGGAGCTAAAAAACTAGTGGCCGCGCGAGGTGCTTGGCTTAGGCGCCCGGCCCGCAGGCGTGGGGCCATGTCCCTGCGGCTTTACAACACCACTTCTGTTACCAGTGCCTTGCGGTTTGGCAGCGCGACTATTGCCACCATCACCCTGTGGGCGTTGGCCTTGGGGTCTGGCGGTATTGCCGTTAGCCTCACCATGCGCTGATCTGGCGTTGCCGCCCGCAGGGCGTGGGCCACGACTTCTGGCAGCTGGCGCGCCACCGGCCGGTCTGGGGCTGCGTGGGCGACTAGGACGATCGTCGCTTCTGTCGGTCAGATTGGTAATCGGTACGTTGTGACTCGGTTCAAAACCCACCTCTGTTTCACGTACCAGCGTCTGCTTGATCAAGCGCTCGATGGAACGCAGAAAACTCACCTCGTCTGCACTCACCAGCGAGATCGCCTCACCCGTGGCACCAGCACGACCGGTACGGCCGATACGGTGTACATAATCCTCTGGCACATTGGGCAGTTCAAAGTTGATGACATGAGGCAGCTGGTCGATGTCGATACCACGCGCGGCGATGTCGGTGGCGACCAATACCCGCACTTCACCTAACTTAAACTGCGCCAACGCCTTGGTGCGCGCGCCCTGACTCTTGTTGCCATGGATCGCCATGGAGGTGATACCGTCGCGCTCCAGCTTTTCAGACAGGCGGTTGGCGCCATGTTTAGTGCGGGTGAAGACCAGCACCTGGCTCCACTCATTGCTGCGCACCAGCTGGCTCAGCAGGGCAGACTTCTTGTCCTTGTCCACTTCGTATACAAACTGCTTTACAGAGCCAGCGGCGGCGTTGCGTGGGCTCGCCTCAACCTGTACCGGATCATTCAGCAGCCCCTGGGTGAGGGCGCGAATCTCGTCAGAGAAGGTGGCGGAGAACATGAGGGTCTGGCGCTTCTTAGGCAGCTGTGCCAGGACCTTGCGGATGTCGTTGATGAAACCCATGTCGAGCATGCGGTCAGCTTCATCCAGCACCAGGATCTCTACCTGGGAAAACTTCACCGCGTTCTGGCTGAAGAGGTCAAGCAGACGTCCCGGTGTCGCCACCAGTACATCCAGGCCACGACGCAGCTTCATCATCTGCGGGTTGATCTTGACACCACCAAATACCACGGATGAGCGCAGTGGCAGGTACTTGCCATACACCTCAACACTCTCAGCGACCTGGGCCGCCAGTTCACGGGTCGGGGTCAGCACCAGTGCACGAATATGGTTAGGCTGCACTGCTGGGCCATCGGAGAGGCGCTGCAACAGTGGCAGGGTAAAACCGGCAGTCTTGCCGGTACCGGTCTGGGCGGCAGCCATAATGTCGCGGCCAGCGAGTATTGCGGGAATCGCCTGGATCTGAACCGGAGAAGGGGTATCGTAGCCTTTCTCGCTAACAGCACGTAACAGGGGCTCGGACAGGCCGAGGGAAGCAAATGTCATGGATTAAATACCTATGAATTGAAAAATGGGGTAACAACTATTGTGCTTATTTGAAACGGGCCGGGGAGTGGGGAAAGCAGTCCAGCCCGGATGGAGTGATAAAGTGGCGCCATTATACCCTGCTGCCCACATCAGGTCTTGATATTTATCTTTTGATCGTGCAAGATGCGCCCTCTTTCCGGAGCGGTAGTTCAGTTGGTTAGAATATCGGCCTGTCACGCCGAGGGTCGCGGGTTCGAGTCCCGTCCGCTCCGCCAAATTTTTAGTACAAGTAAGTCCAGCAGCATCCAAAGAACCCGCCTAAGTGCGGGTTTTTTATTGTCTTAATATCCACCCAAGTGTAACGTCGCCCAAGGACATCCGGCCTCTGGCACGGGTAACCATAATAAAAAATCCAACCCTACACGACAATAACCACAATTCAGGAAAAGAGCATGCGCCTACGTCACGCCATTCTTTGGGTTTTACCCCTTGGGGTTTTTTTCAGTGCTCCCCTCATGGCAGGCTCGCCGGAAGAGGTGTTCCAGCAGGTGGCTGCCAGCATTGTGGTGGTCGAAGTGTCCGGTGCCAAGGGTGAGGCCATCAGCTTTGGCAGTGGTGTGATCATCGCCCCCGGCCAGATCATTACCAACTGCCATGTCATCAAAAACGGCAAGAGCTTCACAATTCGCCAAAGCAATCAAACGGGCAGTCAACCCCAGCCCGCCACGCTGCGTTACCGGGATATTGACCGGGACTTGTGCCAGCTCGCAGCCACCGGGTTTAACGGCCTGCCTGCAACCATAACTACCGGCAAACTCAAAACCGGCCAGCGCGTATATGCCATCGGCGCACCCCAGGGGCTGGAACTCACCATCAGCGAAGGCTTGATCTCCAGCCTGCGGGAGTTGGACGGCGCTCAATACATTCAAACCACCGCAGCCATCTCCCCCGGTTCCAGCGGCAGTGGCCTGTTTGACGACAATGGCCGCCTGATTGGCATTACCACCTTCTACTTTGCAGAAGGCCAAAATCTCAATTTTGCCCTGCCTGCGGCGTG
This sequence comes from Tenderia sp. (SeqCode), assembly GCA_043779675.1. Lineage (GTDB taxonomy): Bacteria > Pseudomonadota > Gammaproteobacteria > Tenderiales > Tenderiaceae > JAKFXL01. Next base: position 11,966 of record JAYWDX010000120.1, read on the forward strand.
GATCGCCGAATTGCCCAAACGCGCCGCAACCCCTGCCGCCAAGCCCGCAACCGATAGCGCCATGGTATGGCTAAACAAAGCGGTGGCGCTGGAGGAAAAGCAAGACTGGCCAGGGCTGCTTGCTCACAGCAAAAAATGGGGAAAAGCCCGCCCGGGGGATGCGGATGCCTGGTACAACCTCGGTGTTGCCTACGGTGATCTCAATCAACCTGACAAGGCGATTGAGGCCTTCCGGGAGGCGCTACGCATTAATCCAAAGCATGTGAATGCCTGGAAAAACCTCGGTGTTGCCTACGGCAAGCTCAAACAAACTGACAAGGCGATTGAGGCTTACCGGGAGGCGCTGCGCATTAATCCAGAGGATGCGGATGCCTGGAACAACCTCGGCATTGACTACTATATTCAGGGCAATCGCAACAAGGTTCGTGAAATTTACCAGACACTGCGCAAGCTCGACATGGAACTTGCAGACAAATACTTCAACGCGCTTATTCTGCCATGAGTAGTCGTGTTACCAGCGTGGACACGTGTAAACACGTAAAGACGGGAATTTCTAATACGTGCCAATTTCTACTGCGGACGTTTACCACACCCCATTGAGTTTATTGCTACCGAAGAGGTGAACGCCTCTGCCTATTGAAAGTATTAAATTATCGGCGAGATACGCGCGCGGGGACAGCAAGGCCTAAGCGTTATTTTGAATAACGATAAGCAACACCTTACATGCGGGGGTAACTATGGGGGGTGTAATGGTCTAATAATTTCGAACAATCAGAAGAGTCATTTATATTTCTGATGAAATCTCGAAAGGATCATGATGACCGAACGCAAACACTTTAGTCCCGCCTTCACGTTGGAAATTGCCAAGCGGCTAGTTGAAGAGAATTACAGTATCAAACAAGCGTGCGAAACGTCGGGCGCCGGCATCACCGCAGTGCGACGCTGGAAACAGCAATATCTGGCGGAACGAGCGGGCAACCCCTTGCTCAACGTGCAAGCATTGACACCCGATCAACGAGAAATTAAACAATTAAAGCGGCGCAGGCTTAACAGACTGTCTGAATTTACTTGACCATTGCACGGCCATAGCCGTGTTCCTCAAGATAGATGATGTAGAAGGTGTAGTAATGGCCCTGGCTGACTTGCAGTAAAAAAACAGACTGCCAACACGACCAACACCTTCTGGCCGGAGCGATCCGCGACCCAGCCCCAGATGTTGAGTGCGACAATTTTGGTAGCCATGATCACCGCCATCAATTCGCCAATTTCTGCGGTGCCAAACCCCAATGATTTAAGGTAAAGCGACCAGTAGGGCGCCAGCACGCCGACGGAGGCAAAAAAGAAGAGATAGAAACTGGAGAGGCGCCAATAGGACATCAGCGCCTCACAAACATAATGGAGATTTTTTTAACAGTACTAATGCTGCTCACGGCAGCATTAGGGATGCGCGGGAATAACAGGCGTCTCTGACGCCACATCCATATTTTGAGCGCGATGACGCAACAGATGATCCATCAGCACCAGTGCCAGCATCGCTTCAGCAATCGGTGTCGCACGAATGCCTACACAGGGGTCATGGCGCCCTTCGGTGACCACCTCCACCGCCTCACCCGCCCGATTCACGCTGCACCCCGGCAGACGCATACTGGAGGTTGGTTTAAGTGCAATGCTCACTACAATGTCCTGGCCACTGGAGATACCACCAAGGATGCCGCCAGCATTATTACTAAGAAAACCTTCAGGCGTCATCTCGTCGCGATGTTCGGTCCCCTTCTGCTCAATGCAGTCAAAACCAGCACCGATTTCCACTCCCTTCACCGCATTGATACTCATCATGGCGTGGGCAATCTCGGCATCAAGACGATCAAAGATCGGCTCACCCAGCCCTGGCATCATGCCCGTCGCCACCACGTTGATGCGCGCGCCGATGGAGTTACCCTCTTTGCGCAGCGCATCCATGTAACGCTCCATCTCCGCCACTTTTCCTGCATCGGGACAGAAGAAAGGGTTACTCTCGACTTGCGCCCAATCAAACGCCTCGGCCTTGATTGGTCCGAGCTGCGCCAGATAGCCACGAATCCCGATGCCGTAGCGCTGCTGCAAAAACTTCTTGGCAATGGCGCCAGCGGCCACCCGCATCGCCGTCTCACGCGCCGAGGAGCGGCCACCACCCCGATAGTCGCGCATCCCGTACTTCTGCTGATAGGTGTAATCGGCATGGCCAGGGCGGAAACTATCCATTATTTTGGAATAGTCCTTGGAGCGTTGGTCAGTATTTTCGATCAACAGACCAATCGGCGTACCCGTGGTCTTGCCCTCAAACACGCCTGAAAGGATCTTCACCACATCACCTTCGCGGCGCTGGGTGGTATGGCGCGAGGTGCCCGGCTTACGACGATCAAGGTCATGCTGCAGATCGGCCTCATTCAACTCCAATCCTGGCGGACAGCCATCCACAATCGCCCCCAGGGCCGGGCCGTGGCTCTCGCCAAAGGTGGTGACGGTAAAGAGTTTTCCGTAGCTGTTGCCTGACATAGTGAATATATCCTAACGATCTATTGCAGAACCGCCCGCCACAACTGCTTGCGGCGGGCGGTTGTGGGGATAAAAATTATCTTAGATGACCTTGGAAAAACGCTGTTCCTTACTCTGGCGCAGGTACTTGTCGAACACCATGCAGACATTGCGGATCAGGAAACGGCCTGCCGGTTGCACCTCGATATGACTCCCTGCAATGGTAATCAGACCATCCAACTGCAACTGCGCAATCTCA
>JAYWDX010000121.1:0-4154 GCA_043779675.1 Tenderia sp. (SeqCode)
GGCCGATGCGATTGCGCTGACCGACACCCTGTCTGCCAATCTAACGATCCCGCCGACCAGCAACAACTTTGCTGCCGGCAGCTCGATGCAGGTCACCTCGCCCAATCTCTATGGCAATACGCCCACATCACTGACGGATGTCAGTGATGTGGACCAGGGGACGGTTGTCGGTCAGCTGGTGACAGTCAACGGCATTGTCCTGAGCGGCGGCCAGTCGGCAACGGTCAAAATCAGGGCTGAGATCCACTAACCCCTGATGTCCTACCATTTTGCAGGGATAGTCCCAGCCTTCTGTCCCGGTCTCCATGCCGGGCAGAAGGCGCTCCTGCGCCTACGGATAAGTACCCTTATCGGATTCATGGTGCTGCTCTGGTCAACCCCTGGCCTGGCAGTGCCCGCCGGCACCGGCATCAGCAACACTGCCGGCATCAGCTACAGCGTCAGTGGCGTACCCGGCTTTACACTCAGTTCTAATACCGACCAATTCACGGTGATCGCTACGGCCACCAGCGCCACCATGAGCGTTGGTGCGCTTAGCAACAATGGCTACGCGGGTTCGCCCCAAACCACCACCGTCGCGTTGAGCAACAGCGGCAATACCACACTGACCAACCATCTGCTCAAGATCACTGCGCCACTCAGCAGCCAGATCAACCTGACTGGCAGCGGCGTCACCCTGATATCAAGCAACAACAACAGCAGCACTACAACAACCAAACTCTTTAGCGTGCCCGACCTGACCCCAGGCGGCAGCCAGAATTTAGCGATGACGCTGACCCCGCCGGTCTCAGCCGCCAGCGGCACCCAGCCACTGGCCATTGAACACCTTGCCAATGGTGCCGTCCTAAACACCCAGACCATGACGATAAATATACTGGCGCGCACCCACAGCACCCTGGAGATCATGCGCTACTCCCGCAGCAGCCAGGCCGTCCCGGTGATCATCAACACCACTCTATATGAAGACACACAGGGCAACTATGTGGCCAGCGCCGTCCCGAGCTTGCCCGATGCCCCAGGCGTAGCCATCACCGCCGCCCCGGTCACGCTGGAGACGGCCGACCAGTTCAGCCACCAGCAGCCCCTCTTCATCGTCGTTCACGATGGCGACCAAAACCTCGACAGCAGTGTGCAGGAGAGCATCCTGGTCCATCTCAATATCGCCAGCAACGGCGAGAGCGAGACCCTGCAACTGCTCGAGACCGGCGTCAACAGCGGCGTCTTCAGCGGCTACATCACCCTCGCGCAAGCCACCCCCACCCCCAGGAACGGCCAGCTCGATGTCCATCCCAACAGCGATGTGGAGATTAACTACACTGATGGAGCAAACAACACCGACAGCAGCGCCAATGTGGTCCTGATCGACCCCTTCGGTGAGATCTTCGACAGCGCCACCGGCCAGAAGCTGAATGGTTACACCGTGCAGATGATCAACAGCGACACCGGCCTGCCTGCCACTGTCTATGGTGATGATGGCGTCAGCAGCTACCCCGCCACCATGATCACCGGCACCACTGTCACCGATAGCGGCGGCCATGTGTACAGTTACGGCAGCGGCGAATACCGTTTCCCCTTCGCCCCAGCCGGCAACTACAAGCTGGTGGTTACCCCCCCCGGCGGTGCCAAATACGTCTGGCCCTCCACTAAATCCACCGAGCTGCTCTACAAACTGCCGCTCGACCACCTGATCATCTCTCTCGGCTCACGCGGTGAAACCTTCCCGCTGCTGCCCGGACCGCCGCTGCACATCGACCTCCCCGTCGATCCACTCACCACCCAGCTCTACCTCCAGCGCAGCGCCAACAAGGAGAGCGTCGCCGCCGGCGATTTCATCCGTTACAGCGTCAGCCTCGAAAACGTCACCGCCGTCGCCCTCAACGGTGTCGTACTCACCGAGACCCTGCCCCACGGCTTCCGCCTGCAACCAGGTTCGGTGTGGATCAACGGCAACCCCGCTGCCGATCCGCTGATCGCCGCCGATGGTGCCACACTCAATTTCGACCTCGGTGCCATGACGGCGGGCCAGATCCACAAGATCGAATACATCAGTGCGATCGGCACCGTCGGGCAGGGCATCGCCACCAGCCGCAGCCACGCCATCGCCAACACCGGCACCGCCGAATCCAACCGCGCCAAACACGACGCCAAGCTCTTTGATGAGCTGATGCGAGGGCGCGCCCTGTTGATGGGCCAAGTCATCATCGACCCGACAGAGAACGATCCAACCCCCGGCAACGGCATCAAGGGTCTGCGCCTCTATATGGAAGATGGCCGCTACGCCATCACCGACGAACGCGGCATGTTCCACTTCGACAACATCACCCCCGGCAGCCACGTCGTCCAGCTCGACCTCGACACCCTGCCACAGGAGTACGAAGTGGTGATGGGCGACAACAACACCCGCTTTGCCGGGCGCGCCTGGTCGCAATTTGTCGATGTGCAGGGGGGCACGATGTGGCGCACCGATTTCCACATCGCCAAAAAACCAACCCCCACCGGCAACCTGTCACTGCAAATCAGCAACAGCGCCCCACAGGAAAATGGTGACATCCCCTACCAGGTCACCCTCCAGGCCGACACCATCGCCGTCAGCAACCTGCGCCTGACCCTCATGATCCCGGCCGGCACCCAGTACCTGCCAAGCAGCAGCCGCTTTGGCGGCAGCGCCATCGCCGACCCCGAGATCACCAACAACGTCCTTACCTATCGCCTCCCCGAGGGTGAGAACGCAGCCAACGGTGATTTGAGCAAGGCGCTCAACCTGACCGTCCGCACCACCGCCGACAACAGTGGCGCCAGCGAGCTCATCACCAAGGCCGCGCTACTGTTTGACACACCGGCCAAACAGAACCAGCGTCTACCGCTGGTGAGCCATATGTTTGTGCTGATCACCGAACCGGCCAAGCAGGAGGCGATCCTCGCAGAGTTTGTCATCCTGGAAAAGTTCTCCAAGAGCAGCGCCGCCCTCAACCCCGGCGACAAGGCACGGCTGCAACAGATCGCGACAAAACTGGCGCACTACCAAAACATCCGCATCCACGCCATCGGCCACAGCGACAATCAGCTCATCCTGCGCAAAGAGAACCTTGCCAAATTCGCCAACAACCAGATGCTGTCGGAATACCGCGCCCATGAGGCGGCTAACTACCTACGCGACCTGCTCCAGCTCACCCCCAGCCAAATCACCGTCGAAGGCAAAGGGGCGGAAGAGCCCGTCGCCGACAACAGAACCCAGGCCGGGCGTGAAGCCAACCGCCGCGTCCACCTGCTTATATATAGAGATATCACGACCGCCGCAGCACACATCAGCGGCGCAGAGGCCAGCAGTGACAAGCAGAGCAGCGTCATCAAAGGGCTTGCCCCTGGCAGCCACACCGCCACCGCGATGGAGGCGACCGTCGCCAACCCCCGCCCCAACTACGATAGCCAATGGCTGGCGCAACAGAGCCCCGAGATCGACTGGTTGCTGCCACAAACGGAGAGTATGCCCGCCATCCCCTCCACCGACATCACCATCAAACATCAGGCGGATCACACCATCCGCCTCACCCTGAACGGGGTAACAGTAGAGAGTGTCAATTTCAACGGCACCCTCAGAAACAATACCCTCAGTAACAATAAAGGGGCCGCCGTGAGCAGCTGGAGCGGGGTTGATCTTATCGAAGGCGACAACCTCTTTCAGGCCACCCTCACCGACCAGGAGGGGCAGGTCGTCAGCGAGCTCAACCGCAATGTCCACTACTCCGGCGCCCCGGTACGCGCCGAGATCAGCGCCGACCACTCTATCCTCATCGCCGACAGCATCACCCAACCCGTGATCGCCATCCGCCTCTATGACAAGGACAACTACCCGGTTCGCCCCGGCATGGAGATCGAGTACAGCCTCAACGCCCCCTACAAACCGGCCCGCAGCGGCGACTTTGTCACTGACAACATGGCCGGTGCCCCTGGCAATCGCACCCGCGCCACCGTCGGCGACAACGGCATCGCCCTGATCAAGCTCGACGCCAGCAACAGCACCGACGACCTGGTCATCACCCTGCCGCTGGCCGACAACAAAACCGTCGAGCTCAAGACCCGCCTCAAGGCCAAGGGGCGCGACTGGTTCCTGGTTGGCATCGCCGAGGGGAGCGCCGGCTTCAACACCCTCAGTG
>JAYWDX010000122.1:0-3857 GCA_043779675.1 Tenderia sp. (SeqCode)
GCAAAGATCGCCGCCACCCCGATGGGGTCAACTACGATAAAAAGTACGGCAAAGGCGTTGAGCAGTGTTTCCATATAGTGTGGTTGTAGGATGATTTGAGGGAGAGTTCAAGCGTCCTGGCTCCGCTAGATTAAATCACCCTACTACCATCACAGCTCCTGCATATAATCCATGTAGTCGAGATAATAGGTCACCGTAATCCGCAGCTCCTCAACGCGCTGCAATACCAAGCGGCAATTGTCACACTTAAGGCTGCCCTCATCAAGATGCCTGGCATAGGTAATAACCTCTTCCTGCAACGCCTCACGGCTCGGCCACTGCGTTGCAAAACCACGTCTAAACTTGGTGCAAAGCTCACCCTCTAATGCCTTTTTGCCGTAGTAATTCATCTGCTCACCGCAACCGTCGGCCATGTCAGTTAATACCGCCAGGCTCTTGATCAGATTCGTGATCTTCTGCTCTTCTGTCGCACTGCCTTGGCTATACCCGGCTGTTGACACCAGCGTGATAAGCGCAAACAAAAATATTTGAATCTGTTTCATACGCTCTTACATCCTCTTAAACGGGCCACCATTGCGGGCCGTTTTGTATAGTAACCAAGAAGTGCACAATGGAATAACCAAAGAAATCACCAGAAGTCACCCGCGAAATAGCCGTTTATTTCGTGCGTATTAAACAGTAGACATCCAGATACTCCACAGCCCCAACAGGCTGATCACCACCAGTACACCGCCGACCGCCTGTTTGAAGAGGCGATCATTTTTCATAATCACATCGTGCGCCCTAAGCCCAATCACATGGCCCACCGCCGCCGCTGGCAGCAGCAACAACCCCGTCTGCCAGTGCAGCGCCACCCCCAGCAGCGCAAAGGTCGACATCTTGATGCCCACCAAAACAAACCAGAGCACAAAAAGCGTATTACGCAGCTGGGCAATCGAGACATTGCGCATAAACACCGCCACCATCAGTGGCGCCCCCGTTAACGAGGTGCCTGCCACATAACCACCCACCACTAACAACAGCTTATCGACCCAACCCCTGTTACTGTTAATGGCAATATCCAGCAGCCACATCAAGGCGTAGAGCAGCGAAACCGAATAGATAAAGATCAGCAACCACTGGTTGGGCAGCGTAATCAGACCAAACACCCCCACCAGCGCCGCCGGGATAATCCAGAGGGCCGACTGTTTTAGAAAACGCCAATCAACATTGTGCAGCCGGGTACGCAACGTCAGAGCCGAAAAAAACAGCAGATGAGAACCGATCACCGGCAACCAGAAGATCGGCTGATCATAAATAAAGAGCATCAACGGCAACCCCAGCGCCGCGCCACCAAAGCCCAGGCCACTGCGGACAAACCCGGTCCAGACAAACAGTAGCAGCGTCAGGCCAATCTGAATGGCTGAAAATTCAAATAACAGGCTCTCCATCAACATCGCACCCGCACAGTGTTAAAGGGGGCCAAATATACCTGAAACTAGGCCCGCGCAGAGAGACCCCCTATACTCGCCCCAACCCAAAATGAGCCCCACCATGACCCTAGTCGACCTTATCGGCACACTCGCCGGCACACTCACCACCCTCGCCTTCATCCCTCAAGTGATCAAGACCTGGCGCTCCGGCTCTGCCGAAGATATCTCACTGGCGATGTTTCTACTCTTCACCAGCGGCGTACTGCTGTGGCTGCTCTATGGCATTGCACTCGGGGCGCTACCGATCATCATCGCCAACGGCATCACCCTGCTACTGGCGCTGACCATAGTGGCAATGAAGATTCGTTACATGGTGTCGCAGAGACGGCGGTTGGCCGAGGTTGATAGACGGGTGTTGTGATGGCGTTGCGGTACCAGGTTGATTCATTGTTGTTGAGTTGATCCGCATGGGCACAAAAAACGCGCCCACCATACGCGGCTAGGACTGCTTCGTAACCAAACGAGGTCGCGCTTTAACATATGCCGCAAACAGAGAGTCATGGAAACGATAGTAACGATCTCTCAATTTTTCAAGCTCATTGCCATACTCTTCTGATGCAAGATGGCCAACATACTGGCTTGCATTATCTACACCTTGATCAAGAGCGAGCTTGTATGCATTGGTGGTCCATATTTCACCATCCGTCGCTTGTGTTTCAGCCAGAGCCTTGAGAACTATCTCTCGTTGCTCTGACGAGGCAACCGCCTTTTTATATCGTCCCTCCAAAACCGGATCAGCGCCGCGTTCTGCAATCGATCGGACGGTGGCATCAACGTCTTGCGGTTCAATGGTGCCTTTGTTGTCCTTAAAAGCGAGGCGGAACGCATACTTGCCAATCAGATGAACCATGTATGGATGCCCCTGAGCAAGAACCGTTAGTCGATCTGCCGCATCCGGACTGAACTTAATATGCTTATTAACTGCTTTCTCAGCGATCACCATGATTTCCTTAAGCTCCTCAGGACTCATGGAAGGAAGTGAGATGATTGACCCCGCGAATAGTCTGTCAGACGACTGGTGTTCCTTCATCAGTTGTTGGATATCCTGAGCAACGCCAACCAAACAGAATTTTACCTGCGGAACATTCGTGGCAAGTGCCTTGAGAAAAGAGGCAAAACCAGATGGATCAGCAATCTGGTCGAATTCGTCAACAATTATGAGGATACCGTCAGATGACACCTTCTGTTCGATGACCGCAGCCACGGCATTAGTGAACACCGTATCAATCGTGTGTGAAGCTATCGCCGACTCCGTTGTTGTCTCAGTCTTCATTTCTCCAGCAAGTCCAACTTCAGCACCAAACAGGCTGACGCCAAATTTAGGGCTGTAGCCCCGAACAATCTTGGAAGCCTTTGGAATGTCGTATATCCAGTCGCCGAGGCAACCGGTAGATGTCAGAAGTCTTTCCAGGAGATCCGTTGTGTTCTGCGTACTTTTTCCGCACGCGTAGTAGATCGCAAGAAAATCGAGACTCCTGTCATGCGGCAGTCCGAGCTTTTCGAGCAAATCGTTGTTGCCAACAGCAATATTGGAGATTTGGCGCGACAACGAGGTTTTTCCGATTCCTCGATTTCCAACGATAGCAATGTGTGAGCCGCTAGCGATCAGGCCATAGTAGGCATCACTTACTGCATCCTTTCGACCTGCAAATCGTGCAGCACTACTGATTTCTTTTGCGGGCTGGAAGGCGTTTTCGACTTCCGTTATCGTAGGCTTCGACATGTTCTTGTTCCTCAAAATCTGGAAGTGTGGCTGTGTTTAACAGCTCTAACAATTAATGAACCCACGGCTGGGGCAATCAAATTCCCACTTCTGGTTTTTCCTAGTCTGGAATTTATACCTGCTTTCAGAATTAATGACAAAGAAAGAATGACGACGTTACTTGAGTTTCTGGAGGAGTCATTCGGTTGTTTTTTCTCGTTCGCACACAGGAGCGTGGGAAATGGTCGCGCCGGGCGATGCACAATTTAAACGATGCAGCGGCGCTGCTTTTGGGTAAAATTCACTGACGGGAGTTTTGCTCAGCCACTGCGCTTATTACAGGATTAAAAATGAACACACCGTTAGCCACCTTCCTCGCCGCCGCCGAACGTCCTGAAGGGACCATGAACTATGTTGAGGTGCATGGCTTTTTGTTTGCCGTTGCCTGCTGTCCTGAGAACATCGAGCCGACTGAATGGCTGACGCAGATTTTCAATGAGGCGGATGCCAACTTTGTTGATGAGGACGAAGCCGAGCAGATTTTGCGCAGCCTTGCCGATGTTTACAACGAGATCTACGACGAGCTGCACGAGGGTGAGGCATTGTTGCCGGAGTGCTGCCAGGTGCTGACACCCGCCATGGCGAACCTTGATGAGGATGCGCCCCTCTCATCTTGGTCATGT
>JAYWDX010000123.1:0-3192 GCA_043779675.1 Tenderia sp. (SeqCode)
TTGTGATGGCGCAGCCGGTGCACTGCAACACTCTGTCGGCATAATGGCAAATAATAGAAGTGGTCCAACATCCTGCTCAAGCAGCACCACGATGAGCTGGCCGGTGATGTGGCGGCACTGGGGCCAGCGGAGACGCAATTGTGCATGGGGCTGGGCAATCTGTTTGCGGTGACCGAGGCCTATCCCGACCTAAAGGCGAGCCAGACCTTCCAGCATTTGCAGACCCGCATCACCGGACACCAAAGAGTGGCAGCGGGTACGCAAGGTGGCGGAGGTGCAGGCGCAAAATGAGTATCAGCAACGGGCGCAGATTCATCTGCTCGCCAAACCTGTTGATGGTGAACGTCCCTTCATCCTCTCGGCCCATCCCCAACATCGACTCACCCGCCGTTACCAACTCTGGGCGCTGGCCGCGCTGGCAGAATTTTTTCTGTTTGGCAGCGCGGCGGTGTGGCTGGCGCAGTTTCGGTTTTAGAACATAAGATTTGCGATGAGGTGATTGTCAGCGCCATGTCGAATACGTTCACTTTCACCCCGTGAAAAACCGGCTTGTTTATCGTGTTCATAAATGGCCGCACTCAACGTTTCACCGTTATGCCGCGCAAGGTATTTATCCCGGTGATTGGGGGGGTGTTGAGGCTTGGTGCGTGTGGTGAATGAATGGTATGGTGTCGGCGGCGTGGGCACAAAAGGCGTGCCCACCCTACATGACTGTTTGGCAGTGCGGCGGTGTGGCTGGCGCGGTTTAAGTTTTGGAATATAAAAATTAATTCTGGCAGTGATGTCGAGGTGGGAAGTCAGATAGAAGCGCCCTTATCAAAGGCATGACCTGATGACACTTAATAATTTAAACGTCGTTTGTACTCTTTCTTTGTCATCCATTCTGGAACCGGGTATAAATTCAAGATCAGAAAATACCTCAAAGCTGGGTGTTTGACTCCTCCGCTTTGGGGGCCATTAACTGTTAGGCATCCAAAAAGGTGGCGCGAATGGAACCAGAAAAACTACAGGTCATCTTTACACCTGACAACGAGCCTTACCTTGGGCGTACGCTTCTCTTTCACTTCGACCAAATAATTTGTTCTGCGATGGAGCAAAACGCACTCATCGCGCCGAGGACTCACGGCCTCGCACTCACAGACCACCAACAGATGGCCTGTCAGGTTATCTCGCAAGCACTAAGCATTACGCTTTCAATTCGCGAACTGATACGACAAGGTTACCTCTTCGGCGGGTATGTGTTGCAGCGTGCGCTTGTGGAACGCGCAGTGATTTTGTTCTACCTCCATTACTATCCAGAAGACATTGGACACTGGAATAGCGGTTGGCATCAGGGTGCTGCGCCGGGATTAACAACGATGATTGATAAGATTAACAAAAAGGTGGCTGATGCCCCAAAAATGCGTGGCAGCGATATTATGAAACCCATGAATAGCCTGCTTCATGCTAAGCCGGATTCTGCCTATTACAACTTGATTTCTATGGGTGCTGCTGGCAATGGGTTCGCGCCGTCCAAAATACTGAATCGGCCCGAACTATGTGACAAACTTTGCGCCGACATTATTCCAACTCTCGCGATGATTCAAGGAATGATCTCAGCATATTTTCCAACAGAATCGGCTTAGAAAACACATTGAATGCCTAACACTGCATTCGAGAGCCAAGCCAAGCCAAGCCAGGTAGGGTGGGCACGTCTTTTGTGCCCACGCGGAAAAAACCAAGTAAGGTGCATTCTATGCCCCATCATCACGACCGGTGATAATGCGTGTGGTGAATGATTAATATGATGTTGGCGGCGTGGGCATAAAAGGCGTGTCCACGAACAGCGTATCTACGGCGCTACAACATCTTAAACAGCCTCATCCATGCCTTCGGTTTAGATGCCGATAACTGATAACATGGCGAAATAGACAACGAGGTAATCTGTTATGGCCACTGACAGCAAAAACATCACCCAGCAGCTCCACGCTGAGATCGACCAAACGCCAGAGCGCTACCGGGCGTTACTGCTGCGGTTGGTGCACTCGTTCCGTGAGGGGATCGAAGAGGATGAGCCTTGGCCGAGTGCGGCGGATGCTTTCCGTGACGGATGGCGCGACGTAAAGGGCGGCCGGACTCATTCGGTTGATTCTCTCTGGGACGGCATCGACGCGGACTAATCGTGAACGTTAACTACTCAGATGCCTTCAAACGACAGGTGCGGCGTTTAAAGCGGAAGTACGGCAGCATCCGCACTGACGTGCAACCACTTATCAATCAGCTCGAAGCGGGTGAAACCCCGGGCGATCAAATCCAGGGTATAGGCCACACTATCTACAAAGTACGCGTTAAGAACAGCGATGCCAAGCGCGGCAAAAGTGGAGGTTATAGGGTCATTTATTATCTGCACACAGCAGAAAGCGTACTGCTCGTTACCATTTACTCAAAAACAGAGCAATCAGACGTTGAAGATGTTGAATTAGTGGAGATCATTCGTCAGGAAGAGGGCTGCTAAAGCCAGGTAGGGTGCATTCCATGCAGCTACACCATGGTGGATGTTTTGCGTTCATTGCCCAAAGCACTACGCAAGGCTCTTGCGTGTTTAGCGGACAACAACCCCGCTGTGGTAAAGTCTGCCCACGTTTTATCTTCTAATAAAGGAACCCCTTGTCATGACTAATCCACTGCTGGAGATGGCTGGTCTGCCTCCCTTTTCCCTGATCAAGCCTGAGCATGTCGAACCGGCGCTGGATGCGCTGTTGGCAGAGAGCCGTGAGGCAGTCGCCACGTTGCTGGCGGCCAATAGCGAATACACATGGGATAATCTGGTGCAGCCGCTGGAGGAGGTGGATGAGCGCATTGGTCGCATCTGGTCGCCGGTGAGCCACATGAATTCTGTGCTCAACAGTGATGAGTTACGCGCCGCCTACAATGCGTGCTTGCCAAAGTTGAGTGATTACGGCACCGAGATGGGACAGCACGAAGGACTCTTTAACGCCTTTACGCAGATCGCCGCCAGCGCGGAGTACCAGTCACTGAACGGGGCGCAGAAGAAGATCATCGACAACTCCCTGCGTGATTTCAAACTCTCGGGCATCGGTCTCTCTGCGGAGAAGAAGGAGCGCTACAAGGAGATCGCCCAGGAGCTCTCTTCGCTCACCAGCAAATACGGCGAGAACGTGCTCGACGCCACCAACGCCTGGAAGATTCAGA
>JAYWDX010000124.1:0-11382 GCA_043779675.1 Tenderia sp. (SeqCode)
CAGATCATGTTCGTCAATTTTATGCGCAGTGTACTCACCGACCGCCTCGAAGGCGCTCACGATGGTGAGGTCGCGGCCTTTGTAATGCCCCGGTTTGATGGTGCCGCCATAAACAAATATCGCCGGAATGTTCATGCGCGCGATAGCGATCATCGCGCCCGGCATATTCTTGTCGCAGCCGCCGAGGGCGAGCACCCCATCCATGCTCTGACCGCTGCACACGGTTTCGATGGAATCGGCAATCACCTCGCGCGACACCAGCGAATATTTCATGCCCTCGGTGCCCATCGAAATGCCATCCGAGATGGTGATGGTGCCGAACATCTGCGGCATCGCACCGGCCTTTTTCAACGCGGCTTCAGCCCGCGCCGCCAGCGCGCCTATGCCCATGTTGCACGGCGTGACGGTGCTGTGCGCGTTCGCCACGCCGACGATGGGCTTGTCAAAGTCACCATCGCCGAAGCCCACCGCGCGCAGCAGGGCACGGTTGGGCGAGCGCTGCACGCCCTGGGTGACGGTTTTGCTTCTGCGGTTATCTGACATAATTTATTTCCTGATAATTTGAGCGGGTCCCCCAGGCGTGGTGACCGGAAAAATTGGGTGTGGAATCTTGCAAACGAATGCCATACTAACTCACTCTGCCAGCCTCCACGCTAAAGTTTCTGCGGCGCTTCTCCGGCGTTTCTGCGGCGCGCAGCGGCACACCCGCCTCCATTCCGAAACGCAGCTCCTCGGGCTCCGTCCAGCAGCGCTTTTCCAGAGGGCGGTCTCAAGTAGCAAGTGCAGCAGGGTCAATGGCGATTCGGCCACGTCCTGACGATTGCCGTGCCTGGGCCGAGGCGGCAGGGCTGGTGTTTATCCGTGATGTGGATCTCTCGGCTTGTTGCCAGCACCACTATGGCATGCTCTTTAAACGCCTCGGCAGTTGACCAGCCGTGGCGCTGATTTCCCGTTTAGTGCAAAAAAAGGTAAAATCGCCCGCTTGTTTCAGCGGCTTGAAAACAGAGCCCCGGTTTTGTAAAAGCATAAAGATCATTGATCTTGGCGTGGTGGCCCGGTAAGGCCCGCGTTGCATCTGCCTTGAAGGCAGGAATTTTTATATGAGGATTGGAGTTCTATGTCTCAGCTAGCGCAGTTACCCGATGTCGACACCGTTGAAACCCAGGAGTGGATCGACGCCCTTGAGGCTGTCATCGAGAAGGAAGGTGTCGAACGCGCCCACTATCTATTGGAGCAGATGATCGACAAGGCACGCCGTAGTGGCGCCAATCTGCCTTACTCGGCCAATACCGCCTATGTAAATACCATTCCACCGCACCTGGAAGCGCCGATCCCCGGCGACCCGACGATGGAAGAGCGCATTCGCTCTTTTATTCGCTGGAACGCCATTGCCATGGTGGTCAAGGCCAACCGCAAGTCCTCCGAGCTGGGTGGTCACATTGCCACGTTTGCCTCTGCGGCGGTGCTTTATGATGTGGGTTACAACCATTTTTGGCGCGCCCCTTCCCATGAACATGGCGGTGATCTGATCTACTCCCAGGGCCATGCCTCGCCCGGCACCTACGCCCGCGCCTTCCTCGAAGGGCGTCTCACTGAGGAGCAGCTCGACAACTTCCGTCAGGAGGTGGATGGCAAGGGACTCTCCTCCTATCCACACCCCTGGCTGATGCCTGACTTCTGGCAGTTCCCCACCGTCTCCATGGGGCTTGGCCCGATCATGTCGATCTATCAGGCCCGTTTCATGAAGTACCTGCAGGACCGTGGTCTGGCCGATACCAAGGGGCGCAAGGTCTGGGCCTTCCTCGGCGACGGCGAGACCGATGAGCCGGAGTCCCTCGGCGCCATCACCCTGGCCTCGCGTGAAAAACTCGACAACCTGGTCTGGGTGGTCAACTGCAACTTGCAGCGCCTTGACGGCCCGGTGCGTGGCAACGGCAAGATCGTGCAGGAGCTTGAGGCGAGCTTCCGTGGCGCCGGCTGGAATGTGATCAAGGTGTTGTGGGGTTCCTACTGGGACCCACTGCTGGCCAAGGATAAAAACGGTCTGTTGCAGAAACGCATGATGGAATGTGTGGATGGCGATTTCCAGAACTACAAATCAAAGGATGGTGCCTATGTGCGTCAGCACTTCTTTGGCAAGTATCCAGAGCTGCTGGCGATGGTTTCAAAGATGTCTGACGATGATGTCTGGCGCCTCAATCGTGGCGGCCACGATCCACACAAGGTCTACGCCGCTTATAAGGCCGCCGTTGACAGTGGCCAGCCGAGTGTCGTTCTGGCCCATACCGTCAAAGGTTACGGCATGGGCACGGCGGGTGAAGGGCAGAACCGCACCCACTCGCAGAAAAAGCTGGCTGATGATGAGATGATCTACGTCCGTGATCGTTTTAATATCCCGCTGAGTGATGAAGATGCCGCCGCCGGTAAATATTTCAAACCGGCCGATGACAGCCCCGAGATGGTCTACATGCACGCCCGTCGCAAGGAGTTGGGGGGGTACCTGCCGGCGCGTTACCACAGCGCCGCACCATTGGAAGTGCCGCCACTGTCGAACTTCGATGTGCTGTTGCAGGGCAGTGGTGACAAAGAGATGTCGACCACCATGGCCTATGTACGCATGTTGACGCTGCTCTGCCGTGACAAAAAGATCGGTAAACACATCGTGCCGATTGTGCCTGATGAGGCGCGTACCTTCGGTATGGAAGGTATGTTCCGCCAGCTCGGCATCTACTCCTCTGTTGGCCAGCTCTACACGCCGCAGGATAAAGAGGAGATCATGTTCTATAAAGAGGATAAGTCTGGCCAAATCCTCGAAGAGGGGATCAACGAGGCCGGTTCCATGTCCTCCTGGATTGCCGCCGCGACCTCTTACAGTTCGCATGGCGTCAATACCGTTCCTTTCTATATCTATTACTCCATGTTCGGTTTCCAGCGCATTGGCGATCTGGCCTGGGCGGCGGGTGACATGCAGGCGCGTGGTTTCCTCATCGGCGCCACTGCCGGCCGTACCACACTGGCGGGCGAAGGGCTGCAACATCAGGATGGCCACGGCCTGGTCCTGGCGGGTACCATCCCCAACTGCATCAGCTACGATCCCACCTTCGGTTATGAGTTGGCGGTGATTGTGCAGGACGGTATGCGCCGCATGTACGAACAGCAGGAGAGTGTTTTTTACTACGTCACCACCATGAACGAAAACTACGTTCATCCGGCTATGCCGAAAGGTGCCGAGCAGGGCATCATCAAGGGCATGTACAAGTTCCGCGATGGTGGCAAAAAAAAGAACAAGGTGCAGTTGCTCGGCTCCGGCACCATTCTGCGTGAGGTGATTGCTGCGGCCGATCTGCTGGCCAGCGACTGGGATGTTGATGCCGACATCTGGAGTGCCACCAGCATTAACGAGATGACCCGCGAGGCGCAGGATTGCGACCGCTGGAACCGCCTGCACCCGACAGAAACAGCAAAGGTGCCATACGTCGCGCAATGTTTTGATGGTGTGAAGGGGCCGTTCATCGCCGCCACTGACTATATTCGTAACTACGCCGAGCAGCTTCGCAAGTGGGTGCCCGGCCGTTACGAAGTACTTGGTACCGATGGTTTTGGTCGCAGTGATACCCGCGCCCAGCTGCGCAAACACTTTGAGGTGAACAGCTATCACGTTGTGGTTGCTGCCCTGAAGGCGCTGGCTGACGAAGGTCAGCTGCCTGCCGCCAAGGTGACAGAGGCGATTGCCAAGTACGGCATTGATGCAGAAAAAACCAACCCGTTGTTTGCGTAACCGGGACGAGAAAAATAAGATGGCAAAAGAGATATTTGTACCTGATATTGGCGACTTCAAGGATGTCGAAGTGATCGAAATGCTGGTCGGCGTGGGTGACACCATCCAGGCCGACCAGTCACTGATCTCAGTCGAGTCCGACAAAGCGGCGATGGAGATTCCAGCCCCCGAGGCGGGGGTGGTCAAAGAGCTGAAAATCAAGATTGGCGATCGCATCTCTAAAGGTTCGCTGATCCTGCTGCTAGAGCCTGTTGCCAGTGACGGCAATACTGCTCCGGCGCCCGAGGCTGTTGCGCCAAAGGTTGCGGCAGCGGTTCTGGCGCCAGCCAAACCAGCGCCACAGGCGGCTGCACCAGTGACTGCCGCGGTACGCCAGTCACCCACTGCCCAGATCGACGAGGCCGGTTTTGCCAAGGCCTATGCCAGCCCCTCGGTGCGCAAGTTTGCCCGTGAGCTGGGTGTTGATCTCGGCAAGGTCGATGGCAGTGGTCGTAAAGGCCGTATTACCCATGAAAATGTGCAGAACTTCGTCAAACGTGTTCTCAGTCAGCCCGCTGTGGCGGGTGGCTTGGGTGTGGCGCCGATGCCTGATATCGATTTCAGTCAGTGGGGCCCGATTGAAAGCAAGCCACTGACCAGGATCAACAAACTCACCGGTCAGTTTCTGCACCGCAACTGGGTCACCGTGCCCCACGTCACCCAGTTTGACGAGACCGACATCACCGATATGGAAAGCTTCCGCAAGGAGATGGCTGAGGAGTACAAGGCCAAGGGGATCAAGATCACCCCGCTGGTATTTATGATGAAGGCGGTGGTCTCGGCGATGAAGCAGTACCCACGCTTCAACTCATCACTCGATGCCACCGGCGAAAACCTGATTATGAAGAGTTACTTCAACATCGGTATCGCCGTTGATACTCCGGATGGACTGGTGGTGCCGGTGGTGCGTGATGTTGATCGCAAGACCCTGGTCGATCTGGCGGTGGAGCTGGGCGAGATCAGCGTCAAGGCGCGTGACAAAAAGCTCAAGCCCGGCGACATGCAGGGCGGTTGCTTGACCATCTCCAGCCTCGGCGGTATCGGCGGCACCAAGTTCACGCCGATTGTGAATGCGCCCGAGGTGGCCATCCTCGGCGTTTCACGCGCCAAGATGCAGCCGGTCTGGAACGGCAAGGAGTTTGAAGCACGACTGATGTTGCCGCTGTCGCTCTCCTATGACCATCGCGTGATCGACGGCGCTGACGGCGCCCGCTTCACCTCGTTCCTCAGCCGCGTCTTGTCCGACACCCGTCGTCTGCTGCTGTAAAACGGAACCACCTACCCCTCTCCCTCAGCGAGAGGGGTAGGTGCGAATTCATTCGCACGATGAGCCCCAGTGCGAATGAATTCGCACCTACAACAAAGAACCAAAGGGACACCCCATGAGCACTATCGTTGAGATCAAGGTACCGGACATTGGCGACTTCAAAGAGGTTGAGGTCATCGAGATACTGGTCGGCGTTGGTGATACCATCAAACCCGAACAGTCTCTGATCTCGGTTGAATCCGACAAGGCCGCCATGGAGATTCCCGCGCCGCAGGGTGGTGTGGTGAAAGAGCTGCTGCTCAAAATCGGCGATAAGGTCTCCGCAGGCAGCACGATTCTAAAACTCGAAGTGGGCGAGACAGCAGCTGCTCCCGCACCTGTTGCAGAAAAACCAGCGACTGCATCAGCACCAGTCGCCGCTGCACCACAGTCCGCCAGCTACAGCGGCAACGTCGATGTTCAAGCTGAAATAGTAGTACTCGGCTCCGGTCCCGGCGGTTACACCGCCGCCTTCCGCGCCGCCGACCTTGGCAAGAAGGTTATCTTGATCGAACGTTACGACAGCATCGGTGGTGTCTGCCTCAACGTTGGTTGTATCCCCTCCAAGGCGCTGCTGCACACGGCGCAGGTGATCAACGAAGCGGCGGAGTTTCATGAGATCGGTGTTGAGTTCAACACACCGAAGATCGACATCGACAAACTGCGCGCCCATAAAAACAGCGTGGTTGGCAAACTTACTGGCGGTCTCAAGCAGTTGGCCAAACAGCGTAAGGTTGAGATTGTGCACGGCTACGGCAAGTTCACCTCGCCCAACACTATCGAAGTGGTGGCTGCTGATGGCGGCAAGAAGATTGTCGGTTTTGAAAACTGCATCATCGCCGCCGGTTCACGTGTCACCAAGCTGCCGTTTATTCCCTGGGCTGATCCACGTGTCATGGACTCTACCGATGCGCTTGAAATTCAGGATGTACCAAAACGGTTGCTGGTAGTGGGAGGTGGCATCATCGGTCTGGAGATGGCAACAGTTTATGATGCACTCGGCGCCAAGGTTACCGTGGTTGAACTCTCGCCCGGCCTGATTCCCGGTGTCGATCGTGACATTGTGCGGCCACTCGAGCGGCGCATTAAAAAGCGTTACGAAAATATCTATCTCAATACCAAGGTCACTGCCATCGAACCGACCGACAAAGGTCTGCTCTGCTCGTTTGAGGGTAAAGATGCACCGGCCAGCGATACCTTTGATCGTGTGTTGATCTCCATCGGTCGTACCCCAAACGGCAAGTTGGTCGATGCCGACAAGGCGGGCGTCACCGTCAATGACGGGGGCTTTATCCCGGTTGATAAGCAGCAGCGCACCAACGTGCTACACATCTTTGCGATTGGTGATGTTGTTGGCCAGCCGATGCTGGCGCATAAAGCGACTCACGAAGGGCGCACCGCCGCTGAAGTGATCGTTGGCATGAACTCCTTCTTCGACGCACGCACCATTCCAGCCGTTGCCTACACCGACCCCGAAGTGGCATGGATGGGCAAAACAGAAGAGCAGTGCAAGGCCGAGGGGATCGAATACACCAAGGGTGTATTCCCCTGGGCCGCCTCAGGCCGTTCACTCTCCATCGGCCGCGATGAGGGGATGACCAAGGTGCTCTTCGGCGCCGACCACAAGATCATCGGCGCTGCCATCGTTGGTACCAATGCCGGAGAGCTGATCGCTGAAGCAGTACTGGCGCTGGAGATGGGTGCCGATGCCCACGATATCGGCATGGTGATTCATCCACATCCAACACTCTCGGAGACCTTCAACTTCGCCGCCGAAGTGGCGCTGGGGAGTTGTACTGATATTTACGCCCCCAAGAAAAAATAGTGGTCGGACATGAAGCCTAGGAAAAAAGCCCAGCCATGTGCTGGGTTTTTTTTGCGTGAAAAAAGGCGTCAGTCCTAAAGTATTGGGGTATTTGTGTCGACATACGGTATTGCTTTGTTTTTTTTGGGGGGACTGGAGCTATGCAATCAATTGTAAAAAATATTGGGGGTGGGTTTTTATAGTTTGAGGGTGTTGGTATTTAATCTGAATGAATGGGAGAAATTGTGATGAATGTTGTGGCTAAGATGTTGGTTAAACCAAAAGTGATTCAATTATTTGCGCCAATGGTGTTGGCGGTTACGTTGCTTGCGCCGTGGGCAAGCGCGCAGGCGTTGCCATTTACAACGGATATCACCATTACCGGCAGGTCTGATATTTATGATCCTTGGGCGTCTGCTGTTGATATTACTCAAACGGGTAGTTATTCAGTAAAACAGGGTGGAGTGACTACAACCAATAGTGTCAGTGGCACGACTGTAACAGGGGGCCGTCCGCTGGCAGCGACGTTGACCCAGACAGGGGATGGTTTTGGCATTACGGCCAGCGTTGATGGCACCATGGCAGGGGCTGATGGTGAGTTTCCTATGAAGGTTGGCTTTTCTATATTCAACAGTGCCATATCAGCTATCTATAAGGTGACGTTGCAATTTGATTACGATCACCGCGTAGGTGCAGGTGGCGCTGATGCGTTAGCGCTGAGTGGGTATGCACTTTTTGATGATACAAACACCCTCGACCTAATCTTGCGTGAGGTGATATCTGACAGCTTCTTTGGCGATCATGAAAATGGTCTTGGTCTTGGAACGTTTGGCGCGCCTGTGGCGGATAGTGGGACGCTCTTTCTGGACCTGTTCCTTAATCCGGGGGAGATACTGGATCTTGCCGTTGAGTACGACATGAGCACAGGTGTTTATTCTGACCCGGGTTCGATTATGGCTCGTTTCACCAGCTTTCTCAGTGTTGCTAATATTGAGCGCGTTGAAGTGGCTATACCCGTGCCTGCAACTTTTTTCCTGATGTTGGCAGGCGGACTTGCTCTAATGGCTTGCCGTCGTCAATGTTGATCTGGTTTTTTCCGCGTTGGAATGGACAGAAATGCCCGGCAATGCCGGGCATTTTTTGCGAGTGAGTGATCAGCCAGTTGTTTTTTTTCTATCCCCTGCCGCAGAGCGTAGTGTTTTAGGCGTTGATCACCAGTCTGTAATTGCTATTCTATAAACATGTAGCAATCAAGCAGAGCAATCTTATGATCTTTCCTGACTATAAAGCTGGCAGCATCGTTAACCTAATGAGTAGCATCATCCAATCACGCGGGGGTGACGCCGATCTGCTCTATGCGCCGTTGTCTGGCTTGAATGGTGTGCCTCTGCACGAGGCGCAGAGTGTGGTGCTGCTGGTGATTGATGGGTTGGGTTATGACTATCTGCAGCAGCATCCGCAAAGTTGTCTCCATCAACATCTGCACAGTCGCATCACTTCGGTGGCGCCACCAACCACTGCCGCTTCGATCACCACCTTTCTGACCGGCACGGCGCCACAGCAGCATGGCTTGACCGGTTGGTTTACCTATTTCCGTGAGCTGGGCAGTGTGGTTACGGTATTGCCCTATACCCATCGTAGCGGTGGTCCGGCGTTGGGCACACTTGGCGTGGCGGCACGGGAATTTTTGGGCCATACGCCGGTCTTTGAGCGCATGGCGGCGGAGTGTTATTCCGTTACGCCCAGCTGGTTGAGGGAGTCTGAATACAATCTGGCCCATAGTGGTGGGGCGGAGATCGTGCCGCATCGTGGTTATCAGCACTGTTTTGATGAGGTGGTGCGGCTGGTGCGGCGCAATCAGCAGCGCAAATATATCTACGCCTACTGGCCAGAGTTTGATGGCCTGGCCCATGCACACGGAGTGGGCAGTGAGCAGGTGGCGGAACACTTTGTCAAGCTTGATGCCGCGTTTGCCATGTTGTTGCTGCAGTTGCAGGGCAGTGGTGCAACAGTGCTGGTAACGGCGGACCACGGTTTTGTCGATACGCCGCCTGAACGCCATCTCAATCTGGCTGACCATCCGCAGTTAAAAGAGTGTCTGTCGATGCCGCTCTGTGGCGAACCACGGCTAGTCTATTGTTACGTGCGTTATGAAAAGCGCGAGCAGTTTGAAACCTACGTGCACCAGGTATTGGCTGAGGTGTGTGATCTTTATCGCAGTGCCGATCTTATCGAACAGGGTCTGTTTGGCTTGGGTGAGGCACATCCGGAGCTATTGTCGCGGGTGGGTGATTACACCCTGGTGATGAAGAAGAACTATGCGCTCACTGGCCGTATCCCCGGCGAGGGGGTGCTGCACATGACGGGCTTCCATGGTGGACTGTCGGCAGCAGAGGTTTACGTGCCGCTGGTATTGGCGGAGTGTTGAGCCAGCTGTTGGCGGCTTGAATCACCACCGCTGCCGCCCTCTGTGTGGCCATCGCCCTTGGCAGACTGGTCGGGATTTCGCTGGTTGCTTTCTCCCCCCACCCTTCAATGAAGTATTTATTACATATATAAAGTGTATGGACTTTAGGCCGTTATCTCCCTGAGAAATAGATGCTGGCTGCATTTCAGACGGGTTTTCAGCGCTGTTGAGTGCCGTGGCCCATGTCGTTGTGTAGACATGCGATAACAAAAACTAGGGTGTGTATGAGTAATATATTGAGGCCGGAACAGAAGCACATTTTTGCCACAGGCTTTCGGCAGCGGTTGGAGTCAGCTATCGAGTTGCCACCCCTGCCGGAGGTAGCCCGTGAGCTGCTGCTATTAAAGGGCGCCAACAATGCGGATACAGCGAGTCTGATCAATGTTGTGGCGCGTGATGCCTCCGTAGCAGCACAGCTACTCTCCTATGCGCGATTCTCGCTGTTTGGTTATGGCGACCGTATCAGCACGCTTGAAGATGCGGTGATACTGGTCTTAGGCTATGACAAGGCGTTGCACATGGCGATGGGCATTGCGGCGGGTAAGTCGTTGCAGATGCAGGCCGAGGGGCCGTTGGGGCGCAAGGCGTTTTGGCAACACTCGTTGCAGATGGTAACGTTGACCCAGGCGCTGGGCATGGCGCTACCGCCCGAGCAACGCCCTGATCCAGGCATCTGTTACCTCGCCGGTCTGCTGCACGATATTGGTTACATGCTGTTTGGCCACTTCTACCCGGAGGAGTTTGCCATGCTCAACCAGCTCATCGGCGAATACCCGGACAGGGAGGTGAGGGAGTTGGAGCTGGTGGGTTTTGGTATCAGCCATGACATGATTGGTCGATGGCTGATGCAGGCTTGGGGCATGCCTGAAAAGATAGTGGTGGCGGTGGGAGAGCACTGCTTCTTTGACTATGACGGCAAACACGCCATCTATCCCAAACTAGTGGCGTTCGCCAATCAGCTCCTGAAAATCGAACATAGTGAAAGCGCCCTGGCCGGTAACAAGGAACTGATCCTGGTTGACTCGTTGGGGCTTGATGATCAGCGGGTGCGACGGGCGCTGGATCGGGTGCTGGCGGTATCGGCCCCGCTGGGGATAATGGCCAGAGAGTTGGCGGCCTGATAAACATTGTTCTTTAATGATGTGAACACCAGTGGCAGAGAAAGGCATGTCACCTCCA
The DNA here is from genome assembly GCA_043779675.1 of Tenderia sp. (SeqCode). Lineage (GTDB taxonomy): Bacteria > Pseudomonadota > Gammaproteobacteria > Tenderiales > Tenderiaceae > JAKFXL01. The sequence continues at coordinate 10,574 of JAYWDX010000124.1, forward strand.
GGCGCCTCAATCCACGGTGCACACCTAAACAATCAGTGAAGGCGCGCTGACAGCGCTCCCTCTCAAGGGGGGGGCGGGCAACGTCGCTCAAAATATCGCTGTACTCTCCGCGTTGCCCCGCCTCGTGTATCCATGCAGAGGCGCGCCTTTTCACCCCCAGCATAAATTTTGGCCGATTGCCCATCCAGGCAGCGCGGGATACTATCCGCAGCTAAAGTAAAGTGGGTCACTAACAACAAACATGGCAAACACTTTCTTCGATCACCCGATTCTTAACTCGCCCTGCGAGCATGCATCTTGCTATCGGCAACTCGACCAAGGGCCGCCCACCCAGCAGATTACTGAGAAACGCCGCCTTGCGGAATATGCAATTCCTCTTCTCAAACCGAAGAGAAGCAAAGGGCAGGCAGAACAGGCATCGCTCAGCAGCGACACTTCACGGCCTTTCGATAACTATAAGTTTGGGTACATTGCGGCGAAGGTTATCAATCATCTTGGGAATGGGATGATGAGAGTGTTCAAATGCGGCTGACAAAAGCTATGCAAACACCCTGAACGAATAACTGACTATGCTAAAGTGGCGCGAAAAACAGTAGCAAGATTAAGGGGTGAATAAGATGTTAAAGCAATTGCGAATACAAAATTTCAAGGGGTGGGCAGATACCGGCACCATTCGCCTAGCCCCAATTTCCTTGTTCTTTGGTGCGAACAGTTCCGGCAAGTCCAGCATTGGGCAGTTTTTGATGATGCTCAAGCAAACCGTTGAATCACCTGACCGGAAAGCAGTTTTCTACCCTGGCGGGAAAAAT
>JAYWDX010000125.1:0-7664 GCA_043779675.1 Tenderia sp. (SeqCode)
AGCTTCTGACGCAGCTTGGCCTCCTGGGTATCCATGTAGTAACCGACGCCACCACCGGCGATGGCGCCGATGCCTGCGCCCTTAAGGGCGTGCTGCTTACGTTTATCCTTATCGGCAGTAGCCGCGCCGAGAATCGCTCCGGCCGCCGCACCGATCATGGCGCCAGAGGTCGCCTTAGCAGTCTGCTTCTCACCAGTATAGGGATTAATAGTTGAGCAGCCAGAGACGCCCAACGCCACAACGGCAATGCCTGCCACCAACCAACGACCTTTCTGCAATTTCATAGATAACTCCTTATACGATAGATGTGGGCAGTTTACCCAATCGCCGCCTCGGCAACCAGAAAAGAGTTGCTACTACCGCACAATTGTAACGATCTTTTACGTTTATACAGATCAGCCATCAGCACAATCCACCTTCCCGCTATAATGACCGCCCATCCCCAACCACGCCGTTGACCATGCACAACTTCACCGCCCTGCCACCGCTCAGCCTCTACATCCACATCCCCTGGTGTGTACGTAAATGTCCCTATTGCGACTTCAACTCCCACGAACAGAAGCAGGCGCTGCCGGAAAAGCAGTACGTCGCCGCCCTGCTCGCCGACCTGGAGCAAGAGCTGCCCGAAGTCTGGGGCCGTCCCGTCCACTCCATATTCATCGGCGGCGGCACCCCCAGCCTCTTCTCGGCCGAGGCCCTTGATGAACTGTTGTGCGGAGTCCGCGCCCGACTGCAACTGCCGCCGACCGCCGAAATCACCCTTGAGGCCAACCCTGGCACCGTCGAGGCAGGCAAGTTTCACGAGTTCCGGGCGCTCGGCATCAACCGCCTCTCCATCGGCGTGCAGAGTTTTAATGACGATCTGCTGCAAAAAATTGGCCGCATCCATGGCCGCCGCGAGGCGCTGCGCGCCGCCGAAGAGGCCCACGACGCCGGTTTCGACAACTTCAACCTCGACCTGATGTTTGGCCTGCCGCAACAGACCTTGGCCCAAGCCCTGGAGGATGTGCGCACCGCCTTCGCCTTGGAGCCAACCCACCTCTCCCACTACCAGCTCACCCTCGAACCCAACACAATGTTTCACCACAACCCACCGGCATTGCCCGACGACGAGCTGCGCTGGGACATGCAGGAGCAGTGTCAGGCGCTGATGGCCGAACAGGGTTACGGCCACTATGAGGTCTCGGCCTATGCCAAAAAGGGCAAGCAGTGCCAGCACAACCTCAACTACTGGCGCTTTGGCGACTACCTCGGTATCGGTGCCGGCGCCCACGGCAAGATCAGCAACGCCCAGTACCAGACCATCACCCGTCACAATAAACAACGCAATCCCAACGACTACCTGCGCACCGCCCACAGCGCCAAACGCGACCAGGGGCGCCAGGTACTAACTCGGGTCGATGTCGGTTTCGAATTTATGCTCAACGCCCTGCGCCTCACGCAAGGGTTTGAATCACACCTCTTTCATGACCACACCGGCCTGCCCATCAGCATTGTCGAAAAACCGCTACAGCGCGCCGAAGAACTGGAGCTAATCGAATGGAGCGCCACCCACATCCGCCCCACCGAGCGCGGCCGCAATTATCTCAACGACCTGCTGCAACTGTTTCTACCGTAATGCTGGCTGCCGTTTTGCGGATAAATACTGATAAACTCCTTAGCCTTGTTTTTTTAATACCCCGCATTGGAAATAGAGATGAGCAAACCCGACATTCAAGCCGTTAAAGCCTATTTGCTAGACCTCCAGGAGCGCATCTGCGCCGAGCTGGAGGCCGAAGATGGCGGCGCCCGCTTCATTGAAGATGCCTGGCAGCGCGAACAGGGCGGCGGTGGCCGCACCCGTGTACTCAGCGGCGGCGCGGCATTTGAACAAGCCGGGGTCAACTTCTCCGAGGTCTTTGGTGGCCAGATGCCCGCTTCAGCCACTGCCCACCGCCCGGAACTGGCGGGACGTAACTTCCGCGCCATGGGGGTGTCGCTGGTGATCCACCCTCACAATCCCTACGTGCCTACCTCCCACGCCAACGTCCGTTTCTTCATTGCCGAAAAAGAGGGCGAGGAGCCAATCTGGTGGTTTGGTGGCGGCTTCGACCTAACGCCCTACTATCCATTTGAAGATGATGCAGTCCACTGGCACCGCGTCGCCCGCGAGGCGTGTGAACCGTTTGGCAAAGAGGTCTACCCGCGCTTCAAAAAGTGGTGTGACGAATATTTTGTGCTTAAACACCGCAATGAAACTCGTGGTGTCGGCGGCCTGTTTTTTGATGACCTGAACGAGTGGGGATTTGAGCAGAGCTTTGCCTTCATGCAGAGTGTTGGCGACCACTACATCAAGGCCTACCGCCCCATCGTCGCACGCCGCAAGAACAACGAATACGGCACCCGCGAACGCGACTTCCAACTCTACCGCCGTGGCCGTTATGTCGAATTCAACCTGGTCTACGACCGTGGCACGCTGTTTGGTTTGCAGACCGGTGGCCGTACCGAATCGATCCTGATGTCACTGCCGCCACTGGTGCGCTGGCAATACAACTACCAGCCAGAGCCGGGCAGCCCCGAGGCGCTGTTGTATGAACGTTATCTGAAACCACAGGATTGGTTGGCGGAAAGCTAAAGCCACTATGGTGATTGCGGCTGCCCCACGCGGGGCGGTCTAACTCCCCCCGTACTGCCGATGCAGCGCCATCACCTTTTTGACGTAATCGCGGGTTTCCGGATAGGGCGGGATGCCACCATAGCGCGCCACCGCGCCTTCGCCGGCGTTATAGGCGGCCAGCGCCAGTGGCACTTCGTGGTTGAACTTCACCAATAGATCACGCATATAACGTGTGCCACCCCAGATATTTTGTTCCGGATTAAAGATGTCGCGCACGCCATAACGGGCGGCAGTCTCGGGCATCAACTGCATCAGGCCGCGGGCGCCCTTGGGAGAGGTGGCGTGAACCTTAAACGCCGACTCGGTCTGAATGATGGCCCGTACCAGCGCCTTATCAAGATTAAAAGCCAGCGCCGCATCGGTCATGATCGCCTGCACGGCGGCGCTGGTGGGAGGTTCGTCCAACAGCGTAGTGTTGATAGTGCCACGGGCCGTTTTGATATAGGGCGAGCCAGGTGTTTGGGGTGAGACCGTGGCAACACTGCGGCTGCTACGGCTATCGCGGACGATCTTGTCGATCTTGTAGTGCGCGGGTGGTTTGATATTGGTGACGTTGGTGACGCCGTTTTCATCACGATAGAGATAGATGTCAGCCAGCGCTGGCGGGGCAATCATGCCCGCCACCACTAACAGTCCAGCTATTCTAACGATCTGTTTCATTCGTTTTGACCAATCTATCTCTGTCACACACCCAGCCTTAAACCACGGCAGTCCATCATTCTAACCCGTACTTTTCATAAGTGACACCGATCGTGCCATCCCTATAGCCTCTATCGGCACTTTTGAATGATTGTCTGAATTACTTATCCAGGCTGACAGACACCACCACACTCGATGCTGAACCAGTGTGGTTCTGGCACATCGATGCGCACAGCTGTGAGCTGCCCGCCCCAAAGGCAGCCGCTGTCGAGCGATAGGGCCTTACTCATCATGCCCACCCCCAGCGTTGACCAATGGCCAAAGATGATCGGCAGCGCGGCGGTCTTGCGCCCTGGCACGGCAAACCACGGCAGATAGCCGGGCTGCTGTGAGCCGACGCCCCCTTTATCTTTGAGATTCATCACGCCCTCGGCGGTGCAGTAACGCATCCGGGTAAGGGCGTTGGTGATAAATCGCAGGCGGTTGATGCCGGAGAGCTCGGGCGACCAGCAGCTGGGCTCATTGCCATACATGTGCAGCAAAAACTCATCATAACCGGGGCCACGCAGCACCTCCTCCAGCTCGCGGGCGCAGCCCTGTGCCGTGGCCAGGTCCCACTGCGGCGGCAGACCGGCGTGGATCATGGTGTAACCCAGCGTAGCATCGTGGTGCAACAGGGGTTGATGGCGCAACCAGGCGATCAGCTCCTCGCCATCCGGCGCAGCCAGGATCGGTTGCAACGTATCCTTGGCCAGTTTTTTGCCACAGCCGGCGGCCACCGCCAGCAGGTGCAGGTCATGATTGCCGAGCACCGTCACGGCGCAGTTATTCATGCTGCTGATCAAGCGCAACACCTCCAGCGACTTGGGGCCACGGTTGACCAGATCACCACAGAACCAGAGTGTGTCGCTGGCCTCGCTGAAGCTGATGTGGTCCAGCAGCCGCATCAGCTCGTCATAACACCCCTGTAGATCGCCAATAGCATAGACCGCCATAAAACTGTTGCTCCCACTATTTATAGAGACGCCGCGCCATGGCATCGGTCGCCTTCACCAGCGCTGCCGTGGTGTTTGGCTCACTGGCGGAGTGGCCAGCGTCGGCGATGATTTGCAACTCCGATTTTGGCCAGCGCTGCTGCAACTGCCAGGCATTTTCAACGGGGCAGACCACGTCGTAACGACCATGCACGATAATGCCGGGGATATCGCGTAATTTGTCGGCGTCATTGAGTATCTGGTTGTTGCTCAGGAAGCTGTTGTTCATGAAGTAGTGGCACTCGATTCGCGCCAGACTCAGCGCCGTAAAAGGGTCGCTGAAGTGATCCGTCACCGTCTTGGATGGCAACAGTGTGGCGCAACGCCCCTCCCAGATCGACCACGCCTTGGCCGCCGCCATGCGTTCCACTTCGTTATCGCTGGTGAGCCGTTTGTAAAAAGCAGGCACCATCATATTGCGCTCTGCCTCAGGAATCGGCTTGAGGTAATCCTGCCAATAATCGGGGAAGAGGCGACTCGCCCCCTCCTGGTAGAACCAGTGGATCTCCTGCGGCCGACAGAGAAAGATGCCGCGCAGGATCAGCCCCAGCACCCTGTCGGGGTAGGTCTCAGCATAAACCAGCCCCAGCGTTGATCCCCACGAACCGCCAAAAATCACCCACTTGTCGATGCCGAGTTTGTTGCGGATCAACTCCATGTCACTCACCAATGCTTGGGTAGTATTGCCTTCCAGCTCAGCATGTGGCGATGAGCGGCCACAGCCGCGCTGATCAAACAGCACGATGCGATAACGTTCAGGATCAAAAAAACTGCGGTGATAGGGCTCACAACCGGAACCGGGACCACCATGCAGAAACACAACGGGTATGCCAGAGGGGTTGCCACACTCCTCAACATAGAGGCGATGCGGTGGATCAACATCGAAGTGGTGGGTAACGTAGGGGTTGATTGGGGGATAGAGCGTGGGCATCGAGTCGGTCCTTTGTGCGGATTGGTCAGGACTCAATATACAACCCCTCCCCCGCGATTGGGAGAGGGGCGTTACAGCCGTTACGCGTCTAGCGCGTAGGGCGTTTGCGGCCAGCCTCGGTGAGCTGCTTTTTACGCAGACGGATGTGGTTAGGGGTTACCTCAACCAGTTCGTCCTCATCGATGAACTCCAGCGCCTGCTCCAGAGTGTGACGGGTGGGTGGTGTCAGCACTTGTGCTTCATCAGTACCTGATGCACGCATGTTGGTGAGCTGCTTGCCCTTGAGCGGGTTAACCACCAGGTCATTATCACGTGAGTGCAGACCGATGATCATGCCTTCATAGACCTCATCACCATGTCCCAGGAAGAGACGACCACGCTCCTGCAGAGCAAAGAGCGAGAAGGTCAGTGCTTTGCCCGCACCGTTGGAGATCAGCACGCCGTTACCACGGGTACCGTAGGAACCCTTCTTCATCGGACCGTAGTGGTCAAAGACACTGTAAAGCAGCCCGGTACCCTGGGTAGCCGTCAGGAACTCGGTACGGAAGCCGATCAGGCCGCGTGAAGGCATGATGTAGTCAAGACGCACACGTCCCTTACCATCAGGCATCATGTTCTTGAGATCGCCACCGCGTATCCCAAGCTTCTCCATCACGCTACCCTGGTTGGCGTCTTCTACGTCAACGGTCAACTGCTCGTATGGCTCCTGCTTTTCACCATCCACTTCGCGGAAGATTACTTCCGGACGGGAGACACCCAGCTCGAACCCTTCACGACGCATGTTTTCAATCAGTACTGACAGATGCAACTCACCACGACCGGAGACGCGGAACTTGTCTGGGTCAACCGTATCTTCAACACGCAGGGCGACGTTGTGGATCAGCTCTTTATCAAGACGTTCACGGATCTGGCGTGAGGTGACGTACTTGCCATCCTTACCGGCGAACGGTGAGTTATTGACCTGGAAGGTCATGCTCACGGTTGGCTGGTCAACACTCAACGGGATCAACGCTTCAACTGCATTTGGATCACACAGGGTATCGGAGATACGCAGCCCTTCAACACCTGTGAAGGCGACAATGTCACCCGCACGGGCATCCGCCACTTCAATACGCTCCAGACCAAGGAAACCAAAAATCTGAAGGATACGGGCATTGCGACGCTTGCCAGCGGCATCTACAACAACAACATTGGTATTGGTCTTGACACGACCACGGGCAATTCGGCCGATCCCGATTACACCAACATAGTTATTGTGATCGAGCTGCGATACCTGCAACTGGAAGGGCCCTTCAACGTCCACCTGGGGTGGATGAACCTTGTCAACGATGGTCTGCAGCAGCGCCGTCATATCGCCGCTACGCACGCTCGGATCAAGGCCGGAAAAGCCGTTCAGGCCGGAGGCGTAGACCACGGGGAAGTCGAGCTGCTCATCGGTAGCGCCAAGGCGATCGAAGAGATCAAAGGTCTGATCCAAGGCCCATTCGGCACGGGCGCTGTCACGGTCAACCTTGTTGATAACCACAATCGGCTTCAGGCCACGGGCCAACGCCTTCTGGGTCACAAAACGGGTCTGTGGCATCGGGCCGTCAACGGCATCCACCAGCAACAGCACCGAATCAACCATAGAGAGTACACGCTCCACCTCGCCGCCGAAGTCAGCATGGCCGGGGGTATCAACAATGTTAATGTGATACTCGCCCCAGTTGATGGCGGTGTTTTTAGCCAGGATAGTAATACCGCGTTCGCGCTCCTGGTCATTGGAGTCCATGGCGCGCTCAGCCAACTGCACCCGATCGCCGAGGGTGTTGGACTGTTTGAGCAATTGGTCAACCAGGGTGGTCTTACCATGGTCAACGTGAGCAATGATGGCGATATTACGGAGATTCTCGATCACGACGGGAGGCCTCAAAAATGGAAGTGCAGAATTTAAAGACGGCGGATTATATCCCAAATCGAGCAAAAAAGCCGCAACGACCGCAACAGCCCAAGTATCTACTCGTCTCGTCGCTGCTGGTAACTGTCGTAGGCTTCACGTTCAGGACAGAGTTGTCCCTGTGTTTTTTGGCACTCCAGCTGCTGTCTGGTTTGCAAAGATTCATAGGTCAATCTTCTCGCTTCCTCGCTGCACTCCCTGCATCAGGCACAGCGTTGCCACACCTATTAGAGCCTATTCAAAATCTTTTTGCCCTGAAGGGGGGGGGTCGATTAAATTGCATGGATGAGAAAAATCTACCGAGGCGATATCAGCCGAGAGGCCTTTGAAAAGATAGAACCGATACTCACCAGTGCGCGAAAAAGGACACGGCCGAGGACACATGACTTATACGATATATTTTGCGCGCTTCTGTATCTACTCAAGAGTGGCTGTCAGTGGGACATGATCCCGAGCGACTTTCCGAAT
>JAYWDX010000126.1:0-2570 GCA_043779675.1 Tenderia sp. (SeqCode)
CTTTTTTAACCCGAACAGTTGCCAGGGGGTACACCCCGCATCCGTAAGACAGGGAGATTGAATCATGCAAGCACTACAACCTGCTATTCACGTTGGAATTGTAGTGGTCAAGTAAATCTGTACACCAAGACAGGAAATATTTCACGCAGCTTTTTCAGATGCATTAGGCGATAGGTAATTATTATAGCTATGGCCACCACCTTACTCGAATCCTGATTGACGTGAGATGGCGATAAAGTCACCACCCCAAAAACAGGCAAGGGAGCCGGCGGCTCCCTTGCAAATAACAGGCATTGATGGGGTGTGGGGTATTACTCTTTGGTCCACTCCTGCAGGGCGCTGATGATGTCGCGGGCCTGGTCGGCGCTGGAGATGTTGAATTTCGATTTCTGCATGTATTCGCCGTTGCGTTTCTGGTAACGACGGATGGTGTAACGGTCTTTGCTGAACTCCTCTTTTTTGGGGTCCCACTCTTGGTAGCGGTAGATCAGGGTCGCCCAGGCGCCTTTGGTGAGTACCTTTTTGTCTAGCTGTTTGACCAGTTCCTGGCCCTCTTCTTCATATTCAATCGACAGTTCTTCGACAGTTGCAGCCATTTAAGGTGTTCTCTTAAGTTATTTACGACCGCCTATGATGGCTAAGTGCTGGCCGCGAAGCAAGCACGGTGATAAGTCTGGACTGTCAATCGGTGGCAACTTATTATGAATCAATCAGTAATGGGGGTATTTAAAACCATGTTCTTACCCAGTATGCGCCAGCTGCAATATCTGCTCGCCGTGGTGGAGCTGCGCCATTTTGGTAAGGCTGCGGAGCGCTGTTTTGTTACCCAGTCGACATTGAGTGTTGGTATCCAGGAGCTGGAGTCGCAGCTTGGTAGCCAGCTGTTGGAGCGGACTAAGCGCAAGGTGGCGCCAACGCCGTTGGGGCTGGCGCTGGCAGAACAGGCGCGACAGATCCTGACGATCGCCAGTCTGATGGCGGAGATGGCGCAGAGTGATGGTGTACCGTTGACTGGTCCATTACGGTTGGGGGTGATCCCGACCATCGGCCCGTTTCTGTTGCCACGGGTGCTGCCGGGTATCCGTAAACGTTACCCTTTGTTAGAACTTTTTTTGATCGAGGATCAGACGGCTCGCCTGATTGAGCGGCTGGAGAGTGGTGAAATTGACTGCGCCATCCTGGCTCTCCCTTATGAGCTGGGAAAGCTCGAGCATCAAACCTTCTGGAAGGAGAGTTTTTGGGTGGCGTTGCCCAAAAATCATCCACTTAGCAAGGGTGGTTCTATCCCCTCGGTGGAGCTGCCCGCCGATCAGTTGTTGTTGTTGGAGGAGGGGCACTGTTTTCGTGATCACGCCTTGTCTGCCTGTCATCGCAGCGGTCTGCAGAAACGGGCCGCCTTTCAGGGCACAAGCCTCTATACGATGATTGAGATGGTGGCGGGGGGGCAGGGCATTACCTTTTTGCCGGAGATGGCGATCAACTCGGCACTCGTCACGCAGAGTAATATCAGTGTGCGGCCCTTGGCGGAAAAAGGGCCACATCGTGATATCGGACTGGTGTGGCGCTCCACCTATCACCGCAAAAAGGATATGGTGCTGCTGGCTGGTTGCATGGGCGAGCTGCTCAATGGTGATCCATCTACCTAATGTCTACTCTATATAGTTGTTGAGATCCCTTGATGTCCGCAGATAAAAAAACAGTCTCCCTGGTGTTGGGGAGCGGTGGCGCCCGTGGTTTTGCCCATATCGGCGTAATTCGTTGGCTCGAAGAACACAACTATGAGATCAGCTCGATCTCCGGCTGTTCCATCGGCGCCCTGATCGGTGGCATCTATGCCATGGGTAAACTGGATGAGTTTGAGCGCTGGGTGCGCCTCATCACCCGTCGCGACATGATGGTACTCCTCGATCCGGCACTCGACCGCAGGGGGTTGATCAAGGGTGACAAAATCATCAATACCCTCAAGGAGCTGGTGGGGGATGCGATGATTGAGAGCCTGCCCATCAGCTATACCGCTGTTGCCACTAACATTAAAACAGGCAAAGAGGTGTGGATCAGAAAAGGGCCGATCTTTGATGCCATTCGTGCCTCCATTTCATTACCACTGTTATTTACCGCCTTTATTTACAGGGGGCAGACGCTGATCGACGGTGGTGTGGTCAACCCCGTGCCGACGGGGCCTACCTTTGGTGATGAGACCGACCTCACTATTGCTGTTAATCTCTGCGCTTCGTCCGCCAAAGGTCCAATCATTCCAGTGCAACCGGTCGTTAAGGATGAGCAGGCCTCACCGTTGCGCGATAGCATCAGCCGCTTCGCTGCCAAAATGTACCCCTCATCTGCTGGCGGCGGCGAGCGTGGCCTGGATATGTACGATATCGCTTACCAGTCGTTTGATACCATGCAAGGCAACATTGCCCGCCAAAAACTGGCAGCCTATCCCCCCGATATTGTCGTGGAGATCGCCCGTAACAGTTGTCGTACACTTGATTTTGACCGCGCTAACGAACTGATTGCGCTGGGTTACCAGAAGATGAAAGAGAGGATGCAATGAGCAGTGCAATGATGGA
>JAYWDX010000127.1:0-8263 GCA_043779675.1 Tenderia sp. (SeqCode)
TGTTAGGTCTCTGGATGTTAAATAATGTTCTGGTATAGGCAGCTGATTGTCACCCATAAGTCATAAAAGAAAACCCTATTATGACAATAAAAGATTCATGCTTTTGTGGTGCCATCACATACAGTATTCTTAAAAGAAGGAAAATTCATGCTAGGTCTAAAATTATCAAAAATATTTGTAATGTTATCAGCGCTGGTCTTTGTGACGGTATATGCTCAACAACCGGTTAACTCAGACGCCATTAGCCAGCTGAAAATAATGAACTTAAGCCAACCTACAGAAAATGTATTTGCCAGCGGCCAACCCACAAAAGAAGAGCTTAGTTCGCTGGCGCAGTCTGGAATAAAACATATTATTAACCTCCGCCCGTTACAAGAACAGGACTGGGATGAGGCTGAATACGTTGAGTCTTTGGGGATGCAATATCATTTAATACCAGTAGCAGGTGCGGTTGATATTACTGTTGAAAATGCTACAAAACTTTCGGCACTGCTAAAGCAGGTAGGTTCTGACAAAACGCTGGTTCATTGCTCCAGCAGTAATCGTGTGGGTGCACTTATTGCCCTTAGTGAAGGGGTCTTAAATGGAAGAAGTGTCGAAGAGTCTATAACCCAAGGCAAGCGCTGGGGACTCACTACTCTTGAGCCTGTCGTGCGCAAAGAGATCTCAAGCCCTCAGCTTATTAACAAGTGAGATCGAATAATTAACTGGCATCACTTGCACCGGTCGGCTTGACCTGCGCTGGCTCGACTTCAGTGTGCGGCCCCTCCATGTGGTCGAAGCGGATGGCCGGATTGTTCTCGAAGCAGCGACGGAAACCCAAGATGATCTGCTATGCCATATTCCCAGCCTCGATGGGGGTATAATGAGAAAAATGGATGAGGTTGGGTTGCTCCACTCACCACCGCTTGAGAGGCCAGAATTTATGATCTGAAGAATCCAGTGTGGTTACTTAAATTTACTATCAACCTATCAATGAGGAACTGCCGCGATGACTAAAAACAATCAACTAGATAAATCGATATACGAGAACTCTAAAATGTATCTCAAGGCAGCGTTAGAGCAGATGATTGCAGCCGGCCGCAGCGCGCGCGAATTTGGTGACGTTGCGCTGGAAAAATTTGGCGAGACCGTTACACCCTATCTGCATGAGTTCTCGAAGGATGTCAGCAAGGGGCGCATCAAGATAGAAGGGCTCGGCAAGTCAGCAAAGAGAACCATTCTTGGTTCCCATGTCAGTCCAGAAGAACGTCAACAGATGATTCGTGAAGCCGCCTATCTGCGCGCCGAGCGGCGTGGCTTTGTCGGTGGCTCAGCGGAAGATGACTGGCACATGGCCACGCAGGAGATTGACCAACGGCTAGCGCAAGAGACAGGGCTGGTTGACAAGGGACATAAGGCACTGAGCTCCGCAGGCACCATCATTGAACATGAGATTGATGACATCAAACATGTGGTAGCCAGTTGGTTCGAGGGTAAACTTAGTGCCGTAGAAAAAAAGGTCGTAGCAAAAAAGAAAAAGTCCGCCGCCAAGAAATCGCCCATTGCAGAGCAGGAGAAGGTAGCCAAACAACCGCTGGATAAGACTGAAGAAAAAGCGCTGAAAGAGACAGCTAAGGTAAAGCCGGCTGCGAAGAAAAAGGCGTCAACCAAAAAGGCCGCGAAAAAGGAGTAGTAGGGGTGGCCACTACACCTGAAGTGTAGTGGTTAGGGGTAGCCAGACAGACAGTGTCATATCGAGAATGGTTGGGTCCTCGGGGTTTCACATGTGGCATACAATCTCGCCCTGTGTTGTTGGCATTAATATACTGACGGGAGCCATTAATTACACTTGCTCATCAATCAATTACGATGCCAGTATAGGCGTCAGTATATTAAAAAATGTATGAGCGCTGATGCCCCTCTATTACCTGAAAGGTTTCAAACAGGCTCACCGCGACGACTTCCCAAAAATCAGCCCAGAAAGGTTATCGAAATGGCATTAAGCGAAATACGTGAATCAACGAAGACTCAGCTAATCGAGAAAGTTCGCCGCCTGAATTACGGGAAATACCTGTACAAGGCAAGCATTTCAAAAATTCGTGGCTTTTCAGGTGAAGACATTGTTTTTGAGTTTCCCGTAACCGCGTTGATAGGTCCGAATGGCAGTGGCAAGTCATCCGTACTTGGCGTTGCAGGTTGTGCCTACAAGCCAATTAGACCGGGAATGTTTTTCCCGAAAAGCACGGTTGGCGACGAATCCATGTCTGGCTGGCGTGTCGAATACGAGTTAGTCGACAAAAAACTAAATCAATCACAACTGGTAAAACGAACGTCGAGCTTCAGGAAATCGAAGTGGGTACGTGGAGACGTAGCTGATCGAGATGTATTGTTTTTCGGAATTGAGCGCACCGTGCCCGCTGGCGAAAAGACCAGATATAAGCAGTTAATGCGCTCAACCTACATACATCGCCCACCACTTGAACCTCTCCCCGCTACAGTCGCAACTCAAGTGGAACACATTTTAGGTAAGTCTGTTGCTGACTATCGCGTTACCAAATATGGAATGGACGACAGCTTTCTGGTCGGTCGCACAGGATTAAATCAGTATTCCGAGTTTCATTTTGGCGCTGGCGAATCGTCAATCATTCGAATGATCACCACCATTGAGAAAGCGCCAGAGAATAGCCTGATCCTAATTGAAGAAATAGAGAATGGCCTGCACCCGGTTGCGACGCGACGGATGGTCGAGTATTTAATTGACGTCGCGGAGCGTAAATCAATCCAAACAGTATTCACAACGCACAGCGACTACGCTTTATCTCCGTTACCAGGCGTGGCCATTTTGGCGAGCATTAATGGGAAGCTAAAGCAAGGAAAACTGTCCGTTGAAGCGCTCCGAGCAGTTTCTGGACGAGTAGACAAAAAACTGGCCGTATTCGTAGAAGATGAATTTGCAAAGGCATGGGTCGATGCAATTCTTCGTGAGAAGTTGGGAGCCGACTACGATCAAGTTGAGGTTCATGCTGTTCATGGCGACGGCAATGCTGTCTCAACCCATCGCGGCCATGCAACCAATCCAGCGGTAAGTTTCAAATCTTTGTGTGTGATAGATGGCGACTCACAGCAACATGAAGACGTTGCGGCCGGTGTAATTCGTCTGCCAGGAGCACAGCCAGAACTTGCTGTTTTTGAGGCTATTCACGCACGCCTAGTTGAGGATCTCGCGATCCTTACGGTGTCGTGTCAACGCTCACCCGAGTCACAAGAATTAGTGCGCAATGCCATGGAAGAGATTTCGCGTACCAATCGGGACCCTCACCTGCTCTTCAATCAGCTTGGCATAAAGATTAATTTTGTCTCTGAGGCAATAGTTCGTGGAGCGTTTCTCGCACTCTGGGTGCGAAGCAATCCTGAGTTCAGCAACACCTTCGCTGCTCAGGTGAACGCGCTCATTGAAACCTAGCCCGGCAGTCAATACAGACGCTACGCGATGAAGCCACGTAGCGCCGGTTATTTTGTATATTGGATGACAGCATTGGGTTGCGATTTTACCTATTCCGGACTAAATCACATCTGACGTTATGCTGTCAGATCGAGCGCTGATTAGTACTCCTAAGCCAATAACTTAAGCCCCGCCGGCAGGGCTTCGCCAAACATGCGCCGCTCATCGCTTTCATCCAGCTCAACCACCTCCTGCACCATGCGCAGCCATGAGGCGGGGGCTTTGACGTTCTCTAGTCGGCGTTGAACCTCGTTGCGTAGTGTTTGATCAAGGTCGCGTTCGCGGTCGCCGCTGACACGGGCGAGCAGGGTGGCGGCGAAGCTGGCGGGTTCGATTTTTTTCCAGTCGAGGGTTAGCAGTTGTTTCAGCCACTCTTCAGCAACACTGCGGGCGACTACGTTGTGGGCGCTGCCATGAAACGGTACCCGCGCGCCGATGCGGCCGACGGCCCACCAGGTTTGTGAGTTTTCACTCGGCTTGCGCAGTCGTTCGGCCAACCAGCCGCCAATCTCTTCTTTGCGTTGGGCGCTGACGCGTTCCAGCGCGGCGGCGACTCTCACCATGTCGTCGTAACCCTGTCTCTTTGGGCCACTGCGTTTGACGTGTGACTTACCCGGTGGTTGCAGGTAGTAGGCGATGTCGTTGAGGATCTGCGTCTGGGCCTGTTCATCAAGGCCACCGGCGATGCGGCGCCAGAGTGTCCACCACTCCGACCAGTTCTGGTTTTCGTTGCCGTATTGCACCCCTTGTTCGTAGATCGACCAGAGCTGCTGGACGCGCCAGTCGTCGAGCGGATAGCCGAAGCCGGGGCGCAGGCAAAAACCGGTGAGGCTGAACCAGACCCGTTCATGATCGGCCGTGCGGCGTCGTTTGCGGCCACCTTCCATGAGCGGCGTGAAGAGTTCACGCAGCAGCGGGGTGTCCCAATGATTTCTGTCACCAAGCTGTTTTTCAAGTTCGCTGCGCAGCCGCTTGACCTCTTTTTCCTGCACCTCGTGCGAGCGGTTGTCATAGATGCGATGGATGCGATCTACTGACTGACTGAATTGGGGCGGCAGTTGGGCGTTGACCCGTTCGGCAGCCGCGTGTGTGTTGCCTTGGCCGCGCAGCTGAAATTCAAGTTTCCAGCGCTGGCTGGAATCCACCAGGCTGACACAATACATCTCTAGCGTGCCGACCTCGGTCAGGGTGGCGGTGAGTTGCACCGGCAGTTCGCGCTCGGCTGTGTCCGCTTCATGTCTCATCACGCTTACCAGGGGTGGCAGTGGCGAGAACTCATCGCCAATCAAATCGACGATCTGCCCTACCTGGTACTCGGTGTCGGCCGTCGATGACATCAGGCGAAAGCTCACCGGCTGGCCCAGGCGCAGGGCGAAGGTCTGTTCGCTGAGCTGAATCTCATGACCCTCTTCACTGCCGCGCGGTAGCACGCAGATGCCTTGTCGATTCTGGTTCTGGTTCTGGTTTTGGGTGTCGCCCCCCAGCAGCAGAAAATAGCTGCGCGCCGAACCGCCGCCGATTTTTGGCGCCTTGCCCAGCGTTGCCAGGCCGTAGGCGACGGCACCACAGGCCACGGCGGTGTCGGGGTGAGGGTTGCTGAGCAGGGTGGGCCGGCCGCCGCGCCAACTACTGATGACATCGATCAGCCGTTCGGTCAACGCACTGCTGCGAAACACGCCGCCGTTGAGCAGTAGCGCATCCGGTGTTGGTAGCAGCCCTTCGTCCGGCGCGTCACTGCCCAATGCCTCGCGTGAGGCACGGGCGTGGTGGTTCAAAAAGGCGGCGACATGGCGGGTGATGGCCGGGTCGGCGGCATAGGGCAGACCAAACTCAACGATGCCGCCACGGCTGCGCTGGCGCTGTTCGTCGGCGGCCACGACGGGGAAGAAACCGTCCAGCAGCATGCGCCACACCTCATCCCGCGCTAGTTCCGTGGAGCGGGTGCCGCCGATCAGTTTGGCGCCGCTGCCGAGCAGCGTGACACTGATCTGCTCGGGGGCGTTTTCGGCCAGCAGTTGCTCCTTGGCGTTACGGCACTGTTGTAGCAGTTGCGACAGCCGCGCCGTGCCGAGGCGGGCGCCATCAGTGGCGAGGCGACTCTCGGCCAGATGGGCCAGCCCCAGGTCCATGTTGTCACCGCCCAGCATCAGGTGATCACCGACACCAATACGGGTCAGTTGCGGACCGGTGGGACCGTGGCTGATCTTGATCAGGGTCAAATCGGTAGTGCCGCCGCCAACGTCGCAGACCAGTACCAGTCGCACCTTGCCGAGCGCGTTTACCTGATCTTGGCGGTGGCGATAGAGCCAGTCGTACATGGCGGCCTGCGGCTCTTCGACCAGACGCATTTGCGGCAGTCCGGCAAGCCGGGCCGCTTCCAGCGTTAGCGCCCGGGCCGCCTCATCGAAGGAGGCGGGTACCGTCAGTACCAGTCTCTGTTGCTGCAGCGGATGGTCGGGAAATTGGTGGTCCCAGGCGCGGCGCACATGACGGAGATAGCTGGCGCTGGCGGCGACCGGTGATATCTTGTCGATCTCTTCCGCCGCCCCCCAGGGCAGAATGGCCGCCGTGCGATCCACGCTAGGATGGGAGAGCCAGCTCTTGGCGCTGGCCACCAGACGGCCCGGCACTTGCGCCCCAAGCTGACGCGCCAGTGTGCCGACGATGGCGTTGTCGTCCTGAACCCAGGGGAGTTGCAGATCGGCCGGGCTCAGCTCATCGGCGGCCGGGTGATAACGCAGTGATGGCAACAGCGGGCGGGCGGCAACTTCGCCCAACCCCACCAATTGCTCGATATTAAAGAGTTGGATCGCGGCGCTGTTGTCCGTTTCGGTATAGGCGACCACCGTGTGGGTGGTGCCCAGATCAATACCGACGATATAGCGGGAGGTCACCCCGGCGCGCCTTGGCGCACGTCGAATTCAATCTTCCAGCGCCCTGTGCCGTTGCTTGTCAACGCCTCCAGCGCTAGGGTGCCGATGTCGGTGACCACGGCGTGCAGTTGCACCGGTACTACCTCACCCGGACGGTGCTGATCCGCTGGCAGGGTGGCCTCGATCTCGCCCAACTCCTGCAGCTCGTCGTCGGACCAAAACTCGAGCAGTGCGCCGACCTGGTCATGACGTCGTACCGAGGAGCCAAAGAAACGGAAGCGTACCGGTTCACCCACCACCAGACCAAACTGCTGCGGCGTCGCCTCGCACTCCGTGCCTTCTTCCATGCCAAACGGCGCAACACAGAGCGCCTGCACCGGCGGTGTTAGCCCCGGCACCGCCGGCATGGAGGATTCAATGCCGACGTAGTAGGCCTGGGCGGTGCCGCCGCGAATTCGCACGCCGTTGCCGCGGCGCATGTAACTGTAATAGGCCGCCCCCTTGGCCACGGCCAAATCGAGATCGGCCCCCGCCAGCAGACGGGCGGCCGGCGCCGCTTCGGCCGCCAGCCAGCCATTGATCACCTGCATGATACGGTCGGCCAGCAGCGCCGATTTGAAGACGCCGCCATTGAACAGCACCGCCGTTGGATGCAGAAAACTCGCCCCCGGTGACAAGGCCCGGTCAAAGCCTTGCAGCTCCGCCGTTGCCGTGGTTTGACGGCTGAGGAAGGCGGCCAGATGGCGGGTGATGCCCGCGTCCTGGGCGTAGGGCAGACCCAACTGAGTGAGACCTGCACGGGCGCGAACGGCGGGGCGGGCCGACGCCTCTACCTGTGGGAAGAACCCCTCCACCAGCGTTGCCGTTACCTCGGCGCGGGTCAGTTCGCTACGGATGGATCCACCGATCAGTTTGGAACCACGGCTCGGCACCACCAATGGCACGTGCTCCTGATCGGCAGCGCTGAGCAGCTTCTCCTTGGCGGCGCGGCAGGCGTAGGTGAGGCTGCGCATCTGCCAGGCGTCGAGGCGCGTGCCTTGGGCGGCAAGTTTTTGCGCCACCCCGTGGGCCAGCGCCAGGTCCATGTTATCGCCACCGAGCAGGATGTGTTCACCCACCGCGATGCGATGCAGCTCCAGATTGCCGTCGCGCTCGACCACGGCGATCAGCGAGAGGTCGGTGGTGCCGCCGCCAACATCGATGACCAGGATCACGTCGCCAACTTCCACCTGTTTACGCCACTGGCCGCCGCTGCCCTGAATCCAGCTGTAGAGCGCCGCCTGTGGCTCTTCCAGCAGGGTCAGCTGCTGATAACCAGCCAGTTGCGCCGCCTCGGCAGTCAGCTCCCGGGCCGCCGGATCAAACGAGGCGGGGATGGTGAGTGTGATCTCCTGTTCGTGAAAGGGTGTCTCGGGATGGCTGTGATTCCAGGCGTCGCGCAGGTGGCTCAGGTAACGCACGGTGGCATCGAGCGGTGATATCTTTGCCACTTCGGCCGGTGCCTCGGGTGGCAGAATCGCAGCGCGGCGATCGACACCCGGATGGCAGAGCCAACTCTTGGCGCTGGCGACAAGGCGGATCGGGGTCTCGGCGCCACGGTTGCGCGCCAGCTCGCCAACAACGGCCTGTGCCTCGCCACCCCAGGGCAGGGTGCGATCGCCGGGGCTGAACTCATCGGCATGGGCTATATAAAGGAATGAGGGCAGTAGGGTACGTTCCTCAACCATGCCGGGGGCGGTCAATTGTGGAATGGAGAGCACCTGCTGGGCGGCGAGTTCGCCCTCGTTGGTAGTCAGGTCGACGTAGGAGAGGGCGCAGTGGGTTGTGCCCAGGTCGATGCCGATGGCGTAACGGTGGCTCATAACTCCACCTCTGCCGGAGCGATGACGGTCACGTCATGGCCCGC
>JAYWDX010000128.1:0-1832 GCA_043779675.1 Tenderia sp. (SeqCode)
AACTGGAAGTCGTGCAGTGCAAACAGTTCATCTTCCGCACTGCTGTGGCATAAAGGGCAGTGGCGTTGTAACTGCAACGGTGCAACAACAGCACTGCGCTGCAGCCGTTTTACATGGGTCCATGGCAACTCATTCATATTCATCATCTCGCCATCATCTTGAAGCTACTGACAATCCGTTTCGCGGCAGAGGAAACATCACCTCAACGCCGCCCTGCTGGTGGGAGTGATAAAAGGCCAACGCCATCTCCAGCGCCGTGCGTGCCTCTTGTGCGGTTGATGCTACTTGCAGACACTGCTCATTCCCCAGCAACGCTGCCACAGCTGCATCCCAGGCGCTCCCTTGATAGGTAGGCGCGGGTGTTTCAATCGTTGCCGGAAAAAGCTCATCAAAGCCACTCATGCGTTCACTGGCGGCGGGACGATAGAGCGTCAGTCCGTCATTGCCGATCCTGATGCGCCCCTTTGTGCCGACGATATCGAATTCAAAAATAAAATAATCCTTTACCTGTCCTTCGATGGTGGCCACCACGCCGTTGGCAAAGTGTAGTCGCCCCACACCACCGCCATCGGCAAGTTTTTTATCGCTGTAACAATAGCCGCTCTGCCTGTCTTTTTTGGCCTTGCTGACCACCCGTCCCTGCGCCGACAACGGCGCACCAAACCACCAGTGCAACAGATCAAAGGCGTGGGTGCCGGTATGGATCAGGCTACCGGAGAAGAGCACATTGACCGAGAGCACACGACCTATGGTCTCGTTATCGATCATGCACTTCACCTTCTGGTAATCGTTAGACCAGCGCCGCATGTGGCCGGTGACAAGTGTGCTATTGCTGTAGGCGAGCGCAGTGACCATCTCATCCGCCTGCTCTAACGAAGTGGCCAGCGCCTTCTCACAGAAGATGGCTGGAATATTCTGTTTGATGGCGGCCATCACCATTGCATGGCGCTCGGTGGCATAGGCCGTGATGCTGAGAAGATCGATCTGCTGCTGTGCCAGCATTTGATGATAATCATCATACAAGGCCTCAACACTATATCGTTTTCCAAATTCACGCCGCGCCTTCGCATCCACATCACACCCCGCCTGAATACGGCAGCCATGTTTGAGATAGGCCCCCACATGGGTGCTGGGTTTGGCGCGCAGTGGGTCATCTTCCATACGCCAGGCGATACGGCCAAGGCCAATGATTGCTGCGTGTGGCTGTTGATGCAGCTGCTTCATCCCATGTACAACCCGCCGTTGACGTTAAGCGTCTGGCCGGTGATGTAGGTTGCTTGGTCCGATAGCAGATAGGCGATAGCATCGGCCACCTCCTCTGCTTCACCGGCACGCGCCAGCGGCACATGCAGAGAGATCTTGTCGCGGCCAGCATCTGAATTGAGTTCACCTTGGGTCATCTCAGTGACGATCAGTCCCGGTGATACACAGTTGCAACGGATAGCGTTAACAGCGCCGACACGCGCCAACGATTTGGTCAGCGCAATGATGCCCGCCTTGGTCACGGCATAATGGACTGCCAACATGCCGCCTAGCTGGCCACCCGATGAGGCGACATTGACAAGCACGCCACCCTTGCCCGCCATACGCGCCATCACCTCCTGCGAACAGATAAACGCCCCCTTGAGATTCACGTTGACCATGCGTTCCCAATCATCATCGGTAATGGTGGCAAAGGGTTTCTGTTGCAGGATACCGGCGTTATTCACCAAACCATAAATGGCACCGTGGCACCTGACCACATCATTCAAGGCATCCTGAACCTGTTTACGTTCAACGATATTGACGCGACGGCAGACCACCGGCACGGAGAACTGTTGCAACTGTTCCTG
>JAYWDX010000129.1:0-30202 GCA_043779675.1 Tenderia sp. (SeqCode)
TATCGCTCAAGTACGTCGATAACCATGTCCGTTCCAGATTGACGATTATGCCCAACATGCTACCCCTAGTGGGTGGGTGTGACAACCCGATAAGCACGGATTTAACTGAACGCCCCCTCCCATGGCTCCACGACTTAGCTACAAACGAAGAAGTTGTTCAGGTATTCTTTAACTACGATATTCAGCGTTGATCTTTACGTAGTCATAAGAGAGGTCCGTAGTCCAGATCTGGGCAACGGCATCGCCACGGGCCAACTCAACACGAATCAAAGTCTCAGGCTGTTTCATCACCGCCTGCCCCGCCTCTTCCGTATAAGCGGGATTACGACCACCGCCACGCACGATGCAAACCTCGCCCAGGTAAATGTCAATTTTGCCCACATCCAACCCCTCAACGCCAGCACGACCGACAGCAGCAAGAATACGCCCCCAGTTGGGATCAGAGGCAAAAAAAGCGGTCTTCACCAGTGGTGAGTGAGCGATGGTGTAAGCGACTTGACGGCACTCCGCCTCATTGACACCACCCCGGACATCAACGGTGATGTACTTGGTTGCACCTTCACCATCACGAATAATCGCCTGAGCCAGCACCTGACAGACCTCCGTGACGGCCGCCGCGAATTCAGCATAACCAACATCACTGGCAGAGTTGAATCTGACCCCAGCCTTGTCCGTCGCTACTAATACACAGGCGTCGTTGGTAGAGGTGTCACCATCAACGGTGATGCAGTTGAATGAACGATCCGCCGCTTGCGTCATAAGTTGCTGTAACAGTGCCTGATCAACACCAGCGTCGGTGGCAACGTAACCCAGCATGGTCGCCATGTTGGGACAGATCATGCCTGAGCCCTTGGCGATACCGTTAATGGTGATGCCCTTGCCCTGGACCGTGATCTGACGTGTCGCCCCTTTGGGCACGGTATCTGTTGTCATGATGCTGCGAGCAGCATCACCCCAACCTTCGGCCGTCAGAGACGCCCACGCCTGTGGCAGAACCGCTTCGATCTTGGCCACGGGCAGCAACTCGCCAATAACACCCGTAGAGAAGGGCAACACCGCCTCAACAGCACATCCCACAACAGCCGCGACTGCCGCGCAACTCGCTTCGGCAGCACGCATGCCCGGCTCGCCCGTTCCCGCATTGGCATTACCACTATTGATCAACAGATATCGGGGAGTGGTTGCGGCGCCATGGCGCTTGGCGACAATAACAGGCGCGGCACAAAAGGCGTTTAAAGTGTAGACAGCCGCAACACTTGCCCCTTCCGCAATTTCCATCAACGCCACATCCATACGACCGGGACGTTTGATACCCGCTGCCGCACCACCCCAGCGGACTCCTGCCACCACAGGCAAGAGAGGCAATTCAACAAGACCAACTGTCATAATTAGCTCAATTTACCATGGCACTGTTTATATTTTTTACCCGAGCCGCAAGGACAGGGGTCATTACGACCGATTTTATCGCCATTACGCACAAACGGCGCAACCTGCTCAGACTCAGGAGCATCCCTTGCCGCCGTAACATCGTCGTGTCGAAACTGCACCTCGCCCTGGGCGCGACGCTGCGCTTCAACCGCCTCGACATCAGACTCACCCTGCACCTGCACCCTAGATACAATCCCTACCACCTCGTGTTTCATACGCTCCAGCAACTGCGAGAACATTTCAAAAGCCTCGCGCTTGTATTCTTGCTTGGGATTTTTTTGGGCATAACCGCGCAGATGAATCCCCTGACGCAGGTGATCCATCGCAGCAAGATGATCCTTCCATTGGGTATCGAGCACTTGCAACATTACAGCCTTCTCGAAATGGCGCAGAACCGACACACCCGCCACCAGCTCCTTGGCGGCATAAATGGTTTCAATCTCTTGGTGAATACGCCGACGTAGAGACTCTTCATGCAATGTGTCATCACTCTCAAGCCACTGCTGCACTGGCAACCTATCACCAAACTCGCGCCCCAGAGCCTCTTCCAACCCCGCCACATCCCACTGCTCTTCAAGACTATTGGGCGGCACAAAGCTATCAATGACACCACTCACTACATCGGCACGAATGGTCTTGATGGTGTCAGAGATATTATCCTGCGCCATCAGCTCATTACGCTGCTCGTAGATCACTTTACGCTGGTCATTAGCCACATCGTCGTATTCGAGCAACTGTTTACGAGTATCAAAATTTTGCCCCTCCACCTTGCGCTGGGCGTTTTCGATCGCCTTACTGACCCAGGGATGCTCAATCGCCTCACCCTCCTCCATGCCCAGCTTCTGCATCAGCGTAGCGACACGCTCTGATGCAAAAATACGCATCAGGCTGTCTTCAAGCGACAGATAAAAGCGGGTTGAACCAGGATCACCCTGACGTCCAGAGCGGCCACGCAACTGATTATCAACACGGCGCGACTCATGCCGCTCAGTACCGATAATGTGCAGCCCGCCCTCCTTCAATACCTGATCGTGACGCTGTTGCCATTCACTACGAACCCGCTGCACGGCAACCTCATCTTCCTGATCAATACCTTCAAGCATCGCTTCCAGACTACCGCCGAGCACAATATCGGTACCGCGCCCCGCCATGTTGGTGGCGATGGTAACCGCCTTGGATCTACCTGCTTGGGCGACGATGTCAGCCTCGCGTTCATGCTGCTTGGCATTGAGTACTTCATGCTTGATACCCGCCTTTTTCAATAAAGCAGAGAGATTTTCGGAGATTTCAATAGAGGTGGTGCCTACCAACACTGGCTGGCCACGCTCATTGCACCCCTTGACATCTTCAAGAATGGCGTCAAATTTATCCTTTTGATTGAGGTAGACAAGATCACCCATGTCATTACGGACCGTCGGTTTATTGGTCGGTATCACCATCACTTCCAGACCATAAATCTCCTGGAACTCATACGCCTCGGTATCCGCAGTTCCGGTCATGCCAGAGAGCTTATTATATAGACGGAAAAAATTTTGAAAGGTGATGGAGGCCAATGTCTGATTCTCATTCTGAATCGTAACGCCCTCTTTCGCCTCTATCGCTTGGTGCAAACCATCTGACCAACGTCGCCCCGGCATGGTGCGGCCAGTAAACTCATCCACGATAACGACTGTGCCGTTTTGAATAATATAATCGACATCGTGCTGGAACAGGGCGTGCGCACGCAACGCAGCATTAACGTGATGCATCAGACTGATGTTGGACGCATCATAAAGGCTCTCACCTTCATTAAGCAGACCGACTTCCACCAGCATATCTTCAATATTCTGGTGGCCACTCTCACTCAGGAATACCTGTTTGGCCTTCTCATCGACACTGTAATCACCAGGCCCGTCTTCCTCCTCCTGTCGTGCTAACCGTGGAATCAATACATTCATGCGGGTGTAAACATCAGAATTGTCATCGGTAGGACCGGAGATGATTAGCGGTGTACGCGCCTCGTCGATCAGAATCGAATCAACTTCATCGATAATGGCAAAATTAAGCTCACGTTGCGTCTTGTCATCAAGCCGAAACGCCATGTTGTCGCGCAGATAGTCAAAGCCAAATTCGTTGTTGGTTCCATAGGTAATATTTGCAGCATAGGCGGCACGTTTAGCCAGCGGCTCTTGACCGGAGAGGACCACCCCTACCGTCAACCCCAAAAACTCATACAGACGCGCCATCCACTTGGCATCACGTTGCGCCAGATAATCATTCACCGTCACCACATGCACACCCTTGCCTGAGAGCGCATTGAGATAAGCAGCCAGGGTTGCCACCAGGGTTTTACCTTCACCCGTTCGCATCTCGGCAATCTTACCTTCGTGCATCACCATGGCGCCGAGCATCTGAACATCATAGTGGCGCATACCCAATACTCGCCTACCCGCCTCACGCACCACCGCAAAGGCTTCCGGCAGTAAACTGTCGAGTGTGGCGCCTGCGCCAACCCGTTGCTGGAACTCCACCGTCTTGGACTTGAGCTGCTCGTCTGTCAGCGCCACCATGGATTTTTCCAAGGCATTGATATTAGACGCAGTTTTTTGCATCCGCTTCAGCTGTCGATCATTGCGACTGCCAAAAAACTTACTGAATAATTTGGTAACCATAAGGCCCTAGATTTTATCGAAATAGCCACGTGCTTTGCACATACAAGCCGTGATCATAAAACAAACAATAGAATTAGAAAACTAGAGATGGATCGACCTATCAGCCAACCCAGAACTAGGGGGCAGCCGCACTAACATATTTGATAGGATCAACCGCATGACCATCGCGAACCACCTCAAGATGGAGATGCGGACCGGTAGAACGACCACTACTACCCATCAACGCCAGCACCTGTCCCTTTTTGACCGTGTCACCAACCTGCACCAAATTTTTCTGGTTATGCCCATAACGGGTAACGTAACCATTACCGTGGCTCACTTCGACCAGATTTCCATAGCCAGAACGATCACCAGACCAAATCACGACCCCACTTGCAATGGCCAAAATATTGGAGCCAAGCTTGCCCGCAATATCGACACCATCATGATGGGCCCGACGACCGGTAAATGGGTCAGAACGCGCGCCAAAATAAGAGGAGAGCCAGCCCTTCTCTACCGGAAAACCATCGGGATGGACCCGATCCTGCAAATTACGCGTCATCAGTAACGACTCAAGAACACCCAGCTTCTGCTCGCGATCTTCCAGCTGTCGGCTCAACTCATCAAATGGGTTAAGAAAATCACTGGAATTGCTTTCGCTTATCAGCAAAGAGGGGGCATTGGGTCCGCCCTGCGCTGGTGCACTTTCAAAATTGAATTCACCCTTGTCGAGACTAGCCATTTCAGTCAGCCGCTCACCTAGAGCATCCAATCGCACCACACGTGATTGCAGCTCTGCCACTCGCTGGGTAAGGGCATTGATATTCTCTTGAGCGCTCTGCCTAGCAATCTCAATATCCTCACGCTGAGCACCAAGCTCCGCCTTAAGACCGGAAGCTAACAGCTTCTTTTGCGCACCTACGTCCGCCACACCGGCATTGTAACCAACCACAAGGGCGACGCCAGGCATTACCAGCCCAATCACCACTAGCGCACACGCGACAACGCGACCGCTAATCCTGCGAACCGTACCTTTTGAATCATTTGGTAGTAAAATCACACTCATGGACACTAACCTGTTTTAAGTCCGTAGATCCGATAGCGCCTTAGCGCTCCTTAACTCAAGGAAATTGGCATTGAAAGCCCCAAAATCCGTAAAACAGATACTTAGCTCAAAAACCGTCGGCATGCAGGAGCTGCTGCAACACACCCAGCAACTCAGACAACTCAATGCACAACTCGCACACCTGCTGCCACTGCCACTATCCCTGCACTGCACTGCCGCAGGGGTATCACAACAGACGCTGACACTATTGGTAGAATCACCCGCTTGGGCAACTCGCCTGCGCCTTCAAGCCCCCAGCATTATAAGGGGCCTGCAAGGCTTCAACATTAAAGCTCTCACTGTGAAGATTCAACCCGCGCAAAAAGCAGCGGCAGCAACATCACAAGCCCGCCCCAAAATGTCACCTGACACATCCAATCTACTACACGAGCTGGCAGAAACAACCAGCGACCCTAAGCTGAAACTTGCCCTGCTTCGTCTCGCTCAGAACACCTCAAAATAACACCACAAAAGATGTCACATCATGGCTAACGTGGTGGTGGCGGCAGCACCACTGCCATTGAGTCAGTGAAAGAGCCATCGCTCAACCAGCAGCCACAGGCTGCATGAAGGATATCGGCGCCGGCTCATCGCTCTCAAATGTCACCAGCTCCCACGTTGACTCATCAGCGAGCAATGCACGCAGTAATTGATTGTTCAGGGAGTGCCCCGATTTATGGCCGCTGAAGGCACCAATAAGACTACGTCCCAGCAGATAAAGGTCACCAATCGCATCCAGAACCTTATGTTTCACAAACTCATCCTCATAACGCAGACCGTCATCGTTGAGAACACGGTAGTCATCTACCACCACGGCATTTTCCATACTACCACCCAAGGCCAAATTTTTAGCCCGCAAAGCCTCAATATCACGCATGAATCCAAACGTCCGGGCGCGACTAATTTCCTTAACAAAAGAGGTGGTTGAAAAATCGATCACTGCCTCTTTGGCGCGATCTTTGAACGCAGGGTGGTCGAAATCGATGGAAAAAGAGACCTTGAAGCCCTCAAAGGGATCGAAACGCGCCCATTTGTCACCATCTCTCACGACGATAGATTGCTTGACGCGAATGAAGCGTTTGGGAGCATTTTGCTCGTGGATTCCTGCTGACTGCAAGAGAAATACAAAAGGACCAGCACTACCATCCATAATAGGGACTTCGGCCGCAGTCAGTTCGATATAGGCATTATCAATACCCAGCCCTGCCATCGCCGACAACAGATGTTCGACTGTCGAGATGCGAACATCCCCCTGAACCAGTGTGGTTGAGAGCCGTGTATCGCCAACATTCTCGGCCCGAGCCCTAATTTCTACGACCGGGTCAATATCTACACGTCGAAAAATGATACCGGCATCTATAGGTGCTGGACGCAGGGTCAAGTAGATCTTTTCCCCTGTGTGCAAACCAACCCCTGTCGCCCGGATCACATTCTTCAGCGTACGTTGTTTAATCATTATAGCGATCAGTCTCAATTACCAAAGTCTATCCGAAGGAAAACGGCCGGGGAATCAAAAGTCCCAGCTACAAACAACGTAGGGTAACACACTTGGCAACAGTCCGCGAAGGCACCCCTCCAGCCGGAGGGGCCTCCCACGGTATGGAACAGCCTTCGGACTAGTCTGCCTGGCGCCGCAGGAAGGCCGGAATATCTAGATAATCAAGACTTGTATCTTCTGCCGCAGCTACCTTCATTGCCGCCACCGATTGTGAACGCATCACTGCTGGGCGCTCATAATCCTCATAGCGGGGTTCGCCGGAGATCTGGCGCTCTTCACGCACATTCTGGTAGACCAGTTTGACTGGCTTTTCTACTTCAATCGGCCTGCCCTGCCCCAGACCTGTGGCCACAACAGTCACACGCAGCTCATCAACCATGTTTTCATCAATGGTGGTGCCAACAACCACTGTGGCATCTTCAGAGGCAAACTCCTTGATGATGTTACCGACCTCTTCAAACTCACCAATAGAGAGATCAAAACCAGCAGTAACATTGACCAATATCCCCCTGGCGCCGGCCAGATCGATATCTTCCAGCAACGGGCTGGCGATGGCACATTCAGCCGCCAGACGGGCGCGATTTTCACCAGAGGCTTTGCCTGACCCCATCATCGCCATGCCCATTTCAGACATGACAGTGCGCACATCGGCAAAATCGACGTTGATCAGTCCTGGGCGGGTAATCAACTCGGCAATCCCCTGCACAGCACCCAGCAAGACATCATTAGCAGCAGCAAACGCCTGCAACAGTGAGACATCCTTACCCAACACGTAGAGCAGTTTTTCATTGGGGATGGTGATCAGTGAATCAACATATTGCGCCAGCTCTTTGATCCCGGCATCGGCCACTGCATTACGCTTTTTACCTTCAAACGGGAAGGGCCGGGTCACAACAGCCACCGTCAAGATCCCCATTTCTTTGGCGATTTGCGCCACGATTGGTGCCGCACCGGTCCCTGTGCCGCCGCCCATACCGGCAGTGATAAAGAGCATATCGGTACCCTCAATCAGCGCCATAATACGCTCCCGATCCTCCAGTGCCGACCTGCGCCCGACCTCAGGATTGGCACCCGCGCCCAACCCTTTGGTAACGCCTGCGCCCAACTGCAACACAGTCTTGGAGGTTGATTTTTTCAACGCCTGGGCATCAGTATTTGCGGTAACAAAATCAACACCATCGATATTTGCAGCCACCATATGCTCAACTGCATTACCGCCGCCGCCGCCAACACCAATCACCTTGATCACCGCATTCTGTGTGTAGGTATCCATTAGTTCAAACATGATTCAAATCTCCTCTGCCAACGTGCCCAAAAATATTCAACAACCCAAGTAATCAAAAATTTCCCTTAAACCAAACTTTCATTCGATCCCATACACCCTTACTGCTTGAACCCGCTCCCAACTCGCCACCACGGTCGAAGCGGTGCTGACTACCAAACAGCAACAACCCAACACCGGTGGCATAAATAGGGTTCCGCACCACATCAGCCAAACCGGCCACGTGCTGAGGGAACCCCAGCCGCACAGGCATGTGAAATATCTCTTCCGCCAACTCAATAACCCCTTCCATCTTTGCGCTACCGCCAGTGAGTACCACGCCCGCAGCAATTAGATCTTCAAAGCCACTGCGACGCAGCTCGGCCTGAATCAATATCAACAATTCGTCATACCGGGGTTCGACCACCTCTGCCAGAGTCTGGCGCGCCAAGCGCCGGGAGGGCCGATCACCGACACCAGGAACCTCGATGGTCTCCTCGGGGCTAGCGAGCTGAGTCAGGGCGCAGGCGTATTTAATTTTGATCTCTTCAGCAAACTGAGTCGGTGTGCGCAGCGCAACAGCGATATCATTGGTCACCTGGTCGCCGGCAATCGGGATCACTGCTGTGTGACGAATCGCCCCTTCGGTGAAGATAGCGATATCAGTGGTACCACCACCAATATCCACCAGGCAGACGCCCAGCTCCTTCTCATCGTCGGTCAACACCGCGTAGCTCGAGGCCAGCTGTTCGAGAATGATGTCATCCACCTCCAGGCCGCAACGGCGCACACACTTCACAATATTCTGTGCCGCGCTGACAGCGCCGGTCACCATGTGCACCTTGGCCTCAAGCCGAACACCCGACATGCCTACCGGCTCACGAATCCCCTCCTGCTTATCGATGATGAACTCCTGCGGCAGGATGTGGAGGATCTTCTGGTCGGCAGGAATCGCGACCGCCCGTGCAGCATCGATGACCCGGTCGACATCGCTGGAGGTGACTTCACTTTCGCGAATGGCGACGATACCGTGAGAGTTAAGGCTGCGAATATGGCTACCCGCAATCCCAGCATAGACCGAATTAATCTGGCAACCCGCCATCAACTCAGCCTCTTCCACAGCACGCTGGATCGACTGCACAGTGGACTCGATGTTGACCACCACCCCCTTCTTCAAACCGCGCGAAGGGTGAGAACCAATGCCGATGATCTCTAGTGCTCCGTCTGCCGATACCTCAGCGACAATTGCAACCACCTTGGAGGTACCAATATCCAATCCAACAATCAGATTCTTATCAATCTTCTTTGACATCCGAACCCATACTCCAAATTAATTCTGTGCGATTACGCCTGTGGCTTCTGCCACTTGATTGCAAAACCGTTGGGGTAGCGCATATCCACCTGTTGCAGTGCGACCTCGCCGCCCTGTATCTGCGAATAGAGCTGCACAAACCGTTGCAGGCGCTGCTGCACCACTTCACGTCCCAACAACACCACCTCACCGCTGCTCAACTCCAGCGTCCAGGCACGTCGCGGCGACAACACTACGCGCCGCATTTGCAACTGTGCTGGCTGCAACACCTCTTTAAATACTTTAAATTCCGCCGCGACCTGCGCCACGGCGCTATCCGGCCCCTGCAACTCCACCAAACCATCAGGAATCGTCGCAACAGCGGGTGTAAAGATCTCACCCTGCTCGTTTACCAACGCCTGATTACGCCAACGCGCCAACGCCTTCTGTTCCAACACCGTGATACGCAATGTATCCGGCCAGACTCGCTGTACTGCTGCACTGTTAACCCACGGCAGAGTCTCAACCGCCATAGTCACTGCATCTACGTCCACGTTAAAAAACCCACCCTTGGCCACAGGTCTCAATACCTGATAAAGCTCATCACGCGTGACATGAATAAACGGTGCCTCAAGCTGCACCTGCTTCACTGGCAATGTCTTGGGGTCCATCAACGTCCAGCCACCAGCCACTGCGGCGCTTATCACCGCCAAGGACAACAGATTCAAACCCAGCCGACGGGCGTTTAGCTGCGGCAGAAAAAGGCTCCACTGGCGCGCATCCGATTGCGGAGCATTGCGCTGGTTGATCTTTTTCTTTTTCTGCTGCCAGGGCAACTGCATCAGCGCCGTTCCTCGAAGCTGGTTTCCAGTATCTGCCACACCAAAGATTCAAAACTCATTCCTGCCGCCTTGGCAGCCATCGGCACCAGGCTGTGGTCCGTCATGCCGGGCACAGTATTGACCTCAAGCAGCCAGAAGTTACCGACCTGATCCTCCATCACATCAACACGACCCCAGCCGCTGGTACCGGCCAACGTAAACGCATCCAGCGCCAACTTTTGCAGACGTTCCTCATCGGCGCTGTTTAAACCACAGGGGCAGTGATAATGAGTGGTGGTGGATTTATATTTTGCTTCGTAGTCATAAAAATCGTGCGGCGTCTCCAGACGGATCGCGGGCAGCGCCGCACCATTAAGTATCGCAACGGTGTATTCACGCCCTGTCACCCAGCGCTCCACCAACACCACATCATCACAACTCGCCGCCTGCTGCACGGCGTAAGCGAGCTGTGCGGCATCGATTACCTTGCTCATGCCGATACTGGAACCTTCATGCGCCGGTTTGACCATGATTGGCAAACCCAGCTCTTGCACCACCGCATTAAAGTCGCTGTTTTCAGCCACGTGTAAAAACTTTGGTGTTGGCAATCCCGCGCCATGCCACAACTGTTTGCAACGCAATTTGTCCATGCCGAGCGCCGAGCCGAGCACTCCACTGCCGGTGTAGGGCATGCCGATGGTTTGCAGCGCACCCTGCAACTGACCATCTTCGCCACCACGGCCATGTAGGGCGATGAAGACACGATCAAACCCGCCTTGCTGCAACTCCTTCAAACTTTCGCTGCCAACAAAGTCGATGCCATGGACATCCACACCCTGTGACTGCAATGCTGCCAGCACCGCCGCGCCACTGCGCAGCGACACCTCACGCTCCGCTGCCGTGCCCCCCATCAGCACCGCAACCTTGCCAAACTCTTTTGCATTTGTGACCTTTGTCGCCTGGTCAGCCATGATTAACTCTTCTCTCCCACAATATGCACTTCAGGTATCAACCTGACGCCCTGCTGCTGCTCTACCGTTGTTATTACCAGCGTGATCATCGCCTCAATCTCAGCCGCCGTGGCGTTGCCACTGTTGATAATGAAGTTGGCATGTTTCTCAGAGACACAGGCGCCGCCGATACACTGTCCTTTCAAACCACACGCCTCAATCAAGCGGCCAGAAAAATCACCCGGCGGATTGCGAAATACGGAACCACAACTGGGCTGGCCAATCGGCTGGCTGGCGTTACGCCGGTCTAACAGCTCTTTAATACGCGCCGTCGCCGCCATCGCATCACCTGAATTCAACTTCAGATGTGCCGCCACAAACCACTCATTGGCAGGGCCGGAGACATGGCGATAACTTACTTCGTATTCACTGGGCTGGCGCAGATAACGGCGCCCCCGGCGATCGATGCTTTCGACCGCAACCACATGGGACCAAGTCTCGTCACCAAAGGCACCGGCATTCATCGCCAACGCGCCACCCATGGTGCCGGGGATGCCCGCCAGAAATTCCGCGCCAACCAGCCCCTGACGTGCAGCGAATCGCGCGGTCCTGGCACAAGAGACACCGGCCTCGATGCGCACCACGCCATCTTCAATCAGTGACATCTCATTCAACAGCCCAGCGGTCATAATCACTGTGCCGCAAACACCACCATCACGTACCAGCAGATTGCTGCCCAGGCCGACCCACAAGAGCGGCTCATCATTCGCCGTCTGCGCCAGAAACTGCGCCAGATCATCAAGGTCGGCCGGTTCGTAATAACGTTCGGCAGCTCCACCAACACGCCAGCTGGTATGGCGCGCCATTGGCTCATTCAACTTCAACCTGCCGCGCAATATGAGTTGGTGCGCCGACATCATTGCTCACCTGCCTGCAACTGCTGCGGCAGCTCAGCGGCGGCGACACCAATACTGCCGGCACCAAGCGTAAGCACGATGTCGCCATCCTGGATCACACCCTTCAGCGCCTCACTCAGACCGGCAGGAGAGTCGATGAAGACCGGATCGACCTGGCCGCGAGCGCGAATCGCACGCGCCAGGCTGCGGCCATCAGCACCGGCAATCACTACCTCACCGGCGCCATAAACTTCCAGCAACACCAGCGCATCCACCGTCGACAGCACCATGGCAAAATCATCAAACAGATCACGGCTGCGACTGTAACGGTGCGGCTGAAATGCCACCACCAGACGACGTTCAGGCCAGCCAGCTCTGATCGCTGCCACTACTGCTGATATTTCACGCGGGTGGTGGCCGTAGTCATCGATCAACATCACCTTGCCTTTGGCAGTGACAATCTCACCATTCATCTGGAAGCGCCGACCAATGCCTTCAAAACCAGACAAGGCGCGGGCGATAGCCGCATCATCCACACCCAGCTCATGGGCAATGGCGATGGCGGCAAGGGCATTCAAAACATTGTGACGGCCACCCATATTAAGCATCACATCGATATCAGCATGTCCGGCACGACAGACCGTAAAGTGGGTGACATTGCCACTCTGGCGCACATTGATGGCACGCAGATCGGCCTCCTCACCAAAACCATAGGTGACCATCGGCCGTGTGCACTCCTCCATCACCTCACGCACGCCTGAATCTTCGAGGCACATCACCGCCAGACCATAAAAAGGCAAGTGGTGTAAAAACTCAACAAAGGTCTGGCGCAGCTTGTTGTAGTCACCGCCATAGGTCGCCATGTGGTCAACATCGACATTGGTGACCACCGCTATCATCGGCTGTAGATAGAGGAACGAGGCGTCGCTCTCATCGGCCTCGGCCACCAGATATTTGCCGCTGCCAAGACGGGCGTTGGTGCCGGCGCTGTTGAGCTTGCCACCGATCACAAATGTAGGATCGAGGCCACCTTCGGCAAGGATACTAGCCACCAGACTTGTGGTTGTAGTCTTACCATGAGTACCCGCGATGGCGATGCCGTAACGGAAACGCATCAGCTCCGCCAACATCTCGGCCCGTGGCACAATCGGAATGCGGCGCTCATGTGCCAGTGCCACTTCTGGGTTGCTGTGGTCCACCGCAGATGAGATCACCAGCGCATCACACCCTTCGATATTGGCGGCGTCATGGCCCTTGAACACGCTAATACCCAGACCTACCAGCCGCTTGGTCATGGCGTTCTGGCCCAGATCAGAACCACTCACCACATAACCCAGGTTGTGCAGCACCTCGGCAATACCGCCCATACCGGCGCCGCCGATACCCACAAAGTGCAGACGTTTGATACGACGCATTGAACCGGCATTAGCCATAAGTAGCCTCCTCGCAGATATCTGCCACCTGCCGCGCTGCATCCACCATCGCCTTGGCGCGCGCCTTGTTGGCCATAGCGCGCAGCTCGGTGCGCCCCGCCTGGCAATCACGACCAAAGCGCAGCAGTATTTCGCTGAGTCGCTGGGCATCCAATTCAAATTGCGGCAGCAACAGTGCGGCGCCACTATCTGCCAGATAGTGGGCGTTGGCGGTCTGGTGATCATCCACCGCATAGGGGAACGGCACCAGCAGTGAGGCAACACCGGCGGCGGCCAACTCAGAGACTGTTAGCGCCCCGGCACGGCAGAGCACTAGGTCGGCCCAGCCATAGGCCCCGGCCATGTCATCGATAAACGCATCAATCCGGCCGCTCACCTGGTTGCTATTGTAATGGCCACGGGCATCATCGAGGTTGCGTCCACCTGTCTGGTGCCACACCTCGGGACGTTCTGATTCAGCCAACTGATTTTTGAGCAGGGCCAATGCCGCAGGCACGGTCTCATTAAGCGCCTTGGCGCCGAGACTGCCACCCACCACCAGCAGTCGCAACGGCCCCTCACGGCCGGCCATGCGTAAATCCGGCGCAGGTAACGTAGCGATGCTGGCACGCATCGGATTACCAATGGCCAGCGCGTTACGGCTATTGGCAAAAGTGCCGGGAAAGGCCTCAATCACCCGTCCGGCAACCCGCGCCAGCAATTTATTAGTCAATCCGGCTACCGCATTTTGCTCATGAATCACTAATGGCTTGCGCAGCAACCAGGTCATCAAACCACCGGGGCCAGCCACAAAACCACCCATCCCCAGAACCGCCATGGGACGCCGACGCATAATCACCTCCAACGACTGGAACAACGCCTTGCTCAACCGCAACGGCGCCAACAACCAACCCAACAGACCTTTACCACGTAATCCGGAAATAGAGATCCATTCGATCTCGATCCCCGCCTTTGGCACCAGCTCGGCCTCCAGGCCGTGGCGGGTACCCAGCCAGAAAACCTCAATACCACGGGCGCGCAACTCATCGGCCACTGCCAATGCCGGGAAGACATGGCCACCGGTACCACCCGCCATAATCATCACCACGGCGGTCATGTGCGCACCCTCAACGCCAGCGCATCCTTACGCAGGTCCGGCTGACGACTGCGCAGGTCCGCCTGACGACTACTACAACGCACCTCATGATCGATACGCAGCAGCAGTGCCGCCGCCATACATGTCACCACAATGCTGCTACCGCCGTAGCTCATCAGCGGCAGGGTCAACCCCTTGGTAGGCAACACTCCCATATTGACGCCGATGTTAATAAAGGCCTGCAACCCCAGCCACAGTCCCAAGCCGTAAGCGACATACCCACTAAAGTGGGCGCCCAATTTTTCGGCACGGGCGCCGATGATGAAGGAGCGCACCACCAGTGTGGCAAAAAGGCCGATGACAACTACCGCGCCCACCAGCCCAAACTCCTCCGCCATCACCGAGAAGAGAAAATCGGTATGGGCCTCTGGCAGATAAAAGAGCTTCTGCACTCCGCTGCCCAACCCCACACCCCAGATCTCGCCACGACCAATCGCAATCAACGCTTGTGTGAGCTGAAAGCCACTGGCCCACGGATCAGCCCAGGGATCAAGAAAGGTGGTCAGACGCTGCATGCGATAGGGGGAGGTAATCGCCAACGCCGCCATTGCCGACGCCACTACTGCGATCAACACACCAAACTGCCAGAGCCGCACGCCGCCAATAAAAAGCATACCCATCGCCGTCATCAACATCACCGACGCTGCGCCAAAATCAGGTTCCATCAGCAGCAGTGCGGCAATCACGCCCAGCACAGCCATCGGCTTGAGAAACCCTTTTACGGTGTTACGTATCTCATCGCCACGGCGCACCAGATAGCCTGCCATGTACACCACCACAAAGAGTTTAATCAACTCAGAGACCTGCAGATTGAAGAGGCCAAGATTGATCCAGCGCGCCGCACCGTTGATCTTGCGACCTATGCCTGGGATCAATACCATCACCAGCAGCACCATGCCGCAGATCAACAGCATCGGACCGAGCCGTTCCCACGCCACCAGCGGAATGCGCAGCACAATCAGCGCCGCCACCAACCCCATAGCCATAAAGGCCGCCTGGCGGATGGTGTAGTACCAGGGCTGATTAAAGGTACGTTCGGAGATGTGCAACGAAGCGGAACTGACCATCACCAAGCCGATGGCCAACAGCAGGACCAACGCAACCACCAGCCAGAGATCCATCACCTTGTTGGCCTCAAGCGAATAGTTACGATTGCCAAAGAGCGGCAGCTTCGCCATAAATGCGGTTGTCATACTCATTGCAGCGCCCTCATCACCGTCGCCACAAACTGTTCACCACGATCTTCATAACCACTGAACATGTCGAAACTGGCGCAGGCCGGCGCCAGCAACACCGCATCACCTGGCTTGGCCAGGGCACGGGCCAGACTCACGGCCTCACCTAAATTGGCAGCAAAGGTGGTGGGCACCACATCGCCCAACGCTGTTTTGATGATTGAAGCGTCCTGACCGATCAGGATCACGGCGCGCCCCTTGGCCGCCATGGTCGGCCGTAGTGGCGAAAAGTCCTGGCCCTTGCCTTCGCCGCCAGCGATCAATACCACCTTGTTAGCCATGCCGGTAATCGCCGCCACGGTAGCGCCAACGTTGGTCGCCTTGGAGTCATTGAACCAGGTAACACCGTTCTCTTCCGCCACCCACTGGCAGCGATGGGCAAGCCCAGGGAAGCGGCGCAATGTCTCACACATCACCGCGATGGGCAGCCCCACGACGTCACCCAAAGCCAGCGCCGCCAAAGCATTGGCCACATTGTGCATACCGGCAATCTTCAATTCAGTCACCGGCATCAGCAACTCATCACCACGCGCCAGCCAGCGTTTGCCCTGCGCCTCACGCACGCCAAAGTCGAAACGGGTCGCCGGCGTACCAAGGCCAAAACGGAGACAACCACTGCTAGACTGACACCAGTTGCCCACTATCGGATCGTCAGCATTGATGAGCCAGGTATCAGCACCCATGAAGATACGGCGCTTGGCGTTTACATACGCCTGCATGTCGCGATATCGATCCAGATGGTCCTGACTGATATTCAATACAGTGGCCGCAACGGGCTTGAGACTGCTGGTGGTTTCCAGCTGAAAGCTGGATAGCTCCAGCACATAGAGATCAGGTTCAGGTTCATCCAGCAGCTCCAGCGCCGGGATGCCAAGATTACCGCCCACCCGCACATCACGGTCAGCAGCACGCGCCATCTCGTAGACCAGCGTGGTGACGGTGCTCTTGCCGTTGGAACCGGTAATCGCCACCACTGGTGCCTTGGCCTGGCGGGCGAAGAGTTCGATATCACCGATAGCGGCCACGCCGTTGGCCACGGCCTCGGCAATGGCATGTTGCCCCAGCGCCACGCCGGGGCTCACCACCAGCAACGCGGCCTGGCTCAACATGCGGCCATCAAACGGACCCAGGAATACCGGGACCTCGGGCAGCTCCTGCTGCAACGTCTCCAATCCTGGCGGTTCGGCGCGACTATCCACCACCACCACATCAATACCCTGCTGGCGTAG
Source organism: Tenderia sp. (SeqCode) (assembly GCA_043779675.1). Classification (GTDB taxonomy): domain Bacteria; phylum Pseudomonadota; class Gammaproteobacteria; order Tenderiales; family Tenderiaceae; genus JAKFXL01. Next base: position 16,913 of record JAYWDX010000129.1, read on the forward strand.
ATAGCGGGCGCAGGAGAGTCCGGTCTTGCCAAGCCCGACCACTACGGTTTTACCCTGTGCCGCTGCCACCCTGATATCCATTGATGCCGGTACCATAGTCGTCCCCACCCTAACGCAGCTTCAGTGAAGCGAGGCCGATCAACACCAGAATAACGGTGATGATCCAGAAACGGACAATGACCCGTGGCTCGGGCCAACCCTTGAGTTCAAAATGATGATGAATCGGCGCCATGCGGAAAATGCGTTTGCCGGTGAGTTTGAAGGAGATCACCTGCAACATCACCGAGACCGTCTCCATCACAAATACGCCACCCATGATCAACAGCACCAGCTCCTGGCGCACCACCACTGCCACGATGCCAAGCGCCGCGCCCAGCGCCAGCGCACCCACATCCCCCATGAAGACCTGGGCGGGATAGGTGTTAAACCAAAGGAAGCCAAGACCGGCGCCGACGATAGTGGCGCAAAAGATCGCCACCTCGCCCACACCGTCTATATAGGGAATGCCGAGATAGGTGGCAAACTGGACATGGCCGGTGACGTAGGCAAAAATGCCCAGCGCCCCCGCCACCATCACCGTCGGCATAATCGCCAGGCCATCAAGACCATCAGTGAGGTTAACTGCATTACTGGCGCCCACCACCACAAAGTAGGTAAGCACGATATACATGGCGCCAAGGCTGATCGCGGTATGTTTGATAAAGGGGATCAGCAGCTCAGTCTCAGCAGGGATAGTGGCCGTGGTGTAGAGATAGACCGCCGCCGCCAGCCCAAACAGCGACTGCCAGAAGTATTTGGCTTTGGCGGAGATGCCGCGTGAATCCTTGAGCACCATTTTTTTATAATCATCGTAGAAACCAATTGCACCAAACATCAGCGTCACCAGCAGCACCACCCAGACATAACGGTTGTGCAGATCTCCCCACAGCAAGGTACTGATAGCGATAGATACCAGGATCAAGGCTCCGCCCATGGTTGGGGTGCCGGCCTTGCTGAAGTGACTCTGCGGACCCAGCTCACGAATTTGCTGCCCGACTTTGTAGAAGCTGAGCTTGCGGATCATCGCCGGGCCGACCAGGAAACAGAGCAGCAGCGCCGTCAATACCGCGATGATGGCGCGGAAGGTGATGTAGTTCACTACCCGGAAACCGGTGTGATACTGCGATAGGTAGTCAGCCAGCCAGATCAACATGATTGGCCACCCTGCAACTGCAACGCCTCAACCACCCGCTCCATGCCAGCGCTACGCGACCCCTTTACCAGCACCGCGGCATGGCTATATTCACTCTGCGCCAGCATGGCGCTCAACGCAGCAATCAACTCATTCTGGGTTTTAAACCACTGCGCCGTCGGCCCAAAGCCGTGCACCGCCTCACGACAGAGCGGGCCAGTCGCCAGCAACTGTGTCACCCCCCGTTGTTGCGCCCGCGCGCCCACTTTGTAGTGCAGTGACGGCGCATGCTCGCCCAACTCCCCCATATCACCCATCACCAGGATGGTCTGGCCTGGGGCCTGAACCAACACATCCACCGCCGCATTCATCGACTGTGGATTGGCGTTATAACTGTCGTCGATCAACAGCTGGCCGGTAGCTGCCACTTTTGGCTGCAACCGACCCTTGATCGGCCGCATCGCATTAAGCCCGGCCTGTACCGCTGCCAGCGTAGCGCCGGCCGCCAGTGCCGCTGCTGCTGCCGCCAGAGCATTCATAACGTTGTGACGCCCCGCCAGAGACATGGAGATTTCGACACTGCCGCTGGCCGTTTGGATCACAAAATGGCTCTTGAAACAGCCGTACTCCAATGCCCACTGCACTCCACCATCACCCAGCGCAACATCACAATTGGGTGTCATGCCAAACGTGAGTACGGCGCGTTCACCCACCAGTTCGCGCCAGTAATCGGCGTAGGTATCATCGGCATTGATGACAGCGGTGCCGGACTCTTTCAAACCCGTCCAGATCTCACCCTTGGCGCGGGCCACATGCTCCACCGTGCCACCAAACCCTTCGATATGGGCGTAACCGGCGTTGGTAATCATGGCCACATCGGGCTGCACCAGCGTGCTGAGGTAATCGATCTCGCCGGGATGATTGGCGCCCATCTCAATAACGCCGAAGCGGTGCTGCTGTGACCGCAACCGCAACAGCATCAGCGGTACGCCGATATCGTTGTTCAGATTGCCTTCCGTGGCCAACACCATTCCCGGGTGCGCTCCCTGTGACTGCTCCATATACGCGGCTAAAATTGCAGCCGACATCTCTTTAACTGTGGTCTTGCCGTTGCTGCCGGTAATACCCAGCACCACACCGCTGAAGCGGCTGCGCCAATAGGCGCCCAGGCGCCCCAGGGCAAGACGGCTGTCTGACACCACAATCTGTGGCAGCACGTCGTCGACGGCATGGTCGACGATGGCGCCCACCGCGCCGCACTCGCGCGCCTGGACGATAAATTCATGACCATCAAAATTGGGGCCGCGTAGCGCCACAAACAGGTCGCCTGGCTTGATCTTGCGGGTATCAGTAGAGACAGCTGAAAACTCCGCCATCATATCCCCAACACCCTTAGCCATATCAGTTGCCGCCAACGCCGCCAGCGCCTGCTGCAAGGTCATCATTTTTGTCATGTGGCTGTCCTCAAAACTGCCTCAACCTGCGCCCTGTCACTGAAGGGGTGTTTTTCATCGCCCACCAGTTGATAATCTTCATGGCCCTTGCCCGCAATCAACACCACATCGCGGCCACTTGCCTGTTTAATGATGTGGCGAATGGCTGCGCCACGCGCCCGCACCACCGTCACGTTTTGTGGCGACTGCATGCCCGCCAAAATCTCATCAATGATCTGCTGCCCCGCTTCATGGCGAGGATTGTCGTCGGTAACAACAACATGGTCGGCAAGCCGCTCGGCAATCGCGCCCATCAGCGGCCGCTTGCCTTTGTCACGATCACCGCCGCAACCAAACAGGCACCAGAGTTCGCCATCACAATGTTCACGCAACGTCAGCAACACCTGCTCCAGGGCATCGGGGGTATGGGCGTAATCAACCACCACCAACGGCTGCCCGGCGGCGCCAAAACGTTCAACCCGGCCCGGCACTGTCTGCACAGATTCAAGTCGTTGCAACGCCAGCGCGAGCGGCATCCCGGTTACCAGCAGTGTCGCCAACACCGCAAGCAGGTTGCTGGCATTAAAACGCCCCAGCAACGGGCTAATGAACTGGCCATTGCCCCACGGCGTCTCTACCGCCAGCGCCAGGCCAGCACGGCCGATCTTGAGCAGCTGACCACGCACGGTCGCCACCTCAAAAGGGGCTTGGCCAAGAGTGTAGACCACGCTATTCACTGTTGCTGGCAGCTCTGCCAACAACGTCAGGCCAAAGTCATCGTCGCCATTAATCACCGCGTGGCGCAGTCCGGGCATAGCAAACAGGCGCGCCTTGGCACGGCCATAACTCTCCATGTCGCCGTGGTAGTCGAGATGGTCACGACTGAGATTAGTGAAGACCGCCACATCAAACTCAACGCCGCTGACACGCCCCTGCTCCAGACCGTGCGACGAGACCTCCATCGCCACCTCGCCAACACCTTGATCAACAAAGCTGCGCAGCATGGCGTGCAGGCTCAGGGCATCGGGCGTGGTGTGGGTCGCCGTGTTGAGCTGCCCCAGCAGGCCGTTGCCCAGCGTGCCAATCACGGCGCTCGATTTTGGCTGACCATCAAGCGCCTGGGCGATAAAGTGGCTGCACGAAGTCTTGCCGTTAGTACCGGTCACCCCCACCATCAAAAGCTCACTTGAAGGGTGGCCGTAAAAACGCCCCGCAATCACCCCGGCCTTATGGGCCAGATCAACTACCGCCAACGCCGGTACAGAACACTCATCCGTGAATTGCACCTGCTCATCAAACACCACGGCCACCGCACCGGCAGCCACTGCCACCGTTATAAAGGTGTGGCCCTGGGCACGACTCCCCGGCAGGGCGATAAAGAGATCACCACGACAGACAAGGCGACTATCAAGGCTCAAGCCGTTGATATCCAGATTGGCGACGGGGCCAGCCACCAGCCCCTGCAACAATTCATTCAGTTGATGCACAACAATCGCCATCAATGCGTTCCCCCAGCTGTGGTGCGCAACAGATAGCTACTGCCATTACCCGCCCCTTCCGAGAGGCCTGCTTGATGCAACTTCATGCTTTGCAGATCATCCGGTGCCACATTCAACAGCCGTAGCGCGCCACTCATCACCTTGGCAAAGACCGGCGCCGCCACACTGCCACCGTGATATTCATTGCCGGCTGGCTCATGCACCACCACCACCATCGCCAGACGCGGCTTGGTGGCTGGCGCCATGCCTGCAAACAGGGCGCTGAAACGGTCATCGGCATAACCACCATTACTGCTGCTGTGCACCGTGCCGGTCTTGCCCGCGACATGATAACCACTCACCCGCGCCCGCTTGCCGGTACCCGCATCGGCCACCACACTCTCAAGCATGGAGCGCACTTGACGCGCCACGGCAACAGGCATCACCTGCTCGCCCAACGGTGCCTCGACCACCTTCACAAACGAAACCGGCTTCAGCACGCCATCCGCAGCCAATACACCGTAGGCCCGCGCCAACTGGAGCGCCGTTACTGACATGCCATAACCATAAGAGTGACTGGCCTGCTGAATCTGCTTCCAGCGCCAATAATCACCCACCACACCACTGGCCTCACCCGGAAAACGGCTGCCACTGGCCGTGCCAAACCCAACATGGCTGAAGGTCTTCCAAAGCTGTTCCGGGGTAATGGAAAAAGCGATTTTGGAGACACCGACATTGCTCGATTTCTGCAGCACGGTAGCAATGTCGATGGAACCATAATCAACGGCGTCACGAATCGTATTGCGACCCACACGCAGGTAGCCAGGCGCAGTGTCGATGACCGTCTGGGACGTGATCTTGCCCGCCTCCAACGCTGCCGCCACGGTAAAAGATTTGATGGTAGAACCCGGTTCAAAGAGATCGGTCACGGCGCGATTGCGGTTATGACTGGTATCATAACTGGCGCGATTATTGGGATTAAAACTGGGCTGATTGACCATCGCCAGCACCTCGCCGGTCTGGACATCAAGGATCACCGCAGAGGCTGCCTTTGCGCGATGTGTCTGTACTGCCGCCTTCAACTCACGGTAGGCCAGATACTGGAGGCGGCGATCAATACTCAGCACCAGATCCTTGCCTGGCTGTGGCTCAGCGATGCTCTCCACATTCTCAACCACGTTGCCTAGACTATCCCTCAATACCCGCTTGGCACCGCGTGCGCCACGCAATTGCTCATCAAAGGCCAGCTCTATCCCTTCCTGTCCTTCATCATCAACACTGGTAAAACCCACCACATGCCCCGCCGCCTCAGCCATCGGGTAGTAGCGGCGATACTCACGTTGCAACGCCACACCGGCCAGTCCAAGCCGCTCGACCCGCTCCGCCAGCTCTGGCGCCACACGGCGCTTAACGTAGACAAACTCACGATCGGCGCGCTGGCCGATCTTCTGTTTCAACTCCTCAGGCGTCATCTCTAGTAGCTGTGCCAGGCGCGCCTCATCACCCTTGGTGGCGCTGGCCAGGAACAGCTTGGGATTTACCCAGACCGAATCAACCGGCGTGCTGATGGCGAGCGGTTCGTTATTACGGTCCATGATCACACCGCGATTTGCCGCCAGCTCCACCACCCGCAGGTGGCGGGCATCCCCCTGATTCTGCAAAAAGTCCTGATTCACCCACTGCAAGTAGACAGAGCGCCAGACCAGCCCGGCCGCCCCAAGCAACAACAGGCTCAAGACAAACCAGCGCCGCCAAGCCCCTACCTGCGCAGAACCGTTCACGGCCGCACCACCACAACCTGCTTCGGCTCTGGCAGCAACATACCCAGTCGATCGCGGGCAATCTCTTCGATACGACCGTTATCCGTCCAGGTACTCTGCTCCAGCTGCAACTGGCCCCACTCTACATCCATGGCATCCCGACCCTTATTCAAGCCTTGCAGCTCAACAAAGAGGGTGCGACTCTGATACTTGGCGTACACCACTGCCAGCGCCGACACCATCACCGCAACCCCCAGCAACAGCATGACCGCAGCGCCATTGCCGTACCAAGACTGCTTTTGCCCTGCCTTCACCGCTGCTGGAGCTGCGTTCACATCTTCTCCGCGACACGCAATACAGCACTCCGCGCCCGGGGATTTACATCCACCTCTTCCGGCGACGGTCGCACTGCCTTACCCACCACACGCAAGGTGGGCCGCAACTGATCCACCGTCACTGGCAGACCCACAGGAAAATCATCACCACGCGCCTCATCACGCATGAAACGCTTAACAATCCGGTCTTCCAACGAATGGAAGCTAATCACCGCCAACCGGCCACCTACCGCCAGCACATCCACTACCTGGTCCATGCAATCACGCAGATCATCCAACTCACGATTAATGAAGATGCGGATCGCCTGAAAACTACGGGTCGCTGGATTTTTGTCCGGTTCCCAGCGCGGAATCGCCTCAGTCACCAGCTTCGCCAGCTGGCGGGTCGTCTCGAGGGGAGTCGCCTGGCGGGTGCTGACAATGGCACGGGCAATACGCCTGGCAAACCGCTCCTCACCCAGCTCCTTCAGGACACGGGCAATCTCACCCTCTCCCGCCTGCGCCAACCACTGCGCCGCCGACAGGCCGCGACTGATATCCATACGCATATCAAGAGGACCATCACGCATAAAACTAAAACCACGACTGGCATCATCCAGCTGCGGCGACGAGACACCTAAATCCAGCAGCAAGCCATCAACCCGGCCACGCACACCGGCCGCGTCAACGGCCGCGCCAAGCTCGGCAAAACTGCCGTGAAAAATCGAGAAGCGTGGCTCGCCAGCAAAACGTTCACGAGCAACGGCAATGGCGTCCGGATCTTTGTCGATAGCCAACAACCGCCCCTGCGGCCCCAAGCGCTGCAAAATGGCCGCCGCATGACCGCCACGACCAAACGTGGCATCCACATACATCCCATCAGGCTTAAGATCGAGAGCCACCAAGGCCTCATCCAGCAGTACCGGGCGATGAACAAATTCACCATTCCTATTATTCAAAATGACAATGCTTCCAATTCTGCAGGCAACGCATCCGTACTTACGGCCTCTTCAGCCAGCCATGTTTCACGGTTTTCATTCCAAGAGGCCTCATCCCACAGCTCAAATTTGGCGCCCTGACCCACCAGCACCACATGCTTGTCCAATCCCGCATATTCCCGCAGCAGTTGTGGCACCAAAATGCGCCCTTGGTTATCGATCTCACACTCCGCCGCGTGGCCCAAAAAAAGGCGCTGCAGACGACGGGTGCGGGGATTGAGCGTGGGTAGTTGCATCAGCTTGTGCTCAAATTGATCCCAGTCCGGCTCAGGAAACAGCAGCAGACAACGATCAAGGTCAACCGTCAATACCAGACGATTGGCACAGCATTCCTGGAGGCGATCGCGATACTTGGCCGGCATTGCCATGCGGCCTTTAGCATCCACGTTAATCGCACTTACACCCCGAAACACTTATCTCATCCGTCCCTGATTGATCCTGCCCACCCACTATCGACCACTTTCCCCCACAACTTTACCACTATAGGAATTACCACCCCTTTTTGTCAAGCAAAATCGAGGCTCGAGAATGGGATTCTTTCTTTTAGTACAGCAACTTAGCGGATTAATGACGAAGTGGGGAGAGACAAGAAAAATTGCTTGTTTTAATACCGAAGCGAAATCATACGGTTGACCCGTCGACCTCATATTTCACTTTAACTTGAGAGTGGATATTGCATATTTCGAGGAAAATAACCCCCACCACTCAAATAGTGAGTCATGGAGGTAACGCAAGATAAAAAAGGAGTCGGCCGATAAGCCGGGTTCTGTCGAGAGCAACCATTCATCTGGGATACACGTCACCGCGTACCTCAAGCAGCCTACCCGGGAACAGCGCGGGCAGCGCCATTGTTCCCCTATTTGGCCTTGCTCCGGGTGGGGTTTACCTAGCCGTCGAATGTTGCCACCGACGCGGTGCGCTCTTACCGCACCATTTCAACCTTACCGGCCTCCCGAAGGAGACGTAGGCGGTTTATTTTCTGTTGCACTTTCCGTAGACTCGCGCCTCCCAGGCGTTACCTGGCACCCTGCCCTATGGAGCCCGGACTTTCCTCCATGCCCGGACCGAAATCCGGAACACCGCGGTTGCTTAGCCGACTCCGGCGCGGAGTATACCCCACAAACAGAGGAACACCAGTACAAATAGCTGTTCAACTTATTGGACAGGTCGCCGACAGCCGATACACTTGTACAACTTTCTGAACAGATAAGGTGCAACATGCGCGCCATCACATTCACCGAAGCCCGCAACAACCTCAAAAGCGTCCTCGATCAGACCGTGGAAGACGCCGACTACACCGTCATCAGCCGCCACGACGCAGAAGACGCCGTCATCATGTCGCTGGATTCATTCAACAGCCTGATGGAGACCGTCCATCTATTACGCTCCCCCACCAACGCCGCCCACCTCGCCCGCTCCATCGAACAGTACCGCAGCGGCCAGACACAAGAGCGCCCGTTCAGCAATGAGTAAACTCCTCAGCTGAACCGACGAAGCTTGGAGCGATTACCTCTATTGGCAAGAGCAGGACAAAAAGAGACTCAAGCGCATCAACAAACTCATCTAGGCCACCCAACGCAAACCCTTTGCAGGCATCGGAAAACCCGAACCGCTAAAAGAAAACCTCACCGGCCTCTGGTCACGCCGTATCGACGATGTGAACCGGCTGGTGTATACAGTGGACGAGAGGATGCTGACGATTATTTCGTGCCGGTATCATTACTGACGAGCGGAGGATTTTTATGGACAAACTGCAATTTTCTAAATTCTGTGCAAGCCTTGTTCTCGTTATTTCCATGTCGGCAGAGGCTGAGTTTTCCTACGAAAAGAACACATTCATTAACTACAACAACTGTCTTGGCATCTACCCCGGCACGTCCTTGAGACTTGATGAGAAGGCCTGGTTTATTTCGATGGATCAATCCCCCATGATCGGAAAAATCGCTCATGTCATCCGGGCCGCAGAGGCGGAAAAGAGGCTCAGCGCTCTCGGTTTCAAAAAGATCAATGACGACAAACGCCTATGGGCAGAGATTGGATGCGCTCATTCGTTTCGTGGCGACATGCCTGAATCGCTGGCCCGGATCTCACCCGAGTCAGAAGACTCTAGTAACCTGGGGTTTGCCATACGCGGACTTCCGGCAAGTGCATGGATTTCAGAAGGAGCGGGGGACTCCATCTCGATGGGGATAAAAGACAATCCGTATGTGGGCCTAGTGCGACATCATGTTACAAACGCCTGTTATGCTCCCGATTCCTTGATTCGCATCAAGAAGTTCCCGGTACAGAAGGGGCGCGCAATTATCCAACTGGATATCGGCAAGGTGAAGAAGGCAGGCCCGGAAAAGAGAAAACAGAGACTCGAAGAAGAGATGCGGCAAGTAGAAGAGGGGTACGTCGAATGGGCGTGGCCGGAATACAAGAAGAAAACCATGGAAGAGTGGACGAAAAAAGAGTTTGTTGAGTCCGTGGAGATTTGCCGGTTTTTCCTGGACGGAAAGCGGGTGCTCAGGCAAGAGAAAATTTCACGTAACACGGGGGTGGAGGAGAGAGTCGATACTGCAACGGACCTGAACACCGACAACTGGGCAGACACCACCGACAATGTCATTGGCTTTATCAGCCTGAATGAAGGAAAGGATTGGGATGCTCTTCTCGTAGATATCGGGTGGGAAGGAATCAACTATTCGATCCAGCGACTTAACGATTCAACCATTCAGTATGATCGCTCTTTATATACTTACCATTGAAATGACGCCGCATTAAACAATGCGTATCGATTAACGATTACCGATACACATCACCGATTTAAACAACAATATCGGGAACCGTTTTTACATCATTGTAAAGCTCATGGACAAAGCGAAGGCTCCGAGGGATCGAATTCAATCACTCCTGTAAAACTAGAACCATAACTAAGCCCCACCGTAAAATGGCTGTTCAGATAAGTCGGATCTTTGCGGTCAAGAGTAACGCTGAACCCTGCCAAGGTCTGTCCAGGACCAATAAACCTACGCGCATCAGCAGTATTAAAATCCACTATATCTTCAAGTTCCCACTCTATGCTCAAATAATCAGGAAACTCCTCCCAACGCCCGCCACCGCCCTCCCAGCCCGGCGGAGCGGTAATTTTGTAGGCCTCATTTATAAAGACAGGCTCAACAATAAGCTCCGGGGGCTCATCCCACTGATCATTGGTACGCCCAACCGCAAAGCTACCAATCGATGCACGCGCATGATTATTAATGACTTTGTAGTGGTATACAAAATTACCGCCATAACACTGCATGTACGCCTTGACCTGAACAAAAGGGGGTGGGTTCTGGGCTTGCGCAACATTCGCTACCATCAAACCAGCCGCAATACCGATATAGGCCACCATTTTTTTAAATTTACAACTCATAATTCAATCTCCACACAAACAGTTAACGATGGATAACATGTATTTTATCCTCCTTTTTTAGGTTCCTATAAACCTTGCAATCAGCTGAAAACGTGTCCACGCTGGGGATGAACCAGCTGTGCACATCAAACGCCGCTCCTCGGGTGTGAGGCCCATTTCGACCAGCGGGTGGTATTTTCAAATCTTCTATATCATGCCCCTCCTTTCCAATCTCCCGCTTCACCTCGGCGTAAAGGGTTTGGCATGCCACAAGCTCTGCCCCCTTCAGCTTTTTCAGCAATTTCCATGTTTCCCAAACCTCTTTGAAATGCGCCTGATAAGCAGGCGGTCGATAAGCCGATGAGACAAAACTGGAGGCGGCCTTGCCTGTCTTCTGCGTCAGGCAGACCAAGGCGGCCTTCATCTCAGCATTCAGCCGTGAGATGTCCACTCGATTCTTTTCGTGCTCAAAAGCGTAGGTATCCGGGTCCGCCTCCTTGCTGGGCAGCGGGGTCAGAGGCGGGACGGTGCATACTGCGGCTGGAAGAACGGCGATGGTTACTGTGAGTGGGTTGCCGCAGGACATGTTGGGCTCGCTGCTCATTGGAGGGCTAATATCACCTGTGTATCGCGGGGGATTGTAGCCACTGGGGCAGGAGAGCCAGCCCTGTGGCCAACCGAGTATAGAGCTGGGCGAAACCCGATCCTGGCACTGAGCCCAGCCCCGTATGCTAGATTGACTACCGTTCCCCCACAAGGGGGCTGTCTCAACGTAGACCAATGGGGTAGCCCAATTAATGTACGCCCGCCGAGCATCGCACACAGCCTGCCCAGAAGGATATTGTCCCGGCACATTGTACAAGTCTGACCACACGGGCGGATTGGGCTGGACATCGGGCACAGAGTAAAAAACGTCAGAATTTGGTGTCGGTATATCGCTGAGCAGACGATTAAATTGCAGCCTGGCAGCAGCAGGGCTGACGGCGCGCATGGCGGCTTCGGCCTTTGCCATCGTCGAGTAGGATTGTGTGGTATTGCTCGGTTTGTAGCTACGCGCCCCAAACGCCGCAAGCGGGAAGAGCAATATTGCACCCAGTAAATACCTGACAAATAGGGGGGGGGTAATTGCGGTTTATGATGGCCATCTCAGCGTCCTTGCTTTTGCCAATGTGGCCTGACACTAACCGGGAACGGGGGGTGTCGTCAAGCCGCAATATCGCTGTGAAAAAGCGGAGGGATTTACTCTGCCAACCCCAGCGCAAATTGATACAACGCATTCTTCTTTGCGCCCGTTATTTTCGCTGCCAGCGCTGCGGCCTGCTTGACCGGCAGCTCTTCGAGCAACAGCCGCAGGACACGCTCAGTCTCTGCATCGACCACTCTGGTTTCAGGCGCTGCTGCACCATGCACCATCACCACAAACTCACCCTTGGTTTGATTGGCGTCGGCGGCGATCCAGGCGATCAGATTCTCCAGAGTGTCGCCGTGTACGGTTTCAAAACGTTTGGTGATTTCACGGGCGATAACCACATAACGTTCAAGACCGAAGACCTCGGCCATGTCGGCGAGGGACTCTTCGATGCGGTGGGTCGATTCGTAGAAGATCAGGGTGCCGCCCTCATCAGCCAAGGCTTGTAGCCGCTGCCGCCGGGCTGACGACTTGGCAGGCAGGAAGCCTTCAAAACTGAAGCGATCCGAGGGCAGGCCGGAGACGGAGAGGGCGGCGATCATGGCGCTGGCGCCGGGGATCGGTACGACGGGAACACTGGCCTCGCGGGCGGCGCGCACCAGATGATAACCAGGGTCGCTGATCAGTGGCGTGCCGGCGTCACTGATCAGAGCTATCGATTCACCTGCCATTATTCGCGCCACCAATCCGGCGGCAATCTCGCGCTCGTTGTGGTCATGACAAGCGATACAGGGGGTGGTGATACCAAAGTGTTGCAACAACGGGCCGCTGTGGCGGGTATCTTCGGCGGCGATCAGGTCCACCTGCTGCAGCACCACAATGGCGCGGGCGGTCATGTCGCCAAGATTGCCGATCGGTGTCGCCACTACATATAGTGTTCCGCACTGCGCCATGCTGCTGTCCTGTTGGTTGCTGAGTCTGGGAGCGGGCTATTATGCCAAATGCTATACTGCACCGTTCCGGCATTTACGCCGCCAGTTTTTAACTGTATTCACAACACGCATAACCTCATGACAACAATACATATGGCCCGCCCCCCCGTCAGCCGCCAGCTACTGGCGCTCTTGCTGATCCTCTTTGCCGGTTGTGGCAACATGCCGGAGCAAGATATCAAGCAAGTCAACAGCACCGCCCTTTATGCGCAAGCCAAAGACTATGAGAGTCGCGGCAAGCTGCTTGAGGCGGCGCAGAATTATCAGCAGCTGGCACTGCGTATCAACAGCCCGGCGAGAGAGGGGCATCTGCTGGAGGCCGCCAACCTTTTGAGTCGCGGCCACCACAGTGACCGCGCCAAAGCGATCATCGCCAGCCTTGACACCAAACAGTTGACCACCGACCAGAACCTGCGGCTGCGGCTGATTCAGGCCCGCATCGCCATGGAGGAGAAGCAACCCAGGGTGGCGCTTGAGCAACTCAGGCTACCCACCACCATCGCCCTGCCGGCCGATCTGCAACGGGAGTGGCAGACCATCAAGACAGAGGCCAGTGCGCAGAGCGTCAACCGCCCCGAAGCGGCCCGCAAGGCCCCTGCCGTTGAAAAGGTCAGCGTCAGCCCACCCGCCCCA
>JAYWDX010000130.1:0-6387 GCA_043779675.1 Tenderia sp. (SeqCode)
TGAACGATGTTGTACGAAGACGTAGCGGACGCAGGACGGTCCGGGCAAAAGGAATCAGCTGTAGGTAGCGACACGATCTTCAAATCATGTCTCTATGCCGTCGCGCCAATACGGTAAGACGGAATGGGTAAGGCGTCAATAAGCGTAATGCATTGCGCCGAATGGCAAAGACGCCTGTCTGGCATTAACCGCCGTGGGGGCGATAATTATCACAGGGTCCGGTAAAATAGCTCGACTTTGATATCAAAAGGAGGTTCGACCATGTCACATTCCCACTCTGCAAAACAGGAGGCGTTGGAGGCGATCCAGCGACTACCCGACAGCGCCGATACCGAAGAGATCATGTACCGGCTCTATGTTCTGGAGAATATCCGCCGGGGCCAGCAGGATGCGGTCGAAGGCAAGACCCAACCGGCTGAAGAGGTGCTCAAGGACATTCAGTCATGGTGAGGTGGACGGCCCACGCCAAAACCCAACTTCGCCATATTCACGACTACATCGCCCAGGACTCTCCACTCTATGCCAAACGTGTCAGTGAAGAGCTGGTACGCAAAACCATCGGCCTGGATGAACTGCCACGCAAAGGGCGCAAGGTTCCGGAATTGAATGAGGAGGCCGTGCGTGAGCTGGCTGTTTACTCCTACCGGATACTTTACGAGATCAAAACCGACAACCTCATCGAGGTGTTGGCCGTGATCCATAAACGCCGGCATGTGGAAGCGGGGGAGATCCCGAGAGAACAATAAGGGTACGATTTTTCGATGGGAGTCGTTGCATTTTCCGTGATCACAGCCATCATTAACGCCCCAGATGGGCTGCAATGGCAACACCAATCGCAGCCGCCAGCTCACGTGGCGGCCGTCTCACTGAGTAATTCACCAGCTCAGGGTGGCTCTCGACAAAACCGGTGTCGAAACTGCCGCTCTGGAACTCTGGGGATTTCAGTATCTCCAGGTAGTAGGGGATGGTGGTCTTGATACCATATACCCCCATGTCATTGAGGGCGCGTGTGGACCGATCCAGTAACTCATCCCAGGTCAAAGCCCAGACGGTGAGTTTGGCGCAGAGCGAGTCGTAGTGGGGTGGAATCACATAACCGGTGTAGATGGCGGCATCGGTGCGCACGCCGGGACCGCCGGGCGCAAGGTAGCGGGTGATGCGGCCAAAACTTGGCAAGAAGCCATTTTTTGGGTCTTCGGCATTGATGCGGAACTCCATGGCGTAACCGCGGCGTTGCACATCCTCCTGCTGGTAACGCAGTTTCAGGCCAGCGGCGATACGGATCTGCTCCTGGACAATGTCGATACCGGTGATGGTCTCGGAGACGGGGTGTTCCACCTGCAAGCGAGTATTCATCTCCATAAAATAAAAATTGTTCTCCTGATCGAGCAGGAATTCGACTGTCCCGGCATTTTCGTAACCCACTGCGCGGGCGGCAGTGACGGCCAAGTCACCAATATACTTACGCTGCTCGTCGTTGAGCTGCGGCGAGGGGGCGATTTCGATTAGTTTTTGGTGGCGGCGCTGGATGGAACAGTCGCGTTCAAAGAGATGGATGACATTGCCGTGGCTATCGGCGAGGATCTGGACCTCAATGTGGCGCGGATTGACCACGCATTTTTCGATAAACAGGTCAGACTTGCCAAAGGCCTTGGTCGCCTCAGAGATGACACGGTCATAGTTGCGGCGCAGATCGTCCTCATTTTCGCAACGGCGGATACCGCGACCGCCACCACCGGCGGTGGCCTTGAGCATAATGGGGTAGCCGATGCTGTTGGCGATAGTGACCCCCTCTTCAAGGGATTCGACGTTGCCATTGCTGCCCGGCGTGACCGGGATGCCCGCCTTGATCATGGCGTGACGGGCCTCGATCTTGTCGCCCATGTTGTGAATTACCTCGGCGCTGGGGCCAATGAAACGAATCCCCCGGCGCTTACAGATTTCAGCCAGCTGCGGATTTTCGGAGAGAAAGCCGTAGCCGGGGTGAAGCGCGTCACAACCCGCCGCCACCGCTAGATTGACGATGCGGTGGGCATTAAGATAACCCGCGACCGAATCCGGCCCCAGGTTATAAGCTTCATCGGCCTTTTTGACATGCAGGGAGTGGCGGTCGGCATCAGTATAAATGGCAACCGATTTAATGCCCATCTCGGCGCAGGCGCGCACAATACGGACAGCAATTTCACCACGATTAGCAATCAGAACTTTTTTTATCATATTGATTTATCAATGTAATTATTGTGTTGCCGGAAGCGCCTAGCAGTATCTAAGAGGGCGCCGCATGTGGTTCTCAGGCCGGTGCAGGTTCGGCTGTGTAATATCAGGGTTCTACGAGAATCATCTTGTGAAGTCAAGTTTCTGTCGTGATAACAGGGTGAAAAATAACAATTTTCTTTGACAGAGGCCGGGCTTGGCTTTATCATTCCGCGCCTATGTCACCCCAGCGGTTACCAGAACAGATTATACCCTTCAAATTGGCACGGCAGCGCAGGTTACTGCAAGGCGTGCTGAAGCTTGATACTATGGCGCGTTTGACGGGGCTATTGGCTGATAATTGCGGCGATGTCGACGTTGATTTGCAGTTTGACATCGATGCGCAGGGTATCAGCTACATGCGTGGACGCCTCAGTGCCCAGGTGAGATTGGTCTGCCAGCGCTGCATGGAGCCGGTGGCAGTCTCACTGGAGACGGATATTGCTGTAGGCTTTGCTGCCAGTGAAGAACGAGCGCTTACCATGCCTGAGTCCTATGAGGCCCATGTCCTGGCGGAGGAGACAGTCGTTCTTAGCGAGTTGATAGAGGATGAGTTGATCCTGGCGATCCCGATCGTAGCGGTTCATCCGCAACAGTCCTGTCAACCCTGGTTTGAAAAACAACAAGAGGAACTCTCTGGCATTGAAGAGGTGACAGAGAAGAAGAACCCATTTGCAGTTTTGGCGTCCCTGAAACGGGACGGTTAGTAACAACGAATTGAAGTTTGCGTTAAATATTAGGAGTTTATTGCCATGGCCGTACAACAGAACAAGAAGAGCACCTCTAGACGCGGCATGCGTCGTTCACACGATGCTTTGACCACTGGAGCCCTCTCCGTTGATTCAACCACGGGTGAAACCCACTTGCGTCATCACGTCACTCCAGACGGTTTTTACCGTGGTCGCAAGGTGATTGCTGACAAGGAATAGTTGACTTGAGTCAAACTATCGCCCTTGATGCGATGGGCGGTGATCATGGCCCCTGTGTGGTTGTGCCTGCCGCCCTTAGTGTTATTAAGGAGAGTCCGACTCTCAAGTTGATTTTGGTAGGGGACTATGACGTCTTGGTGGCTGAGCTGCGCAAGCACGGCGCTGATGTTGGTCCCAATATCCTTATCCATCACGCCTCGCAACGGGTGGAAATGGACGAACTTCCCTCTACTGCCTTGCGTACCAAAAAGGACTCATCCATGCGGGTGGCCATCAATCTGGTGCACGAAGGGGTGGCGGATGCCTGTGTCAGCGCTGGAAATACCGGTGCCCTGATGGCCACGGCCCGTTTTGTTCTGAAAACACTGCCGGGCATTGACCGCCCTGCCATTATCTCTACTCTGCCAACCATGAAAGGGCATACCCGTGTGCTTGATCTGGGGGCCAATGTTGATTCGAGTGCCGATGTGTTGCTGCAATTTGCAGTGATGGGTTCGGTTCTGACCCAGGCGGTTGATAATATCCCCAACCCTACGGTGGGACTGCTCAATATCGGTGAAGAGGAGATGAAGGGCAATGAACGTGTTAAAGAGGCATCTCGCCTGCTGGCAGCCAGTCCCATCAACTACGTCGGTTACGTCGAGGGTGATGATATATTTAAAGGGACTGTAGATGTGGTGGTGTGTGATGGTTTTGTTGGTAATGTTGCACTTAAAACCACCGAAGGTGTGGCGAAGATGATTGCCTATTTCATGCGCGAAGCCTTCTCCAAAAATATCTTCACCAAGTGCGCGGCGTTGATTGCATCACCGATCCTGAAGGCGATCAAAATGAAGATCGATCCTCGCCGTTACAATGGCGCCAGTTTTGTTGGTCTCAACGGTATCGTTATCAAGAGCCACGGCAGTGCCGACATCTTTGCCTTTGCCAACGCCATTAACGAGGCGGTGCATGAGGTGAATAAGGCGGTGCCGGAAAAGATTAGCCAGCAGCTGGAGCGGCTGCTGATCAAACAGGCAGGATAATCTTTGATCTATTCGAGAATAGCCGGTACCGGCAGTTACTTGCCGGAAAATGTGCTTACAAACGCCGATCTGGAAAAGATGGTGGAAACCTCGGATCAGTGGATCAGAGAGCGTACCGGCATTCATAAACGTCATATTGCCGTTGCTGGTCAAACCACCTGTGACCTTGCCGAGCAGGCGGCCATTAATGCGGTAGCTGCTGCCGGCATCACTACTGCTGATATTGACCTGATTATTGTAGCGACTACGACGGCTGACAAAATCTTCCCCAGCACCGCCTGTTTACTACAGAAGCGCCTTGGCATTCACGGCTCGGCAGCCTTTGATGTGCAGGCAGTCTGCTCTGGATTTGTCTACGCACTCAGCATTGCAGATAAATTCATCCGGACCGGCAGTGCTAAACGGGCGTTGGTGGTTGGGGCTGAGACCCTGTCGCGCATTACCAATTGGAAAGATAGAGCCACCTGCGTACTGTTCGGCGATGGTGCAGGTGCTGTAGTGCTGGAGGCCAGTGCCGAACCCGGCATTCTCTCTACCCACCTGCATGCCGATGGTGAGTACGACGAGCTGCTGCATGTGCCTGGTGGTATTTCGCGTGGCGACGAGGGTGGCCGCCTATTCATGGAGATGCAGGGTAATGAGGTTTTTAAGGTTGCTGTGCGTACTCTGGGCCGCATCGTTGACGAAACTCTTGAAGCCAATAATTTAAAAAAGAGTGATATCGACTGGCTGGTGCCTCATCAAGCCAATATCCGCATTATCACCGCGACTGCCAAAAAGCTCGATATGCCGATGGAAAAAGTAGTGGTGACGGTGCATGAACACGGCAATACTTCAGCCGCCTCAATCCCGTTGGCGCTGGATGTGGCAGTACGCGATGGCCGTATCAAACGCGGTGAGACCGTGCTGCTGGAGGCCTTCGGTGGTGGCTTCACCTGGGGCTCGGTGCTGCTCAAGTTCTAAATTAATAATTCGCACATAAAGTTCTGTTAAGAAGGAATAATTATGTCATTTGCGATAGTCTTCCCCGGCCAGGGTTCCCAGTCTGTAGGCATGCTGGCCTCACTGGCGGCAGAGTGGAAGCAGGTTGGTGAGACCTTTGCTGAGGCCAGCATGGCCCTTGGTTATGATTTGTGGAAGCTGGTGCAGGATGGCCCTGAGGCTGACCTCAACCAGACCGACAAGACCCAGCCCGCTATGCTTGCCTCAGGCATCGCATGCTGGCGTGTCTGGCTGGCCGCCGGTGGCACCACTCCGCGCTACATGGCAGGCCACAGTCTCGGTGAATATACGGCGCTGGTGGCGGCGGGCGCGCTTGATTTTGCTACTGCCATCAAACTGGTAGAGAAACGCGGCCAGCTGATGCAAGCCGCCGTGCCAGCGGGACAGGGCACCATGGCGGCGATCCTGGGGTTGAGTGATGAGGTAGTGATTGAAGTATGTGCTGCGGCTGCTGCTTTTTATCGTGAAACGGGGGCTGTGGTACAAGCAGTCAATTTCAATGCGCCGGGACAGGTGGTGGTGGCAGGTTCGGTGGCCGCTGTGGAACGGGCATTGGTGCTGGCTAAAGAGGCGGGTGCCAAACGTGCACTGCTGTTGCCGGTGAGTGTTCCCTCTCATTGCAGTTTGATGCAACCCGCCGCCGATGAGCTGACCAAGGTGTTGGCGACTATTGAAGTTAAGGCGTCGCTGATAGAGGTGCTGCACAACGTCGATGTAATGGCGCATCGTGACGCCGATACTATTCGCGCCCTGCTGGCACAGCAGCTCCACCAGCCAGTACGTTGGGTAGAGACCATACAGGCTCTGGGCAAGGCGGGTGTATCTACTATAGTGGAGTGTGGTCCGGGCAAGGTTTTGGCAGGTCTTAATAAACGTATTGACCGTGACATAAACACATTGCCGGTATTTGATGCTGCCACGTTGCAGGTGGCACTGGATGCCGTTAACGGCTCGTAAAGATAAAAGGGTATTGTCATTATGAAACTGGAAAATGAGATTGCGCTGATTAGCGGTGCCAGCCGTGGCATCGGCAAAGCAATTGCACTTGAGTTAGGTAAGGATGGTGCTGTGGTGATCGGCACGGCCACTTCTGAGTGCGGTGCTGAGGCAATTAGCAAGTATCTGAATGAACACAACATCAAAGGCAAGGGGCTGGTTCTTAATGTAACTTCTCAGGA
>JAYWDX010000131.1:0-8824 GCA_043779675.1 Tenderia sp. (SeqCode)
TGATGGCGTCCCCTTGCACATCGTGCAACGGGGGCATAACCGCGAACCCTGCTTCTTCGGCGAGGAAGACTACCAGTCCTATCTGTACTGGCTGGGCGAAGCCCTCGAAAAAAACTGCGCGCTGCACGCCTACGCCCTCATGACCAATCACGTCCACCTACTGGTCATCCTGACCGGGCGGACGCCATCCCCCGGCTCATCATTGCCCTCGGGCGGCGCTACGTGCAATACATCAACACTACCTACCGCCGCAGCGGCACCCTGTGGGACAGTCGCTACAAATCCTCATTGATCCAGGCCGAAACCTACCTGCTTGCCAGCGCTACATCGAACTCAACCCCGTGCGAGCCGCCATGGTGGATGACCCTGCCCACTACCGCTGGACCAGCTATTGGCACAACGTCCTTGGGCAAGCCAACGCGTACCTGACACCCCACCCGCTTTATCTGGCGATAGAGCGGGAAGACACAGAAAGGCAGGCCGCTTATCGTGACCTGTCCCGGTCGCAGCTGGACAGTAAAGCCATTGACGACATCCGGCTGGCGCTTAACCAGAATCAGCCATTGGACAATTCATGCTTCTATGCCAAAATCGAAGCCACGACCGGACAAAGGCGGGAAGCCAAGCAGCGCGGCAGGCCGCGTGTGCAACGCGATGAATCCAAGGCGCATGAGGTGGGGCAGGGGAAGTTGGGGTTGTGATTCCGATTATCAGGGATAATGTGTGCCTGGCCCCTTTAATTCCTTTAATCTCAGCAGCATTTAAAAATGGTGCTGCGCGCACTGGGAGAAAAACGCTTGATCGATGCGATCGCGTTCAACACCAGCACGGCGCAGTGGCCGGACTCCACACGCCAGGTCAATGTCGCGTATCGCATCGATGTTAACGAATATCAAGGTAAACAAAGCGTGCAACTGGTAGTCGAGCACGTTGCGCCGACGGTGGGGGGCTTTGGAGCGCGGGCATCTTGCCCGCAAACAGCGAGCGGTACGCTCATCCGTCGCCTTGTGTATGCCAGCGTACAGAGGCCACTCCCTGAAACTCCGAAGATACTCAATCAGCAGTTGACTTCTTAACTAATCGAAGTTGGTTACGTCCTTACCTAAATTTAATGTCCGATCACCTGATTGTAACAAGTCAGTAGCAAGCTTATTCTCTCGTACCTTTTTTGAACCTAGAAATGGCAGTTGACCGCTATCAGGCAGAAGCAAATGTATGAAGCCCGTTGGGGTGCACTCCCGTTTCTAGGTTAATAAGGCCGGTTAGTCTGAAATGGTTCAGGCTGACTTTCGTAAATCCAATAATGATGTAGAGGTATTCATGAAATCCAAATCACGGATTGTTTTGCAGAACGGAATGGTTATGTGTGGACTGGCAACCTTGGCAATGAGTAATGCAGTTTGGGCCGCATCGACGGACCGTGCGAGTGTCAGCTCGGCCGGAGTCGAAGGTAACGCCTATACCGAGCGCGCCGTCATCAGCAGCGATGGCCGCTATGTAGCGTTTGCATCGGGTGCGACGAATCTGGTTCCGAACGATAACAATGGCCTTGATGATGTTTTTCTGCGTGATCGCTTGCTGGGCACCACGGTGCGCATCAATGTCGGCGCAGGTGGCGTCGAGGCGAATGCCTTGTCGGCCAACCCCGCCATCTCGCGTGATGGCCGCTACATCGCCTATGAGTCCGGGGCCAGCAATCTGGTCTCGACGGCCACCAATAGCCAATATCATATTTTCCATTACGACATGCTGGCCGGTACCACGGTCCACGTGAGCAAATCCACGGCGGGTGCGCAAGGCGGCAGTTCCAGCACGAATCCCGCAATCAGCAACGACGGCCGTTTCATTTCTTTTACTTCGCATGCAACGAATCTGGTGTCGGGCGATACCAATGCGCGCCCTGATGTGTTCCGTCGCGATGTGGTTTCTAACCTCACCACCCGCGTGAGCGTCACCAACGCGGGTGCGCAGGGCAATCAAACGGGCTTTCAGGAATTAGACTTCACCTCCGACATTAGCGGAGATGGCCGTTACGTTTTGTTCCGCTCCAATGCCACCAACTTGGTGTCCGGCGACACCAATGCCGTGTACGATCTTTTTGTGCGCGACACCAGTGGGGGGACGACCCAACGCGTGAGCGTGACCAATACCGGTGCCCAGGCCAATAGCACAAGCGTGATGGGCTCCATCAGCGCCGACGGACGTTATGTCGCGTTCTCATCGGTGGCGAGCAATTTGGTCACCGGCGACACCAACAATGCGGAAGACGTGTTCGTGCGTGACCGGACGTCCAATACCACGGGGCGTGTCAGTGTCAGCAGCAGCGGCGCACAAACACCCACGGGCGAGCTTGGCAGCAGATCGCCCAGCATCAGCGACGACGGGCGTTATGTGGCATTTACGTCCTATGCCGCAAACCTGGTGAGCGGCGACACCAACGCAGTTGCCGACATCTTCGTGCGTGATCGCACTACCAATACCACCACCCGTGAAAGCGTGAGCACGGCAGGGGTGCAGAGTAATGATCACAGCAACGCGGCAAAGATGAGTGCCAGTGGTCAGTTCTTTAGCTTTGTTACCGGTGCCACCAATCTGGTGAGCGGCGATAACAACGGCACCAACGACGCCTTCGTCCGGGTGCGTTAACGGCCTACGGAAACACGCGCCTTTTCCTCCGGGAAGAGACGCGTGCTTACGTAAAATGGGCAACAGCTTCTACCCACCCGCTTCATTGGTCCCTGCCTGAATATTCCTCCGCAGTATCCTGTTCTTCTGCCTGTACCCGTTGGATGACTCCTTCAGATCGTGTCGCTACCTCGTGACCAATTTATGGCGTCCATGCCGTAAATTGACTCGCTTACGCGACAACTAATTCCTTTTGCCCGGACCGTCCTGCGTCCGCTACGTCTTCGTACAACCTTGTTCACTCACGTTCTCTCGTTGCTCTCAACATAGCTACCACAATGACTCTACGGCGACTAAAGCCGCTCCTGCATTCGCTAGCGCTCCTAACTACGAAAGGGCAGACGGCGTAGCCTATCCGGGGCTAGCGGCCCTCGCTTCGCTCTCCATGGCCGACAGGCGTGGCACAGATCACTGCCCACCACAACTACGTTACAGACGCCGTACTCACTGCGGTTGCTACAGAACCTATAAATCTGGCGCTCTCCAACTACTTGCCAGCGCTCTCCCTTGGGAGGTATGAGCGTTAACATCCGACCCAGCGCTGGGCATAGCCAAGGCTACGATTACATTTAAAGCAGTAGCCATTTTCGAAAAATATCTCCTGCCCGCAACTGCAGTGAAAACGTCGCATTGATCCCTATTGGTTACGAAAATAGGTGTCGGCAATCGCCTTGTGCAACTGGCCGATACCGACCTGGAACTGGTCGATGAATTTATGCAATCCGCTGCGTTTAAGCTTTTTGGTATTAACAACCTCCAGCTCCTTAAGCAGTTTATTGAGATGACGGCGCGGCACGTCTGGATTATGGATGGCAGCAAAACAACTACCGACCTCATCCAGACAGTGGCCCATGGAACGGGGAAAATCTCGTTTATGCAGCAGATAATCAAGCACATTGGCACCGTTTACGCCGAGAAAGCCCTGCTGCCGATAGGCCTGAAAGGCATTCAGTGACTTGAGCACACTAATCCAGCGCACCGTAGCAAAGGCTGGGTTGAAATCCTCCTCCTCCGACAACAGCCTGGCCGCCGCCATATCGATAATGCGGCTGCTCATGTCGGCCCGTTCCAGATTGCGGCCGATGCGCAGGAACTGATAGGCATCATCGTGTGGCAACGTGCCCATCATGATGCCGGTCATGGTCTGACAGCCGCGAATCAGACCACTCATGAATTCACTGCGTTTGCGCCGACTGACCGATGCCTTGGCGTACTCCGACGAGTAGAGGTACAGCTCGTTGGCCTGCTCCCATACTTCATTGGGCACGATGTCACGGCTGACGCGGGCATTTTCGCGCATGGCGTTGATGCAGGTGACGATGGCGCCGGGATTGCGCGTATCACAGATAAGAAAGCGCATCACCGTACGCTCGTCGGTTTTATCCGGGTAGTGCTCGTTGTAGAGTTTTTCAGCGCCGACCACGTTGAGCAGCTCGTACCAGCCAATCTCTACATCCTTAGGCATGTCGAGCAGCAGGTTGGTCATGCTGTTGATCAGCCGCGCGGTATCTTCAGCCCGCTCCAGATAACGCGCCATCCAATATACGTTTTCAGCTACACGCGATAACATTATTTATCCCCCACATCCACAACCCAAGTATCTTTACTGCCCCCCCCTTGCGACGAATTGACTACCAACGACCCTTCCGGCAGCGCAACACGACTCAGGCCACCAGTAGTGACATAAATCTTTTTGCCTTGCAGCGTAAAAGGCCGCAGGTCGACATGACGTGGCGCCACGCCACCATCCACCAAGGTTGGCACAGTGGAGAGATCAAGTGTCGGCTGGGCAATGTAGTTACGTGGATCGTGTTTAATCAGGGCGGCAAATTCTTTAAGCTCTTTTTTGGTTGCATGGGGGCCGATCAGCAAACCGTAACCACCCGATTCATTGGCCGGTTTAACCACCAACTCGGCAAGATGGTCGAGCACATAATTGCGCTCATCCTCCTTCATGCAGAGGTAGGTAGGCACGTTGGGAATGATAGGCTCTTCACCCAGATAGTAACGAATCATTTCAGGCACAAAGGCGTAGACCACCTTGTCATCCGCCACACCCGCACCGGGCGCATTGGCAATTGCCACGTTACCCTTGCGCCAGGCACGCATCAGCCCCTTCACCCCAAGGGCAGAGTCTTTACGAAACTCCTCCGAATCGAGAAAATCATCATCGATACGACGGTAGATCACATCGACCCGTTTCATGCCATAGATAGTGCGCATGTAGACACAATCATCGCTGTCCACCACCAGATCGCTGCCCTGCACCAGTTCGGCACCCATCTGTTGGGCCAGATAGCTATGTTCGAAATAGGCGGAGTTGTAGATACCCGGTGTTAGCACCACCACCTCCGGCACCTCGCCCTGACGTGGCGAGATAGCCGCCAGCATCTCGTACAACTGAGTGGTGTAATCATCAACCGGCAATATGTTTATATCTTCAAAAAGATCCGGGAAGACCCGCTTCATAACGTGGCGATTCTCCAGCATGTAGGAGACACCGGAAGGGACACGCAGATTATCCTCCAGCACATACTGTGTACCATCACCACCACGCACCAAATCAGCGCCACAAATATGGGCCCAGACACCAAAAGGGGGCGAGACCCCTTCGCACTGTTTACGATAATTACGTGCGCCCGCCAGCACCTCTGACGGAAATACACCATCCTTCACAATCCGCTGCTTGTGATAAAGGTCATCGATAAACAGATTGAGGGCCATCAGCCGCTGTTTGAGGCCGCGATCAGTCTTCTGCCACTCTGTGCTGCTGATCATGCGTGGGATTAGATCCAACGGCCATGAACGATCAATGTTATTGCCTTCGCTATACACCGTAAAAGAGATACCCAGCGCCTTGATGGCCAGATCCACCGCCTGCTTCAACTCGGTGACCTCGGCATCGTTCAATTTGGAAAAATAGCGACACAAAACTTGCGCCACACGACGCGGATTACCCTTGCTGGAGATCAGTTCGTCGTAACACTTGCCCGAATCATAATTTTTGAAATCAATCGACATACGCTGCCCCATAAATAATTTTCATATTCATTACCACGCAAGATGCGTGCTCAAATAAAGGCAGGTCACTAACAAACCACAAACTAAATATCGTCCAGGCTTCATACAAGCAGATTCACTTGCACATTCACCAGCAGCGTCGGCGTTGCCACATCCGGCCCCACAAAACTGCCCGAGACGGGCGGTACTGCTTCGGGGTCACGCGCCACCGCCACCGCAATGTGCTGGTTACTCGTGACCACACCAGAGGTAGGATCAAAGCCTTTCCAGCCAGTGCCCGGCAGATAGACCTCCGCCCAGGCATGGGTGGTGGCATTGCCGACCTCTGTTGCCGGGGCATGTAAATAACCACTGACAAAACGGCTGGCTAGACCCAAGCAGCGGCACGCCTCAATAAAAAGCGTGGTGTAATCGCGGCAGGAGCCACTGCGCTGGGCTAACGTCTGCGCCGGCGACTGAACACCAGCCTCCTCCCTCATTTGATATAAAAACTGGCTGTTGATGGTCTGATTCAATTTCAGCAGCAGACCAAAGGTCTGCATGCCATGCAACTCCAGCGGTAACAGCCACTCATTGATGGCTTGTCGATCATTGGGAAAAATCAACTGTTGATAAGCCACCAGATCGGCCTGTTCGCCCAACGCATAGTTAAACGGATAATTCACCGCGTAATCGTCAACCAGAAAATCGTACGGCGCGTGATCAAAATGTTGGATCACCACCTCACTGGCGATAATCAACTTATTCGAGCGGCCCTGAAAGCTCACAACTGCCAGAGAGTTATCAAACACATCACGTTGCCATTTGATGTTGTAGGCTGGCGTAATATCCAACTTGGATGATTCGATACGCACGTCATGCCCTTCACGAGGGCGCAACAAGAGCCGATGCGGTTTGAGCGCCACAGGGGTTGGAAAGATATATTCCGTCAGATGTTTGATACGCAGTCGCTGCATCATAGTTAATCCGGCACCTCATCCAGCATCGCAACATGAACCGACATCGCACGCGGATGTAAAGTGGGACCAAACTGGTTGAATATGGCCACATCAGCAGCATCACGCCCATAGGCTACAGTGACACGACCACCACAAGGATAAGGTTGGGTTGCATCAAAGGTATACCAACGCCCACCCACATAAGCCTCAAACCAGGCATGAAAATCCATCGGCACCAGATTATGTAGATAACCCACCACCATACGTGCCGGGATACAGAGACCACGACAGAGCGCTATACCCAGATGCGCCAGATCGCGGCATACCCCTTCGCGCTGCTGGTTAACGTCTACCGCAGATAACTGATAGTGAGCGAAGTCTGGATTGAAACGGATGTTGTCGCGGATCCATGTTTCTATGACCGCCACTTGATCGTAACCAGGCAAGGCGCCAGAGACAATCTCCTGGCCCAACTCAATGAATTTATCTGACTCGCAATAACGTGAAGGCAAGAGATAGGTGAGCACCGCATCAGGCAAATTCTGTACATTTTCAAAAGGTGCGCCCGGACAGCCACTGATACCGTCAGCCGTCAAGATGTCTGCCGAGGTATGTATAGAAAAAACACCTGGTGGGGCGACCAGCCGCTGGCAAAGATTGCCATAAGTGTCGGTAAATTCAACCGCGAGCACACTCGGCTTCAGGGTATACGACTCCCGCGCCACCCATTGATTGAGTCCGCTACGTGGACGCAGCATAAGGATAAACGGCGTATCAACGCTCACATCAAAGGTAATACTACATCCAGTACGGAGCCACACAACTGTCTTCCTTTTATTCATCCACAACAATCGGTCTCGCCTGCGCCTGCAAGCACCACTACCAAGACTGAAATAATACTAGCACCTTCACTACTGCAAGATGATGGAATAAACCAGAGCAATTCAGAACTGCACACGCTAGCGAAATCCTCCTTAAATTATTAGCTCAGTGCAGATGCAGGCATTTCGATGGGTACGACGTAGCTACTGCCAGGGAACAAGCAAAACGCCGACACCCAATACTGATCTACGGTGAACTACTTGATTTTTTTCTTTTTCGTCGGCGCGCGTATTTGGCTCCGGCCAATGTCAATAGAACCTGGCCAGTTCACCCAACTAGCGGTTAACCACCGCTATTGCTGGGTGCTAATTTATTGATCATAATGGGCCTTTGTTGATTTTAGGCCAGCAGCTCACCCACCCCAACCAGGCAACACTTACATGCCACTATTTCGTCTACTCATTATCGCCCTGATCGTCGGCATCGGCTTTTACCTCTACCGCCGCCTCACGATCAAGCCGCCAGCCCCAAAACCAAAACCACCCCAGGCGCGTCCAACCCAGGCCGTCAAGTGTGAGCTGTGTGGCCTGCACGTCCCCGAGCACGAGGCGATCCGCCGTGACAACCACAGCTACTGCTGTCAGGACCACGCCGACAAGGCGGCGCAGTAACAAAACTCTAGCGCCACCTCTATCTACCGATAATTAAGGGCCTTCCCGCATTTGCCTTAAAGAGAAACAGGACAGCCATGGCGGTTGATATTCACCCAGCGGAACAGCTCAACCCGGCCCATACCTGGCGACCACTGCGCCTCTTCAACTTTTATCGCCTGCTGCTTTCCGGTTTTTTTGTGGCGCTGACCTTTTCCGATCTCAGCGTCAGGCCCATTGGCGAATACAACCAAGCGCTGTTCACTGTGGTTGCCATCATCTATCTGCTGCTCGCCATCGGCAGCTATTTGGCCATCCGCTGGCGCCGCCCGCGCTTCACCACCCAGGTCTACAGTCAGACGGTTGTCGACATTATCGCCATCACCCTGCTGATGCACGCCAGCGGCGGTGCCACCACTGGACTGGGCATGTTGCTGATAATCGCCGTCGCCACCGGTGCCATGCTGCTGGAGGGACGCGCTGCGCTCAGCCTCGCCGCCATTGCCACGCTCACTATATTGGGTGAACACCTCTTCTTCCAGCTCAGCAATCCGCAACTGCCCGCCGCCTATACCCATACCGGACTGCTGGGGGCCACCTTTTTTGTCACCGCACTGCTGGCCCGGGCGTTGGCGCAACGGATCCGCGAAAGCGAGGCGCTGGCGGCCAAACGTGGCATCGATCTGGCCAACATGGAGCAGCTGGCCG
>JAYWDX010000132.1:0-12309 GCA_043779675.1 Tenderia sp. (SeqCode)
TGGCTGACACCGCCACCGGCAGCGGCGCTGGCCCAGGCGCGTGAGTTGCTGCAACGGCTTGGTGCCCTCGACGAAAAGGGGGTGATTACTGAGCATGGCCGGCAGATGGCAGAACTGCCGATGCACGCCCGTCTTGCCCACATGGTGCTCAAGGCCCAGGCTATCGGCTGTGGTGCCTTGGCCTGCGAAGTGGCGGCGCTGTTGAGTGACCGCGATATCCTGCGGGTGCGTGACGATGCCGATATCTACAGCCGCGTGCGTGCCCTGCGAAGTGGCACGGGTGACGGGGTTGATCGTGCTGCCGTCAAACGGTTGCAACAGGTGGCGCGGCAGTGGCATACACAGCTCAATATCAAAGTAATAAAGACCGATGATCTGCATCAACTCGGTCTGTTGCTGGCCTGGGCCTACCCAGATCGTATCGGCCAGTGCCGTGGCGAAGGTGGCTATCGTTATTTGCTCAGCAGTGGCCGTGGTGCGGCGCTGCAGGAGCGCGATCCGCTGGCCGGTTCAGAATTCATCGTTGCCGCGCAGGTTGAGGGAGGGGAGGGCAACGCCCGCATCTACCTTGCCGCCGCCTTGGAACGAACACAGCTCGAAGAATATTTTGCGGCCCAGATTAAATCGGTTGAACGGGTGGAGTGGGATAGCCGTGAGACGCGAGTACGTGCCAGTAGAGAGTTGCGGCTTGGGGCGCTGGTATTGGCAGAGCGATTACTGGACAAACCCGATCCGGTACAGATCAGTGCTGCCATGGTGGCAGGCATACGTGAGATGGGAATCAACTGTTTGCCCTGGAATAGGGCGAGCGAGAGTTGGCGTCAGCGGGTTGGGTTTTTGCATCGTCATGCGCCAGATGAGTGGCCGGATGTGGCCGATGCAGCGTTGTTGCAAACAGCGGAACAGTGGCTGGCCCCGTTTCTCGCCGGCATGAGTCGCCGTGATCACTTGCAACGGCTTGACCTGATGGCGGCACTCAATGCTCTGCTGCCGTGGAATAAACAGCGCCAGCTCGATGCGCAGGCGCCCACCCATCTCACCGTGCCCACTGGCTCGTCTATCGCCCTTGATTACAGCAGTGATGCACCCGTGCTGGCGGTACGTCTACAGGAGATGTTTGGTGCTATCGATACGCCGCGCATTGCCAACGGCACTGTAGCCGTCGTGCTGCATCTATTATCACCCGCACAGCGCCCGGCGCAGGTGACCCAGGATCTGGCCGGTTTCTGGCGTGGCAGCTATTTTGAAGTGAAAAAAGAGTTGAAAGGTCGTTATCCCAAACACTACTGGCCGGATGACCCGTTGCAGGCCGAGCCGACACGACGTATCAAACAAACACCAAAGGTCTGATCGAATGGTGTTGATGTTGCGTGAGACAGTAACAAAAAAGCCCGCTTACGCGGGCTTTTTTGCATAAACCAGTAAAGGCTTACTCTTGTGGCATAACGTTGGTTGCCTGAATGCCCTTGGCGCCCTTCTCGGTTTCAAAAGAAACCTTCTGGCCTTCGGCAAGAGACTTGAAGCCACCGCTTTGAATGGCAGAGAAGTGAACAAACACATCATCGCCGCCTTCAGCCGGAGTGATGAAGCCAAAACCCTTGCTATCGTTGAACCACTTTACAGTACCTGTTGCCATAATCTATTACCTCAAAACACTATTTCAATTACAAAGCCACGCCGAACAGGTACTGAATTCAAATTTCATAGAAACAACATGATTCCATAAAAATGTAGATGCCACCAATACCTGCAGCTTTGGCAGTATAGACAGGTTGGCAATGGGAATACAAGTTTTTGCACCCTTGGTCGTTCTTAAAAGCGATGGTCATAAAATCGACACAAAAATAGCGCCTATGCCATATTGGATCATTGCATCACAGGGGACGCCAGCCGCCGTTAAAAGTGTTCAGATCGTCTGCGTGTAGACGGCCATTGATGTAAAGATCGTTTAATGTTTTGCGGCTGATTTTTTGTTCTCCGTGGTATTGCCATTTGCCAGCAATTACCAGTTCAAACAGGGTCACCATAATGTCGTCCAGGCGAATGGTGTACTCTTTTGCCAGGCGAGTGAAATCAGCCATTGTTAGATCCGCGCCTTTTATCTCAAACTCTTCGCGCGCAAGATTGGCCAGCGCCACGTCCCAGTTGGGTACATCAATATCAAGGTTGTCTGTCATTTGCAGCTCCTGCGAAACTGTTTTTTAGAAAGCATTAGTCTAAATTGGCCGGAAGTTACCCCGGTTGATCCATGTATGTCGGCAACTGGACTGGAAACTGAACCGTCGTTGCTTTCAATATTGAGAAACTCGATAACCACGCTGTTTCAATAGTGCAATGATACCTTCATCGCCAGCCAAATGCCCTGCCCCAACCACAACAAAGTAGTGACCACCTTGGTTGGCTAGTTTTTCCAGTCTCTTGGTCATGGAGCGGTTGCGATCGATGATCATGAGTTGGTTAATGCGCCCAGCACCGGGTACTTTTAGCGCACTCTCATCAAATAGTGCCTGGATAGCGTCGGCGTCACCTTTTTTCCAGGCGCGCAGCATGCGTTCAAAAAACGGCTTGCCGTCCTTCAGTTCACCTAATGTCTCTTCTAGCATTGCCGCCTGTTCCTGTGGCGTCAGCTGCGCGAGGAGGCTTAACTGCCACTCTACACTTTCAAGCTCGATGATTTTTTTTTGCCCTTGGGCTTGGTCGAGAAAATGGCGATCAATTCCTAACGCTTCGCTATAACCAAAACGGTTGAGCGCCAGCGCTGTCAGTGTCATTGAAACAAACCAGGGTTTTTGTTGGTTTAGCATCTCGACAGGTAGGTTTAATGTGGCGGCCGTCTCTTTTAGGCGCTGCCATGTGGTTGCGCTTAGCTGTTGTTCTAAGGTGGCACCATCACGATAGAGCGCTTTTTCAGCCACCAGCTGTGCTGTTGATCTGGGGTCTATGTTCAGGATGTTGGCTTCAACCACCAATGCATCGGAACGGTTGAATGTGGAGGTCATGATGCTGGGGAGCGGGTACATCGTTGCGGCGCCAAAGTGAATTGAGCCGAGCAGGTAGAGTGTGCCTTTGCCCGCTGTGGCTTGCCAGAAAAACTGTTTTTCCGATTGGGTTTGGCTGGGCGCGGTGGTGCTTATTTCGCCAGCGCAGGAACGGTCTTGAAACAGTTGGCCGCCGTTGCCATCTGGGCAGCGGTGGATCTCGGCTTGTAGCGCGCCACTAAATAGCAGGGTTAGTAGCAGTAACCAGACGGGTTTGATTGTTTTTACCATGCGCCTATGTCTTGAGTGTTGCGATTATTGTACAGGCAATAAAAAAGCCCCGTTGGGGGCTTAAAAACCAGATCGTATAGAAGGGGCTGACCTAGCCAGCCCCTCAGTATCTTAACCAGCTTTGTAGATCATCCACAGTGGCAGCAGCATCATTGCCAGACCGCCCACTATGCTGACAAAGCTTGCAACTAAAACTGAAGCTATGCCAACAACGGCTGCGCCTAATGCCAAAAACGGATTATTTTTTTTGTTGCTCATTAATTATTCCCCTCACAATTGATGTCGTATGACATGCCCCCTATAGGCATTTCCCAAAACATATAGGTTGCCTCTTTAATCGCCAGCCTGAGGTTTTTATGCCGGGCTGGCTGACTACAGTAATCAAACTTTCTCGACCATGCAAGTATGAAATTATCCATGTAAACCGGAGGGGCAACGCCATGCCCGGAACGTTCCTTCGGGTATTAGAGTAACTAGTTGGGCAGCACCCAGAGGCGGGAGTGTGGACTCGATTCGACTACGGGCAGTTTTTCGATAACGGTACCACTCTCGCCACAGATAAGGGTCACCACACCATCTTGGGCGTTGGAGGCAAAGACCAGTGTTGTCTTGTCATCTTGCAGCGCAAAATCGAGGGTGCCGGTGGGAGCTCCGAGACGTAGCTCCTGCGCTAGCACCAGTTGTGGCAGTTTGGTGAGATCAAATGTCAACAGTGCATCGGCCTTAATATTGGTCATCTGCTCATCACTGCCCGAGGCGGAGGTGGTGAGGTAGAGCTTGCTGCCTTCAGGGTTGAAAAAATATTTACTGATGTAGATGTCGGCCAGGTCGAGGCGGCTGATTACTTCCAGTGTGGTTACATCCAGCACCGCCAATTTGGCAATGACATGGGCGGCATCGGACTTTCGATCGGCGCCGCGGCCAATCACGTAACGGCCACAGGGACTCATAAATAAATTGCTGAAACCTTTGAAGGCGATGCGCTGTTCGACTGTGTGGGTGTGCGGGTCGATCACCGCGATGGTGCCGTAGCCGTTATTGAGGTTGTAGACCTTGCCGGAGATCTTGGAGTAGGCCAGACCATGAGGGAAGGCGTTGTTGGGGACCTGCGGCTGTGCAAAGCCATCGCGCTCTGGTTCGCAGAGATTGATGGTGGCGATCACTTTGAGATAACTCGCGCTCTTGTCGGGATCGTTGCCAAGCACGGAGATGGTGCCGTCGATGAGGTTGCTGATGTAGGCCTGTTTTGGCACATCGGGCAGGGCGATAGTGGGGTAGCTGAAATTGGCTTGATGGTGGCCACGGCCGACACAAATAGTCTTGAGGTGACGGGCAGCTCTGCTGGCACTGTTCTCCATTACGGTGACCGAGGAGCCATTGTCGCCGCAGTTGACGGTATCGTTGCCGCTCTCTTTGTCTCCATCATTCATGAACCAGTCGCGGTTGGAGCTGGGGTCAGAGTAGATGTGAGCCGGGAAGGCGTCGGGAATAAACCCTTTGGTGATGGTGACGGCCTTGCTTTGTGGCTCCAGTGTGATCACTTCACGCTGTTCTGTCAGGCCGATGAAGATGGGCTTGAGCAATTTTGTTTGGCCGCTTTCGGGGCCGTTTTTAAGTTGCGTAACCTCAAGTTGCCCGCCCTTGCGGCTGATCACTGTAATGGCACCAGTCTTGCGATCACCGGCGTAGTAGGCCAGTGTAAAATCGATATTATTTTTTTCTGAAACAGTCATCTCTCTGCCTTCGAGTCTTAAATAAATTCAAAAATATGGCCGCAACCTGCTATTCCGCCGTTGCAGTCACCTCCTGTATCAGCACCCACGGGGCTACCACGACGGCCCAAAAATCGGGTTGGCGCTCGACCCAGTCTTTGGCATCTTCCAGGGTTGGGTGGCCGATTTGTCCCTGTTCCATCCATTTAGCCACTGCTGGTTTGTCATCCGCGATTACGCATATTGCCACTTCGATTAGATCCAGGCCCGCCTCAACCTTAATGACGACACCGCGGGCGAAATGGCGCTCCAGCTCATGCCAGACCAGCCGGGCGGTTTCGGAATTAAGGTGGGCGCGGAGTTTTTCTCTTGATTCATCCATGGTGATCTTCGCTTGGGTTAATAGTAAAGATGCCAGTATACAATGTCATTGCGCCTTCATTCCCAGTAGCTGCTCACTCTTATTGAGGATGAAGTCGAGAAAGGTGCGCGCCACCAGCGACAGCCGTTTACCCTTGAGATGGACCGCATACCAGCGCCGCCGCTGGGGAAACCCCTCTACGTCTAGCACCACCAGTGCGCCGGCCGTCAGCTCCAGGGTCAGGCTGTGCAGCGACAATATACCAATGCCCAGTCCTGCCATAATCCCTTGTTTGATCGCCTCGCTGCTACCCAACTCTATATAAGGCTCGATAGTGAGTCCGTGGCGCACCAGCTCCCGCTCAAATACCATGCGTGTGCCAGAGCCCTGTTCGCGGGAGAGAAAGCGTTCGTGGACCAGTTGCTCGAGGGAGATGTTTTTTTGTCCCGCCAATGGGTGCCTGGGGTGCGCCACTACCACCAACACGTTTTCGAGGAAGGGTGAACTCTCCAGCTGATTACCCTCGGGGATCTGCCCCATGACGACAAAATCATCATCGTTATTCAGCAGCCGCTGGACAACATTGGCGCGATTGGTGAAGTTAAGCCGAGGTTCGACCTCGGGAAAGCGCTGTAAAAAAGCGCCCAGCAGACGCGGCATGAAGTATTCGGTGGTTGACACCATCGCCAGCTGCAAGCGCCCTTTGACAACCCCCTTAAGATCCTCGACTGCTCCAGTCAAATCGCTGACCCGCGCCAAAATGTCACGACTTGCGCCATAGAGTTCACGGCCAGCAGCGGTCAAGAAGATTTTTTTACCGACCTGCTCGAAGAGCGGTAACCCCACCTGTTCCTCTAGTCGTTTTACCTGAATGGAGACGGCCGGCTGTGTCAAAAACATCTCTTCAGCGGCACGGGTAAAGCTGCTGTGGCGGGCCACGGCCTCAAAAAGTTTTAATTGCTGCAATGTCAAATGCATGGTGAATCCCTGTTGGATTTTGGCCGGTTGTGGCTGAAGCCGGCACCGAGCATAACGTGCGATGTGGTTTGTTTCATGATCAGTTTTTGTTCCTTAGTCCTGGTGTGACGAGGTCTTGAGGTGCAGAGTAGGCGCCCGCATAGGGATTTAGGCACGACTGATCATTAACAAATGTATATGGTTTATATAAAAATAATCAACTATTGTTAATTGTATTGGTGGCCTATATTTTGTCGCACTAGCTCGAAGGCTAGCCTCCCGGCTGGGGAGAGATAGAAGTTTTTGGGGCTGTGGAGAGGTTTTTATCCGCAGCCAAATCGACAAAAAGAGAGAGGATGAGAACCATGGCAAAGACCTATAACGCGGGCGTAAAAGAGTACCGCGAAACCTATTGGATGCCGGACTACACTCCGAAAGATACCGACATTCTGGCCTGCTTTAAGGTTGTTCCACAGGCGGGCGTACCGCGTGAAGAGATTGCAGCAGCAGTTGCCGCCGAATCTTCCACCGGCACCTGGACCACCGTTTGGACAGACTTGCTGACCGACCTCGATTACTACAAAGGTCGCGCCTATGCGATCGAAGACGTACCTGGCGATGACACGGCATTCTATGCCTTCGTTGCATACCCAATCGACCTGTTCGAAGAGGGTTCAGTGGTTAACGTTCTGACCTCACTGGTCGGTAACGTGTTTGGCTTTAAGGCGCTGCGTTCACTGCGTCTGGAAGATATTCGCTTCCCAATTGCCTATGTTATGACTTGCGGTGGACCACCTAACGGTATCCAGGTTGAGCGTGACAAGATGAACAAGTATGGCCGTCCAATGCTGGGCTGCACCATCAAGCCAAAGCTTGGTCTGTCTGCAAAGAACTACGGACGTGCTGTTTATGAATGTCTGCGTGGCGGTCTGGACTTCACCAAGGATGATGAAAACATCAACTCACAGCCGTTCATGCGCTGGCGTGACCGTTTCCAGTTTGTACATGAAGCCACCATCAAGGCAGAAATCGAAACTGGCGAGCGTAAAGGCCACTACCTGAACGTTACTGCACCGACTCCAGAAGAGATGTACAAACGTGCTGAGTACGCCAAGGAAATCGGCGCACCGATCATCATGCATGACTACCTGACCGGTGGTCTGACTGCCAATACAGGTCTGGCCAACTGGTGCCGTGATAACGGCATGCTGCTGCATATCCATCGCGCCATGCACGCTGTACTTGACCGCAACCCCTACCACGGTATCCATTTCCGCGTGTTGACCAAGGTTCTGCGTCTGTCAGGTGGTGATCACCTGCACTCCGGTACTGTTGTTGGTAAGTTGGAAGGCGATCGTGAAGCGACTCTGGGTTGGATCGACATCATGCGTGACTCTTACATCAAGGAAGACCGTTCACGCGGTATCTTCTTCGATCAGGATTGGGGTTCCATGCCTGGCGTGATTCCAGTTGCCTCTGGTGGTATCCACGTCTGGCACATGCCAGCACTGGTTAACATCTTTGGTGATGATTCTGTGCTGCAGTTTGGTGGCGGCACACTGGGTCACCCATGGGGTAACGCCGCTGGCGCCGCTGCCAACCGTGTTGCTCTGGAAGCGTGTGTTGAAGCACGTAACCAAGGCCGCGAGCTGGAAAAAGAGGGTAAGGAGATTCTTACCAATGCAGCCAAGAGCAGCCCTGAACTCAAAGTGGCCATGGAAACCTGGAAAGAGATCAAGTTCGAGTTCGATACCGTGGACAAGCTGGACGTGGCGCACAAGTAATAGCCCAACGCAGTTTACGTGGCGGACACACTATTTGTGCCCGTCAACATTGTAGAACCGGATTTGAATTAAATTGAGGAGATCAAAATGAGTGACGTACAAGACTACAAGTCGAGCTTGGCTGATGTAACAAGCCGTAAGTTTGAAACTTTCTCGTATCTGCCTGCTATGAATGATAAGCAGATTCGTGAGCAGGTTGCTTACATCGTATCTAAGGGCTGGAACCCAGCTGTTGAGCACACCGAGCCGCAGAATGCTGTTAGCTCTTACTGGTACATGTGGAAGTTGCCTATGTTCGGCGAGACTGACATCGATCGCATCCTGAAAGAGTGTGAGGCTGCTCACAAGGCGCACCCGAAGAATCATGTTCGTCTGATCGGTTATGACAACAAGGCTCAGTCGCAGGGCGCTTCCATGGTTATCTACCGTGGAACTCCTACCTAATCCATAAGGATTAGGTAGAACCGCTGGCCCGGATCTGTTTCCGGGCCAACATTCAAAACGTACTATTTCATAGCAGGCTAGAGCGGCCTTGTGGTTAGTCTTTTATGAAATGTTGCGGCAACAACCGAGGGAAAAAGAATGAGCAAGTTTGCAGATCTTACCGGCGTCAATATTGCCGAACGCTACATCGTCACCAAAGAGCCCTATTATTGCGCAGTCAGTGATGAGGTCGAGACCTTTGAGGCTGCTTATGCCGCCCGTATGCCCATGATGCTCAAGGGGCCAACAGGTTGTGGCAAATCACGCTTTGTTGAATACATGGCCTGGAAGCTTGGCAAACCATTGATCACCGTTGCCTGTAATGAAGATATGACTGCCTCCGACTTGGTTGGCCGTTTTCTGCTCGATAAGGATGGTACCAAGTGGCAAGACGGCCCGCTCACTACCGCCGCCCGTATTGGTGCTATCTGCTACCTCGATGAGGTGGTTGAGGCGCGCCAGGATACAACGGTTGTTATTCACCCGCTCACCGATCACCGTCGTGTCTTGCCACTCGACAAGAAGGGTGAACAGGTAACGGCCCATCCCGATTTTCAGCTGGTGATCTCATACAACCCTGGCTACCAGAGCCTGATGAAGGATCTTAAACAGTCTACCAAGCAGCGCTTTGGTGGCCTTGATTTTGATTACCCTGCTGCTGATATCGAAACCTTGATTGTCGCCAACGAATCGGGTGTTGATACGGAGACCGCAGGCAAGCTGGTGCAGATTGCCCATCGCGCCCGTAACCTCAAAGGTCATGGCCTGGATGAAGGAATCTCCACACGTCTGCTGGTCTATGCGGGACAGCTGATCACCAAGGGTCTTAAGCCCGATGTCGCCTGCCGTGTTGCCCTGGTACGGCCGCTCACCGATGATCCTGACATGCGTGAGACCCTCGACGCGGCCGTCGCCACCTTCTTCGAGTGACGATGTAGGGTGGGCACGTTTTCCGTGCCCACCATTCTCAACCTTGCGCGTGGGAGCACAATGCGCGCCCACCCTACATAGAGAATCTGACGATGAGCATCAATCTGGATGATTACCGTGCCGCGCTGGAGAGTGCAGCGCCCGAATTGAAAGAGACACTCGACTCCACCTTCCACGAAGCGGCGCGGATCATGTCCCCCAACGGTCTGCATGACTACCTTGAGGGCGCCAAGGGGCTGGCCAATCTTGGCCGCGGCTCAGCGCTGGTGATCAGCTTCCTCGAAGAGATGCCCGCTGTGGTCAAAGAGTGTGGCGAAGAGATCATTCGCGACACCATCAGCGCCGCCATGAAGCTCTCCTCGATGACCTCTGGTGAGGTAATTGCACTGCTGTTTGCCAGCCTGCCGACGGTGGCGCGCCGTCTTGGCGACCCCGAACTGCTGCGTGGTTATCTCAGTCTGATTCACCAGCTGGCCGGTCGCTCTGCGCGCGGCCTGCGCCCCATGCTTGGCATCATTGAAGAGCTGCTCAGCAAACTTACACTCAGTGGCCTGAAACGTTGGGCCTTCTACGGTGCTCAAGCCTATTCTCGGGATCTAAAGGGGCAGGTCGCCTACTTCGCTTTGCAGACCGAAGACAGCAAGGCGATGTTGCAGAAGGAGCGCCGTGGCACACTCTTTATCGACAACCAGCGCAAACTCAATTTTTATCTGCGCGCCCTCTGGGGCCGTGATTTTTTCCTGCGCCCCAGCGCCGCCGATCACGAAGGGTTTCGCCCCTATCTTGAGGCGCGCATCCTGCATCTGCCCGATGCGGTAGATGCCATTGGCAAGGTCAGTGGTCATGAACTCTATCGCGCCACGGTGGTACACATGGGTGCCCACCTGTTCTACACGCCAGCACCACTTTCGGCAGAACAGCTCAGCCCGGCGCAGATGTTTTTTATCGGCATGGCGGAGGATGCTCGGGTTGAGTATTGCGCCATACAGTATTTTCCTGGTCTGAAAAAACTGTGGGGTTCGCTGCTTTCACTTGAATATGAGACGGCCGCTGGCCATCCCACCTTGCCATTGCTGGAACGCATGGCGCTGATGCTGCTGGATGCCAACGTTAAGTGTGACGATGAAGAGCTTAATGCCCTGTCTGAAAAGTTTCATAGCAACATTGCCAGCAACAAGGATGATCCTGACTTCTCCTGGCACATCGGTCTGGAGCTGTTCAACATCTTTGCTACACGTCGTGAGGTGCCAAGCCTGCGACTGCTTGAACTGCTGCGTATCCCCTATCGTGACGATAATCGCCTGATCTGGGATTTTGATGAGTTTGCCTGGCAAGATGGTGCCGAATATCTCGGCGGCGATCAGCGCCAGGTGCGTCGTTATGTCTCCGCCATCGAGATGGCCAATGAGGTCGACTGCGAGCTGGCGGGCGACGATGCCCAGGAGGTCTGGGTCTGTTCCACCGAACTGATGCCGTACGAAGATATGGGTATCAGCTTTAACCAGATGTGGGGCAAAGAGCCAATCAGCGATCCGTTCCACTATCACGAGTGGGACTACCAGGTGCAGCTGCATCGCCCCGATTGGGTCACCGTTTATGAGCGACGTCAGCCCAAAGGCGATCCTGAGATCATCGACAAGATTCTGATCGAGCACAAACCGGTCGCACATCGCATCAAACAGATTATCGACATGCTGCAACCCGAAGGGGTGCAGCGCATTCGCAACATGGAAGATGGCGACGAGATCGATCTCAACGCTGCGATTGACGCGATGATCTCAATCCGTATGGGTGAGCAGCCCAATCCGCGTATCACCATGCGTAATGTCATCAAGAACCGTGACCTGAGTGTGGTGATTCTGCTCGATCTTTCCGAGTCCACCAATGAAAAGATGGGCGGCAGCGACAAGACCATTGTTGAACTGACCCGCGAGGCCTGCACGCTGGTCGCCACCGCCATCAACGGCATTGGTGACCCGTTTGCCATCCACGGCTTTGCCTCTGATGGCCGCCATGATGTCCAGTACTACCGTTTCAAGGATTTCAATCAGAAGCTCGATGATGAGGTGAAGGGGCGTCTTGCAGGTATGAAAGGCGGGCTTTCTACCCGCATGGGGGCAGCGATGCGCCACGCCTCCCAGCACCTGCTGAAGCAGCGTGAACGCAAGAAGTTGCTGCTGGTGGTGACCGATGGTGAACCGGCAGATATCGATGTGCGTGATCCACAACACCTGCGCCTCGATACCAAAAAGGCGGTTGAAGAGCTGAACAGCAAGGGGATTGTGAGCTACTGTCTGACACTCGACCCCAATGCTGATAGTTATGTAAAACGCATCTTTGGCGCCAATAACTACACCGTCATCGACCACGTTGATCGGCTGCCAGAGAAGTTGCCAGCCCTGTTTGCCCGTTTGACCAGTTAACGGGCGACAGGCGCCGTGAGCAGGATAGGCGACCTACCGGTCTACCAGCAGCGTGACGATCTTGTCAGTGCCAAACTCTATAATCTTTGGCGTCGCGCCAAGCTGCACTTTGCGATGCCGTTGCGGCTCGAGTTTGCTGAAGAGCTAGGCATAGTGATGATTTTGGATCAGCATGAATGGGTTTGTGCCAACGGTAAACAGGATGATCTACCGATACTGGCGTGGGTGGAGTTTGCGGATCAGTATCGTGATGCCCTACACACCGATGTGAAGTGCATGCTCAACTACTATCACTATGCGGCGTCCATGTATCGCGCCAAATCACTGCGGCTGATGGAAGAGACTCTCGAGCGCATGCTCAAGGTGTGATGGGGGCGAGCTGATCGCCCC
>JAYWDX010000133.1:0-3688 GCA_043779675.1 Tenderia sp. (SeqCode)
CTGGTGCTGGTCGCCAGCCCCGGCCATCCGCTGCGCAATGAGCCTGAGATAACCCCCGCCGTACTCGCCCGCCACCCCGCCATCCTGCCGGCGCGTGGCACCTATACCCGCACCCTCATCGACGCAAAACTAGCGGTGACGCAGCTGGAGGCAAAACTGGAGACCCACTACCTTGAGACTATTAAGATGATGGTCAGCGTCGGCCTGGGATGGAGCCTGTTACCTGAAAACATGCTGCCCAGGAAAATAATCCCTGATGCAACAGATCCTGAGAAAACAGATCCTGAAAAAACAGATAGCGAGGAGCTGCGCCTGGTACAGGGCAGCCATATTGTAGTGCAGCGCAAACTGGGAATCGTACATCACCCACGCCGCACACTTTCGAATGCGGCACGGGTCTTTATTGAACTTACAACGGCAACACCAGGATAACGGCCTAAACTTTAGGCAACCTGGTTGCTGCTTTGGCGGGCGCATCCGCGATACCAACCAGCTCATCCATGGACAACTCATCGGACAACGAGGGCAGATCCATATCGTCCAGCCCCTCGAGTTGCGCCAGCAGCCCATCCTCATCCAGTTCAATACTCTCATCCAAAATTGGCAGATCACCATCCGACAGCAGATCACCCTCGATCTCATTTGCGACGTAGGCATCCGTGAGTTCGATGGCCGCCATCAATTCGTTCAGTTGTGGCAGCACAATATCCCCTTCATCGGCCAAATCGATCACGGGGCCTTTGGCTGCCTCTGCCGGCATGGAAAGTATCTCCTCTTCACTATCTGGAAGTTCATTAAACGCTTCAGCCCACTCATCCCCCAGCACGGTGCTTGGCTCTGCTATCTCTGCCTCGCTATCAAGCTCATCGCCGCCCCAGTCATCATCGCTCTCGGCCAGGATTTCGGCGCTGAGTTCCTCAAGGTCAGGCTCCATATCCTCGGACAATGGATCATCAGCCACTGCTGCGGGCACGGCCTCACTCATCTGAGTGATTGCAACGGTAGCTACGGTTGCCGCCACGGGCGCTGCGGGTAATGCCGACCCCGTCATGCCACTGCCGGGGCGAAAGGCAACACTGTATTCACGCGTCGCCTGATCAATCTCACTGTTCGCCGTCGATAGCTCACGGTTAAGGCGTTGGTTCTCCTGCTCCAGCGTCAGCACCACCCCCGCCAACCGCTCATTCTCCTGTATCGTCTGAGCTAACTGCTCCTTGATCTCGGCGGGAATGCTATCGCGCTCCTCATCAATCCGGGTGCGTATCAAGGCAATCAGTTCGTGATAGGCGCTGGTATAGCCCTGGAGCTGCCTGTCGAAACCACGCAACGCTACTGCGTCACGCTTCAGATACATATTCAGCAGCTGGGTATAAAACTGAATCTCCTTCTCGACCCAGCCTGCGGCCAACTCACGGTTGACCTCGGCATCGCTATCGACAATACACTCGGTCAGCACTTGCTGAAACCACTCCTGGCGCTCCGGAGTATTGCTTCTGATATGCCCACGCAGCTCCTCGGCCGCTATTATGGAATCCTTCTCGCGTTTTCTGCCCCTCACAATAAAGACGATGAGTCCTACCATCACCACAATCAGGGCGAGAATCACTTCCGCCAAAATAAACAGCACTGTTGGATCGATTTTAATCATTTTTTTCAGCCTCTTTTACAGAGTCCCCGTCGGGCTGCGGCTCCGTTTTGCGGAACCATTTGCGATAGACAAAAAATCCAATTAACGACAGCAGAGCATTCACGCCAACCACCTTCAGGCCTACCATCGTCCAGTTGGGTGACTCATCCTCTGCTGCATGCCCCTCTGCTGGAGCGGCAGCATCAGCGGCATGTGCCTCGCGACTCGGGACGTCATGAACCGCCGGGGGAGCATGTTCAGCGGGTGCGCCATGCTCAACAAGTGCGGCAGGTGCATCAACCACCGGTGTCTCGCTGGCGTGTGCGACTGGCGCCCCACCTTGCGGTGCGTCCTGACTACCGGAACCCATCACATAACTGCCCAGATCGGCCGTCACCTTCTGACCATTGGTGCGTTCGGCCTGAATCGACAGCGCCACCTCATAACGGTCGCCGCTCTTTATATCCATATCGAGGCGCCACTCACTTGGGCCGGTGCGGGGGATGGCCAGCTCAGCAGTTGCCCCGCCCACCTTGGTTGCCTTGGCGGTGATCAACAATGATTCCGGGTTGATCAGTTCGGCGTAGGGGATCAACGTCAACGTGTAATGGGCCGGGTCTCCCTTACTCACCTCCGTGACATTTACTGCCACGGGTTTGTCCACCACTTGTACCAGATAACGTTTGGAACGTTTAAAGGTGGTGCCGTTAATCACCAGTTCATAGTCGAACTCACCGGCATGCAGGCCATCGCCGACTGCACCACTGAAACGGCCGTCGCGAGCGGTGGCATCTTCACCCTTGCCGTTATCATCCAGTGGCAGACGCTGCTCGAGCTTGCTCTGGTAGTTACGGTCCAGGGCAGAGGTGACAAAATCGAGGAACTGCGGTTTGTTAATCACTTGGCCCTTGTTATGGAGTTCAACAAAATAAGGCAGCCTATCGCCCACCATCATCATGTTGGGAAGGCGGCTGGCGCGTACGCTCAAGTCGGTGACCACCATTACCCGATTGTCGGGATCCAGCTCGGCGTTGACCTGCCACTCCCCCGCCATCGGTTTGTCGAGGGTGATCAGGTCATAACGCTCCTCATGCTGCCACTGCACACCCTCTGTCTTGCTGTCTTGCTCAATCTGCTTACCGTTGGGCATCTTGAGCGTGGCGCTCTTGGCCGCCTCCTTGCGGAATACCAACATGGTCAATTCATTGATACTGCTATCCACCAGCACCTTATTATCGGTCAGCGGCAAGGACTCCACCGGTACCGATTTTTCGAACATATGCAGAAATACCCGCTCCAGCTCTGCGGCACTGGCCACCTCTTCATAACGGCCGGAAGTGGCTGCCGAAAGTTGGCGCAAGAAGGGTTTATCGGCCTCGCCGGAGAGCGCCACCGTATGGATGATGACGCCGTTATTTTTCATGCGTGTCAACATCTCGCCCAGCACACGGCTACGGGCGGCTTCGTCGACCGACTTATCCTTCGAGACGTCGAGCATGCCGTCGGTCAGAAAGATGATGTTACGGCTGGTTTTGGGGTCAGGTTTGCTCCAGTCCCAGGTGGCGTCTTTAAGCACACCTTCGATATTGGTGTATTTGCCGGCGGAGTTGATCGCCTTCACCGCATCTTTAGCCTTGGCCTTCCACCCCTGGTTAACCTCACTACTGGGGATCAACATGTTGACAAATTCACCAAAGGTCCAGACTCCCGCCTTGGTCCCTTCGGGCAAGAGTTGGGTCACCAGTTTTAGCGCTGGCACCCGCAGATTTTGAGGGTCATTTTTTTTCATACTGCCGGAG
Source organism: Tenderia sp. (SeqCode) (assembly GCA_043779675.1). GTDB lineage: Bacteria > Pseudomonadota > Gammaproteobacteria > Tenderiales > Tenderiaceae > JAKFXL01. Next base: position 3,427 of record JAYWDX010000133.1, read on the forward strand.
ATGTCGATCAGGATACGAACATCAGCGGTTGGCTGTTTGCCTCCCAGCGGCTCCTCGGCGTAAGCAAACCTCGTCCCCAGCAGCGATAGGATAAATAAATAAATAAGCGTAGATCGCATAAAAACACCCCAAACTGATCCGTGTCTTAGTAAAAACTGGACTTCCACCACCCACAGACGCACTCTGCATGACAGCCCGCAATGAGTCTATCGACCTTCACGAACAATGCTTTATGGTCAACATCCTATCCCTGTCCACTCCC
>JAYWDX010000134.1:0-24811 GCA_043779675.1 Tenderia sp. (SeqCode)
GCTGATCGGCTGCTTACTCCCTACCGCCAGCTTGACAGCGGATTCCCTGAACTCGGCTGTGTATTTCTTCTCTGGTTTCTTCTGTTCGCTCAGCGGGACACTCTCTCAGTAAGTTTCAATTTTACTTGTGGTTGTGTGTCCGGAATAGTTTAGCCAGATGACTCCCGTGAAGTCGACGCATGGCAACGACGCCGAAACGATGAGCGGCGATGTATCGAGTGGACGTTCTTGGCAAGACCCAGATCTGAAAATGGCTCGACATTATGTTTCGTAATTAATAGGGCGTGATACTAGCTAGAGGGTTGGTGCCGCAGCTATTCGACCGGGGTGTTGTTGGGGCTCTACGAACCAGGGGGAAATGTAAAGTGGGGCGACCCGGGATGGTTTTAATTTACGCTGAAAGCCTGAGGCGCAGCCTTTTGTAGTCTTGGTATGAGACGACCGTAGCACTGCTTCTGGATGGCGCTGTGGCAGACTTGATGACGGTTTTTTCGCGTACATCAACCTCTTTCCACTCATTGCGTGAGATGGAGACAATCTCAAAGTCGCCAGGCCATGGGTCATAACTGAGCATGGTAGCTACCTCTTCCAACTCTTCGAGTATCTCTCTCATAAGCGACTCTTGTTCTGTGGTGCCGGAGATGCTTCTCTGATGCAGCTTCATGGACATAAAACCTCAATGACTCTCTACCACTCTTATCGGCGTTTGCGAGGATGAACTTGAACCGATTTTGGGGTAAAAAGCTCTGAAATGTCGGGGCAGCATAGGGGGTAATGGACCTGCCGCAGAGATATATCCTGCAGCAGGTGGTGGGGCTGGGTAGTGCCTTACCGGCCCTGAATCTCTGTGGCGTAGGGGTGCAGTGTCTGCACCATCGCCTTGAAGACCTTGGGGTTGGCGGCAATGATATGACCGGTCTCGAAGATTTCGTGACCACCGTTGATATCGGAGACCAGTCCACCCGCCTCTTGGATTAGCAGGATGCCAGCGGCCATGTCCCAGGGTTTTAGGTCCAACTCCCAAAAACCGTCGAGGCGGCCCGAGGCGACGTAGGCCAGATCAAGTGCGGCAGAACCGGCGCGGCGGATGCCGGCGGTAGGAATTATCATTGCCTTAAGCATCTGCAAATAGACGTCAAGATAGCGTTGATCTTTGAACGGGAAGCCGGTCCCGAGCAACGCCCCTTCGAGCCCGTTGGCTTTGCTGACACGCAGGCGGCGGCCGTTGAGCTGGGCGCCGGTGCCACGGCTGGCGCTGAAGATCTCATCTTTGAGCGGGTCGAAAACAACAGCGTGCTCTAGCCGGCCACGCTGCTTGACGGCGATGGATACCGAATACTGTGGGAATTGGTGTAGAAAATTGGTGGTGCCATCGAGGGGGTCGATAATCCACTGAAACTCGTCACCGGCAGAGTGCTCGCCGCTCTCTTCCGCCAGAATGCCGTGGTCGGGAAAGGCCTTGCGGATGATCTGAATGATCTCATCTTCAGCCTGCCTGTCGACCTCACTGACAAAGTCGTTTGGCGACTTGGTCTGGATGTTGAGGCTGTCCATGCGGTTGCTGGCGCGGGTAATGACCGTGCCGGCTTGACGGGCGGCGCGGATGGCAATGTTGACTATCGGATGCATGCAGAGGGCTTCAATCATCTAAAAAAATAGGGCGCTAAGAATACCAGAGAACAGTCTTTAATGTGAGGGGCTTAACCTTTTTTATGGGTGCCGCCAGGAATCGGCTAGAATGGTGCCCATGAAAACAAACATCAGAATTGTACTGGTTAATACCAGCCATCCCGGCAATATCGGGGCCGTGGCCCGGGCGATGAAAAACATGTGCCTAGAGCGCCTCTATCTTGTTGAACCTAATGATTTTCCCAGCGCTGAGGCGACTTCACGATCCTCCGGTGCAGATGATCTGTTGGCGCAAGCGGTGGTCTGTTCCACGCTGGAGGAGGCCCTGGCTGGCTGCCACTTTGTAGCGGGTACTAGCGCCCGTAGTCGTAGTATTGCCTGGCCGGTGATGGCACCGCGCGAGTGTGCCGCCCGTTTGGTTGAGGAGAGTGTGGTCGGTGATGTGGCTCTGGTCTTTGGCCGCGAAGACTCGGGATTGACTAACGAAGAGTTGGAACGTTGTCACTATCTGGTACATATCCCCAGCAATCCCAATTATTCATCACTTAATCTGGGCGCGGCCGTTCAAGTGCTGGCCTATGAGTTGATGATGGCGGCACCACTGGTAAAATCCTCTGCTGAGGAAACGCCACGTGAACTGGCAACGGCTGACGAGATGGAGTCCTTCTTCCAGCATCTGGAGCAGACGTTGGTAGAGTTGGAGTTTCTCGATAGTAGTCAGCCGCGCAAACTGATGCGGCGGCTGCGTCGCTTTTTCAATCGGGCGCGCCCGGATCAGACCGAAGTGAATATTCTTCGCGGCATACTTTCCGCTGCCCAAGGGCGAAAACTGACTAGGTCCAGAGAGTCATAGTTGATTGATTTTATGCCGGATATGGCGCTAAGATGAGTTTTTTAGTCGGAGACTATTTTCAAGGATGGGGGCGGCATATGTTTCAACGCATCCGTGAAGATGTCCGGTGTGTATTTGATCGTGATCCTGCGGCGCGTAACGTTTTCGAAGTGTTGACCACCTATCCGGGGGTGCATGCCGTAATCGGTCATAGGGTCAGTCATGCGCTCTGGAATATGGGCTTCAAATGGTTGGCCCGTATGAATTCCACTTTGAGCCGTTGGTTGACTGGAATCGAGATCCATCCCGCTGCCACTATCGGGAGGCGTTTTTTTATCGATCACGGCATGGGGGTGGTGATTGGCGAGACGGCTGAGATTGGTGATGATTGTACCCTCTACCATGGCGTGACCCTGGGTGGTACTTCTTGGAATAAGGGTAAACGTCACCCTACGCTTATGAATAATGTAGTGGTGGGCGCGGGCGCCAAGGTGCTGGGGCCAATCACGCTTGGCGAGGGCGCGCGGGTAGGTTCCAATGCTGTGGTGGTAAAAGATGTCGCCCCGGGTCATACCGTGGTTGGGGTGCCAGGCCGCATCGTCAATAAACCAGAGAATGAAAAGGATGTTCAGCGCCAGGCTGTCGCCAAAATGATCGGTTTCGATGCCTATGGCATGTCTCAAGAGACAACTGACCCGGTTGTTCATGCTATTAACTGTATGTTGGATCATATCCACGCTATGGATTCGAAAATGGCTGAAATGTGTCGGGTGATCGAGCAGCTCGGCGGGGAGGTGGGTGGCGCCCCGCTACCGGTGATGAGTCCTTGTGAGATCAGCGAGGGCGATGAACAAGGTGTTGAATCGGGGGAGAATGCTCAACTAAAACAGGAATAGCAATACCCGAGTGTTTTAGTCGGGGAAATACTTGACTGTTTTAGTTGGATACAGTATTGTCCATATATGTATTGAGGTAATATATACGGAGTGATTTAGAGGCTCCATATGAACGTCAAGAGGACTTACCATGAGACTTACAACCAAGGGTCGTTACGCAGTCACGGCGATGCTGGATTTGGCGATACACGCCACTGATGCTCCAGTACCGTTGGCTGAAATATCCCAGCGCCAAGGCATTTCATTGTCTTATCTAGAGCAGCTCTTTTCTCGACTGCGCCGTCAAGGGCTGGTCGATAGTGCACGTGGTCCAGGTGGTGGTTACCGTTTGGCGCGTCCCGCAAGTGAGATTGCGGTGGTTCACGTGATCAATGCGATCGATGAAAACGTTAATGTGACACGTTGCGGTGGCCAGGGTGATTGCCAAGATGGTGAGCCTTGTTTGACTCACGATTTGTGGTGCGATCTCAGCAATCAGATCCACGAGTTTTTGGCCGGCATCAATCTGCAACAGTTGGTGGAGCGCCGCTTCGTACGTGAGGTAACAGCGCGTCAAGATAGCAGGATGCAGAGTGTTAAATACAAGGTCGCTGAGACTGAAAGGGATTTTGCTGTCTCTAGTTAGTTTTTTTTGTGGTCGTTTTTTGCAGGTGGGCCTATGAGCGTATACCTCGATCATAATGCCACCACGCCGGTTGATAGGCGTGTGATTGAGGCGATGTTGCCTTATCTGCAGGAGCATTATGGCAACCCCTCTGGACTCTATCGTCGTGGCAGATATGCGCGTCAGGCTATAGAGACTGCGCGTGAGCAGGTTGCCCACCTGATTAATGCCCATGCTTCGCAGGTCATTTTTACCAGTGGCGGTAGTGAGGCCAATAATTTGGCCGTTAGAGGCGCCGTCCCTGATCTGCGGCGTTTGGCTGTAAGTGCGATAGAGCATGCCTCAGTATTGGAAAGTGCTCGGGCGGTTGCGCGGCGTGGCGTCGAGTTAGATTTAATCGAGGTCGATGTTAAGGGGCGGGTGACCGAGACGGCAATGGCGATGGCCTTGTCATCGCGACCACAATTGGTCTCGGTAATGATTGCCAACAATGAGACCGGGGTTCTTCAGGATGTCGAAAAATTGGTTGCGCAGGCGCGCGCTCATGGAGTCATTTTTCACACTGACGCCGTCCAGGCGGCCGGAAAAATGGTGCTGGATTTTAAGTCCTTGGGGGTACAGTTGATGACCCTCTCGGCTCACAAGCTGTATGGCCCGAAAGGAGTGGGTGCGCTGATCTGTGACAATCGCATTGAATTGATGCCGCAGATGGTCGGTGGCGGTCAGGAGCGTGGTTATCGCAGTGGTACTGAGAATGTGGCGGCCATTGTTGGTTTTGGCAAGGCGGCGGAGATTGCTGGTGATGAACTTTTGGTTCGTCAAGCGCACCTGAGTGGTCTGCGTCAAAGCTTGGAGCGGCAGCTGGCGTTGATGGTTGGTGTGGTTATCTTTGCCCAACAGGCAGCGCGCCTTCCCAATACAGTGTTTCTGGCAATTCCAGGCATTGATGGCGAGACACTGTTGATGGGGCTCGATAGGGTTGGCATTGAGGTCTCTAGTGGTTCAGCGTGTGATAGCCAAAAAGTCGGCCCAAGCCACGTGCTGTTGGCGATGGGTGTCGAAGAGTCGATTGCTCGCTGTTCAATCCGGGTAAGTTTTGGACGTGATAACAGTGAGTCTGATGTCACAGACTTGGTGGCTGCGCTAAAACAACAGGTAGAGGCTCTGCAGTCAGCATCGTTGCTGGCATGGGTATAAAGCAATGAACAACAGGTGTTGTGGAGATAAAAAATGAGACGGCCCATCTATTTAGATTATTCGGCGACTACGCCAGTGGATCCACGGGTTGCCGAGAAGATGATGGCAAGCCTGACGATGGACGGTAACTTCGGCAACCCCGCCTCGCGTTCGCATGTCTTTGGCTGGAAGGCAGATGAGGCTGTCGCTGAGGCGCGCCAGCAGGTGGCGGCGTTGATTAATGCCGACCCCAAAGAGATCGTCTGGACCTCTGGTGCTACCGAATCTGACAACCTGGCGATCAAGGGTGCGGCGCATTTTTATCAGCGTAAAGGCAAACACATCATTACCAGTAAGACCGAGCATAAGGCGGTGCTTGATAGTTGCCGTCAGCTTGAGCGCGAAGGGTTTGAAGTTACCTATCTCGACCCCGAGCCTAGCGGCATGATGGATCTCGCCAAGCTTGAAGCTGCAATGCGTGAGGACACCATTCTTGTCTCTATCATGCATGTAAATAACGAAATTGGCGTGATTCAGGATATCGCTGCGATTGGTGAGATGACTCGTGCCCGTGGCATCGTTTTTCATGTTGATGCTGCTCAGAGCGCCGGCAAGGTTGCCATTGACCTCGATAAACTCAAGGTTGATCTGATGTCCTTCTCTGCTCACAAAATCTACGGCCCTAAAGGGATCGGTGCGCTTTACGTGAGGCGCAAACCGCGCATCCGTATTGAGGCCCAGATGCATGGTGGTGGTCATGAGCGTGGTATGCGCTCCGGTACTTTGCCAGTGCACCAAATTGTTGGTATGGGAGAGGCATTCCGTATTGCTAGGGAGGAGATGGAGCTGGAAAACAAACGCATCCGCACTCTTCGCGATCGCCTCTGGAGCGGACTAAATGGCATGGAAGAGGTCTATCTTAATGGAGAGCCGCAGCATGGCGTGGCGGGCAACCTTAATGTCAGCTTCAATTTTGTTGAAGGTGAGTCGTTGATCATGGCAGTGAAGGATATTGCGGTATCGTCTGGTTCTGCGTGTACTTCGGCAAGCCTCGAGCCCTCGTATGTACTGCGTGCCATTGGCCGTAATGATGAGCTGGCTCACAGTTCGATCCGTTTCAGCATTGGCCGTTTTACTACTGCTGAGGATGTTGATTACACCATTCAATTGATGAAAGAGAAGGTCGCCAAGCTTCGCGAAATGTCGCCGTTATGGGAGATGTACCAAGACGGTGTAGACCTTAATAGCGTGCAATGGGCCGCTCATTAAGCGCTCTTCCGAATAGTCTGAGAGGAAAAAAACATGGCCTACAGTGATAAATTAATGGACCACTATGAGAATCCACGCAATGTTGGTTCGTTTGAAAAGACGGACACAGCTGTGGGTACCGGCATGGTGGGTGCGCCTGCATGTGGTGATGTGATGAAGCTGCAGATCAAAGTCAATGAACACGGCGTGATCGAAGATGCCCGTTTTAAGACTTATGGCTGCGGTTCAGCGATTGCCTCCAGCTCGCTGCTGACGGAGTGGGTCAAGGGTAAAACCCTGGCCGAGGCATCGCAGATTAAAAATGTCCAGATTGCTGAAGAGCTGGCGTTGCCCCCTGTGAAGATTCATTGCTCAGTACTGGCGGAGGACGCAATTAAGGCGGCCATCGAAGACTATCAGAAAAAACAGCGTAAATAGGATATTGCCATGGCGGTGACTCTGACAAAACGGGCGGCAACACATATCAGCAACTTCTTTGCCAAGCGTGGTAAGGGTGAAGGGTTGCGATTGGGAGTCCGCACCAGTGGTTGCTCCGGCATGGCCTATGTATTGGAGTTTGTGGATGTCATCGCGCCTGAAGACCAGGTGTTTGAGGAGCACGGCGTTAAAGTGGTTATCGATCCCAAAAGCATGCTCTATCTTGATGGTACTGAACTTGATTTTGTCAAAGAAGGGCTGAATGAGGGGTTTAAATTCAATAATCCCAATGTCAAAGATGCCTGCGGCTGTGGCGAAAGTTTTACTGTTTAGCCTGTCGCTGTGGACTTCCATAAAAACTACTTTGAGTTGTTTGGCCTGCCGGCCAATTTTGATCTTGATGGCAGCTCTTTGACAGAGCGTTATCGTGATCTGCAAAAGGTGTTTCATCCCGACCGTTTTGCCAGCGCTTCGGTTCAGGAGCGGCGTCTCTCGTTGCAGCAGGCGGCCCAAATCAATAGGGCTTATGACACGCTGCGTGATCCCCTAGCGCGGGCCCGCTACCTGTTGACGTTGCAGGGGCTGGAGTACAACGACGAGAGCAGTACTATCAGCGACCTGGAGTTTTTAGAAGAGCAGATGGAACTGCGTGAACGGCTAGCTGATATTCGCCATGAAAGTGACCCTGCCTCGGTGCTGCATGATTTTATGGCACAGCTCGATGTTAGAAAACGAGAATATATCGAGGTGTTGAGCGGTCTGTTTGCGACGTCTGAAGTCGTGGATCTATTAAAGGCAAAAAACATAGTGCAGCGTATGCAGTTCATTCGCCGCCTGCAAGAAGAAGGGGAGGCGCTGGAAGAGGAGCTGATGTAGCGGCCTGTTTCAGCAGTGAGATATTGCAACGCGGGGTGTGAAGGGACGTTTTTTTTACCCCCTTTTATGCTTGTATGGATTTGCTATCAGATCAACCTTGTTTGTAACTCTGCATCTGCGATATATCTACATACTATTTTGGATCTACCCCAAGACAGAGATGACAAACAATTATGGCATTACTACAGATTAGTGAACCCGGAGAGTCCACAGCACCGCACCAGCACCGTCTGGCGGTGGGTATTGATCTGGGCACCACCAATTCCCTAGTGGCAACGGTGCGCAGTGGTGTGGCGGTGACGCTGCCTGATCTCGACGGTGAGTCTATGGTGCCATCGGTGGTGCGTTACCATGCCAATGGTGGCATTGAGGTGGGCGCGTCAGCCCGCGCTGCCGCACCGCATGATCCCGAAAATACGATTATCTCCGTCAAACGTTTTATGGGGCGCGGTCTGGCCGATTTAAACCGGCAGGAGCAGCGCCTCCCTTATGAGTTTGTGACTACCGATTCCGCCGTGCCACGTATTCGCACGGTCGCGGGAGACGTCAGTGCTGTAGAGGTTTCGGCTGAAATTTTAAAGCAGTTGCGTTTGCGTGCAGAGGCGAGTCTGGCAGGCGAGCTTAGCGGTGCGGTGATCACTGTGCCTGCCTATTTTGACGACGCCCAGCGCCAGGCCACCAAAGATTCCGCCCGTCTCGCCGGGATAAATGTGTTGCGGCTGCTCAATGAACCAACGGCTGCTGCGGTTGCCTACGGCCTTGATCGTGGTTCGGAGGGGGTTCATGTGGTTTATGACTTGGGTGGCGGTACCTTTGATATTTCGATCCTGCGTTTTACCCGTGGTGTCTTTGAGGTCCTGGCGACTGCCGGTGACTCAGCCCTTGGTGGTGATGATTTTGATCACCTCCTGGCCCAGTGGCTGATGAGTCAGGCGGACATCGCCGATGATCTTGGTCACAAACAGCTGCGTACCCTGTTGCATCAGGCCCGTGTTATCAAAGAGCAGCTCAGTGACAAACAGATAGTTGCTGTCGAAGTGGCGCGTGTTGACGGCTCGGTTTGGCAAGGAGGGATTGATCGCGCCACCTTTAATGAGTTGATTTTGCCGCTCATTAAAAAAACCCTGCTGCCCTGCCGCCGCGCCCTGCGTGATTCCGGCGTGGCGCTGGGGGAGATCGCTGATGTGGTGATGGTGGGAGGGTCTACCCGTGTGCCAATGGTGCGTGAACAGGTGGGCCAGTTTTTCCAGCGTCAGCCGCTGGTCGATATTGATCCTGACAAGGTGGTTGCCATCGGTGCGGCCATTCAGGCCGATATCCTTGCAGGCAATAAACCCGAAAATGAGATGCTGCTGCTCGATGTGATTCCGCTCTCCCTGGGTCTTGAAACTATGGGCGGGCTGGTGGAAAAGGTGGTGCCGCGTAATACCACCATCCCGACGGCGCGCGCCCAGGAGTTCACCACCTTTAAAGATGGCCAGACGGCGATGAGCATCCATGTCGTGCAGGGCGAGCGTGAAATGGTGAGCGACTGCCGTTCACTGGCCCGCTTTGAGCTGCGTGGCATTCCACCGATGGTGGCAGGCGCGGCCCGCATCCTGGTGACCTTTCAGGTCGATGCCGATGGCCTGCTCAATGTCAGTGCTGAAGAGACTGTCAGTGGCGTGCGCAGTAGTATCGAGGTGAAGCCCTCGTATGGTTTGCAGGAGAGTGAGATAGAGCAGATGCTGCGTGACTCGTTCACTCATGCCAAAGAGGATATGACGGCCCGCGCCCTACGTGAACAGCAGGTCGATGCTAACCGCGTGTTGGAGTCGCTGGCGGCCGCGCTGGCAATTGATGGTGAGGCACTGCTGTCCGCGGCAGAGCGCGCCAGTATCAATGCGGCTGTCAATGTGTTGCGGCAGGTCCGTGATGGCAGTGAGATCCAGCCGATCAAACGTGCCATCGAGCTCCTTGATCGAGCCACGGCCGATTACGCCGCGCGGCGTATGGACGCCAGTGTTAAAAAAGTGCTCAAGGGACACCGGCTCGATGACTTTAAGGTCTGACAACAGGCGTTGTGATGCCGGTGCGGTGATGTTGAGTAGTGATGTGGTTAGGTATTTGTAACATTTGCGCTGGGTAGTTACCCTGTGTGGGCGCGTTGCCTATGCCATGAATAGTTTAAAAACGGAATAGTGATGATGACCAAAATTGTCTTTTTACCCCACGCCGAACTCTGTCCCAGCGGTCAGGTGGTTGAAGTTGCACCAGGCACCACCATCCTTGATGCCGCGCTTGAGAATGGCATTGAGCTGGAGCACGCCTGCGACAAGTCCTGTGCCTGCACCACCTGCCATGTGATTGTGCGTGAGGGTTTTGCATCGCTCAACGAGGCCGATGAGGTTGAGGATGACCTGCTCGACAAGGCCTGGGGGCTTGAGCCTGAGTCACGGCTTGGCTGTCAAGCGATGGTTGGCGATGAGGATCTGGTGGTAGAGATACCCAAATACACCATCAATATGGTGTCTGAAGGTCATTAATAACCTAAGAATTGGGAGTTGACGATGAATCTAAAATGGACCGATTCACTGGACGTGGCCATTGCCCTGGATGAGGCCCATCCGGAGATCGACCCCAGAGGGGTGCGTTTTACCGATCTGATGCAGTGGGTATTGGCGCTGGATGAGTTTGACGACCTGCCGGAACACTGTGGCGAGAAGATCCTGGAGGCGATTCAGATGACCTGGATTGAGGAGCGCGAGTAATCCGCCTCCGTTAGCGGTGGCGGACGGCGTCCGGAACGGGTAAAATGCGCCAAGTTTTTAGGTAAGTATAGGCCTGCGTCAAGCGCGGGCCTGTTGCTATTTGTAAGTCAGAAACAGGAGACTCTTCCATGGCTATTGAACGTACATTGTCTATTATCAAACCTGATGCGGTTGCCAAGAACGTAATTGGTAAAATTTACAGTCGCTTTGAAAAAGCGGGCCTGAAAATTGTGGCTGCCAAGATGGCGCAGCTGAGTCGCGCCGAAGCCGAAGGCTTCTATGCTGTACACAAGGCTCGTCCTTTCTTTAACGATCTGGTTAGCTTCATGATCTCTGGTCCGGTGATGATCCAGGTCCTTGAAGGTGAAGGCGCTGTTGCCATGAATCGTCAGCTGATGGGTGCTACCAACCCGAAAGAAGCTGAAGCCGGTACCATCCGTGCCGATTTTGCTGATTCCATCGACGCCAATGCAGTACACGGTTCAGATAGCGCTGAAAACGCTGCTATCGAAATCGCCTACTTTTTTAGCGCCACCGAAATCTGCTCACGTTAAGAGGTGTGCAAACTTGAGTGATACCAAGGTCAATCTACTTGGCCTAGATCGCAAGGGTCTGGAGGCCTTCTTCACCGACATGGGGGAGAAGGCCTTTCGTGCTTCACAGGTAATGAAGTGGATTCATCAGTTCGGAATCAATGACTTCGATGAGATGAACAACATCGGTAAGGGGTTGCGCGATCGTCTCAAGGAGGTGGCAGAGCTGCGCGCCCCGGAGGTGGTGCTGGACCAAGCCTCTAGTGATGGTACTCATAAGTGGGTATTGCGGCTCGACAGTGGTAACTGCATCGAGACCGTTTTGATCCCAGAAGGGGATCGTGGAACGCTGTGTGTTTCGTCGCAGGTCGGTTGTGCCCTTGACTGCTCTTTCTGTTCAACGGGCAAACAGGGATTTAACCGCAATCTCACCACTGCTGAAATCATTGGTCAGTTGCGCGCAGCTTATCAATATTATGGTGCCAGCCACCGTGAGGAACGGATCATCACCAATGTGGTGATGATGGGCATGGGTGAGCCACTCCTGAATTTTGATAGTGTCGTCGCCGCCATGAATATCATGACCGACGATGACTGTTATGGCCTGTCGAAACGACGGGTCACCTTGAGTACTGCCGGCGTGGTTCCCGCCATGGAGCGGTTGGCCGCAGAGAGTGGTGTCAGTTTGGCGGTATCACTACATGCCCCCAACGACGAGTTGCGTGACGAACTGGTACCGCTGAATCGTAAATACCCGCTCAAAGAGTTGATGGCGGCGTGTATGCACTATATCGAGGCAGGCAATAAACGGAAAGTCACCTTTGAATACGTGATGCTCGACGGTATCAACGATAAGCCTGAACATGCCCGGCAGCTGATCAAACTCCTTAAAGGGGTGCCGTCCAAGATCAATTTGATTCCATTTAATCCGTTTCCGCAGTCGCAGTATCGCCGCTCCTCAGCGGAGGCGATTAGACGCTTCTGGGAGATATTGACTGACGGTGGATTGACTACAGTTACCCGCCGCACCCGTGGTGATGACATTGATGCCGCCTGTGGCCAGCTGGTTGGCAAGGTGATGGATCGCACCAAACGCAACTTACCAAAAGCGGATGATGTGGCTCAGGGGCAGGGCGGATGATGCGACTTACGCTGATGGTAGCCATAACAGTTGCGCTGCTGTTACAGGGCTGTGCCCAGAGCGGTGGCCCCAAGGGGCCGACCGAGACTGCTGAGGCGGTGCGTATTTATAGTGACCTTGGTCTGGGTTATCTGCGGCAGGGTAAATTTGATCAGGCGCTGGTCAAACTGAAGCGGGCGCTGGAGCTGAACAGTAGCGATGCGGATTCCAATCACTATATCGCTGAGGTTTACAAACAGCTGGGTGAGACCAAACAGGCCAGCCGTTATTTCGACAAGGCCGCCGATCTTGATCCCAAAAACCCGATGTTGCTGAATAACTACGGCGCGTTTCTGTGTGAGCAATCACGTTTTGCCGATGCCGAAAAATATTTTTTGCGTGCCGCCAACCTACCGCGTTATCAAACCCCAGAGTTGGCCTATGAAAATCTAGCCCTCTGCGCACAGCGCATGAATGACCCACGGCAGGCTGAAACCTATTTCCGCAAGGCGTTGGATATCAATCCCAAGTTACAAAAATCGTTGTATCAGCTGGCTCAGCTGAATTACGACAAAAAAGAGTATTTGAAGGCGCGGGCCTTTGTGCAGCGTTATCAGGAAGGTGCTGAACCGTCGGAGCTGGGTCTGAAATTGGCGATTAAGATTGAGGCAGCACTGGGAAATGAAGCGGCGCTGCAAGATTACCGGCAGGCGTTAAAGAGCCATTTTCCTGATGCGGCAACTGAGTAATTATAGAGTAGTTATAGGTAAAAAGGATGAACAGGCCGGTGGACGAACTAGACAGGGAAATCGAACTACCAGCACAGAGTGCCCACTGGGGTAAGCGGCTGGCAGAGATTCGTGAGACAAATAATATCTCTGTGGGTGCTGTGGCGGCTGAACTGCGGTTAGAGATAAAAATGATACAACAGATAGAGGCTGAGGATCTGGAGCAGCTGCCAAATGCCCCCTTTGTAAAAGGCTATCTGCGCCACTATGCTCGTATGCTGGATGTGGATGCCGGTCCTATTCTTGATGCCTATAGCCAGGTATGTGGTGCGGATGCGCCGGGCCTGACAAAGGTCAATCGCCTGCATGAGTCGACATCTAAGGATGCTGCGCCACGCTCCACCACTTGGATCATCGTGGCGGTGGTAGTGATTTCGGTGGCGGTCTGGTGGTGGACGCAGTTGCTCTCCTTTAAAAAATCGTCTGAGGAAGAGGTCGTTTCTGAACAGGCACAAGGTGCCCCAGTTACCCCGGTCGATGGGTCTGATAGTGGTAACAGTGCCAGTGGCGGCGGGGTTGAGTTGACATTGCCACAACTACAATCACAGCCACAAGTACTGGCGGAGCCGATACAGCAGACAGGATCAACTGCTGTCGTAGCGGCGTCTGTAGCTGCCACAGCAACATCTACGCCTACAGCAACACAGGCCACCATCGTTCTCAAATTTAGTCAGGAGTCGTGGGTAGATATTGCCGATGCCACTGGCGCACGCCTGTTTGTGGATCTGGCCAAGGCCGATAGTTCGCGGACGGTGACGGGACAGCCGCCCTTCAATGTATTGTTGGGCAATTCGGCCGCCGTTACCATTGAATACAACGGTGGCCTCTATGACCAGCGTGTTCATAACAGTATGGGTGTCGCCCGCTTTGCTTTGGGCACTGCTGAATAACCGGAGACGTTTTTATGGAACATAAAAGCCTAATCGTCCGTCGCAAATCGCGCCAGATAATGGTGGGCAATGTGCCTGTCGGTGGTGATGCGCCGATCTCGGTGCAGAGCATGACCAATACCGAAACCTGCGATGTTGCCGCCACCGTGGCGCAGATCAAGGCGCTCGAAGCCGTGGGTGCCGATATCGTACGTGTCTCGGTACCCAGCATGGAGGCCGCCGAGGCCTTTGGCAAAATTAAAAAGTTGGTCAATGTGCCACTGGTGGCGGATATTCACTTTGACTATAAAATTGCGTTGCGTGTCGCCGAACTCGGTGTTGATTGCCTGCGCATCAACCCTGGCAATATCGGTAGTGATGAGCGTGTGCGTGCCGTGGTGAGTGCCGCGCGCCATTACAATATTCCGATCCGCATCGGTGTTAATGCCGGTTCATTGGAGAAGGATCTACAGAAAAAATATGGCGAACCAACACCGGCTGCGCTGGTGGAGTCGGCGCTGCGTCATATCGACATACTCGACAAACTCGACTTTCAGGAGTTTAAGGTCAGCCTCAAGGCCTCCGAGATCTTCATGACGGTTGCCGCCTATCGCCTGCTGGCAAGTCAGATTGAACAGCCACTGCACCTTGGTATTACTGAGGCGGGTGGTCTGCGCTCCGGCACAGTGAAGTCGTCGATTGGTCTGGGCATGTTGCTAGCTGATGGCATCGGTGACACGATTCGTATCTCTTTGGCAGCGGACCCTGTGGAGGAGATCAAGGTCGGTTTTGATATCCTCAAGAGCCTGCATCTGCGCAGCAGGGGAATCAATCTGATCGCCTGTCCTTCATGTTCACGGCAGCGCTTTAATGTTATCGCTGTTGTCAATGAACTGGAGCAGCGCTTGGAAGATGTGACCGAGCCGCTCAATGTCGCCGTGATTGGTTGTGTGGTTAATGGCCCCGGCGAGGCGCGTGAAGTGGATGTTGGTCTTGCCGGTGGCGAACCAAACCTACTTTACATTGACGGTAAGCCTGACCATAAAATTGGCAACGAAGGCATGGTGGATGAACTTGAACGTGTTATTCGTCAGCGCATCAAGATCAAACAGGAGAGCAGTGGCGCTGAGTGTGTGAGCTGCCCCTCTGCTGGGAAATAGAACAGAAACTTATGTCTAAAAGCATCCAGGCCGTGCGCGGCATGAACGACATCCTGCCACAGCAGACGCCCTACTGGCAGCTGCTGGAGCAGACGGCGCAGCGTATCTTTGAGGCCTATAGCTTTGAAGAGATTCGTATGCCGATTGTCGAAAGCACTGATCTTTTTAAACGCACCATCGGCGAGGTGACCGATATTGTTGAGAAGGAGATGTATACCTTCGAAGATCGCAACGGTGACAGTCTGACACTACGTCCTGAAGGCACTGCTGGCTGTGTGCGCGCGGGCATTGAAAATGGTCTGCTCTACAACCAGATTCAACGCCTCTGGTACAAAGGTCCAATGTTCCGCCACGAACGTCCCCAGAAGGGACGCTACCGTCAGTTCCAACAGATTGGGGTGGAGTGTTTTGGCTTGAGTGGTCCTGATGTTGATGCAGAGATGATTATGATGACGGCGCGGCTGTGGCGCGAACTCGGGTTGACTGATCTGGAGTTGCAGATCAACACCTTGGGTTCTACTGAGGCGCGAGTGGGTTATCGCGATACGTTGGTGGAGTACATGAGTGCACACAGCGATCAGCTTGATGAGGATAGCCAGCGCCGTTTACTGAGCAATCCGCTGCGTATTCTCGATAGCAAAAACCCGGCGCTGCAGATGTTAAACGAAAATGCACCCAAGCTGATCGATGCCCTTGATGAGGAGTCGCGCCAGCACTTTGAACAGCTCTGCGGCTATCTCGACGATGCGGGTATTAAATATGTGATCAATCCACGCCTGGTGCGCGGGCTAGACTACTATAGTCGCACCGTCTTTGAGTGGGTGACGGATCAGCTCGGCGCCCAAGGCACTGTCTGTGCGGGCGGCCGTTTTGATGGCCTGGTAGAACAGCTTGGCGGCCACAGCACGCCGGCACTCGGTTTTGCCATGGGCATCGAACGCTTGGTAGCGCTGCTGGAGACCACCAGCATCAAAGTGGATAATCTGCCACACGTCTATCTGCTGATGCTGGGTGATGAGGCGACACGTATTGGCTTGCCACTGGCGGAGCAGTTGCGTGATGCGTTGCCGGGTCTGCGTCTGCGTAGCAATTGTGGCGGCGGTAACTTCAAGGCCCAGTTCAAAAAGGCTGATAAAAGTGGCGCAACCTTGGCGTTGGTGCTGGGTGAGGATGAGTTGCAGCAGGGTGTAGTGGGTGTAAAGAGTCTGCGTGAGCAAGCTCCCCAGCAGAGTGTGCAGCAGAATGAGCTGGCTACATATCTAAAATTAGCGTTGGCGCTGGCCTAGGTCAATATTTTCCCTTTCCCTAAAGGGAGTCGGGTGTGCACCGCGCACCCGACATTGCAGTTGATAGACGATGGTGCGCGCGGCGCATCCTATAATTTAATGTTGCGATGACATGCAATATTTTTGATAACAGAATGGGAGCTAAGCGTGGAAGCCTACGATTCAGAACGTGATCAATTTAATGCCTTTAAAACGTGGTGGCAACAGTATGGCAAGGCCATTGTCATCGGCATAGTGTTGGGTGTCGCCTCGCTGATTGGCTGGCAGCAGTGGCAGGCTAGTGTTCATGCGGCGCGTGAGTCGGCATCGATGGAGTATGACGTACTGCTGGCGGAGCTGGAGAAACACAACTACCAAGGTGTAAAAGATCGTGGCGCCACTATCATCAATAAATACAATAAAACACCTTATGCGGTGTTGGCGGCCCTGGCCGTGGCTAAGGTGAATGTGGAAGAAGGTGACATAAGCGCTGCCCGCACCCACCTGCAATCAGCGATCGATCAATCGGGGCAGCCGCACTTCCAGCATGTTGCACGTCTGCGTCTGGCACGACTGATGTTGGACGAGGGGGAGGCCAAGCAGGCGTTGACGTTGGTACAAGGTGTTGATGTGGCGGGATTCTCCAGCGCCTACGATGAGCTTAAGGGTGATATTCACGCCGCGCTTGGCAATACCGCTGAGGCGCGCAGTGCCTATGAGCGTGCCATCGCGGCGATTGATCCAGCGCTTGATCAGAGCATTATCAAAATTAAGTTGGATGATCTGGGTGAGACAGAGGTGGCGCTCTAAATGCGTTTTATTCTGCTGCCACTACTGCTACTGACTCTGGCAGGTTGTAGCTCCTCCGGGCCGATCCGCGAACCGGCAGCGCTGGAGCAGATCAGTGGTGCCCGCGATGTGAAGGTGCTGTGGAGCAGTTCCACCTCGTCTGATCGACTCAATCTGGTCTATGATCGTTTGGCGCCTGCAATTGCCGATGGTCGTCTTTATAGCGCCAGTGCCAACGGCAAGGTCTACGCGTTTGATCTTGCTAAAGGTGAAAAGCAGTGGCAGCAGAGTTTTGATCTGGTCATCAGCGGTGGTGTTGGTCTGAATGAAACATCGTTGTTTATCGGTAGCGCCAAGGCAGAAGTGCTGGCGCTGAGCCGTAGTGACGGTGCGTTGCAGTGGCGTAGCACACTCTCCAGTGAGGTGCTGGCGTCGCCGGTAGCCACTGCTAGTCAGGTGATTGTGCGTTGTGTGGATGGCAATGTTTACGCCCTCAATGCCGAGAACGGTCAACGTCTCTGGCACTACCAAGGTAGCGTGCCGACACTGAGCCTGCGCGGCGACAGCATCCCGGTGATTGCCGGTGATAATGTGTTGCTGGGGCTGGCCAATGGTCGCATCGTGGCCCTGTCGCTCTACGATGGTTCCGTCGTCTGGGAGAGCACCGTGGCGGTGGCGCAGGGACGTACCGATCTTGAACGTATGGTCGACATTGATGCCACACCGCTGGTTGCCGATGACACCGTCTATGCCGTCGCTTATCAGGGTAAGCTGATGGCGCTTTCACGCCTTACTGGCAGTATGGTCTGGAGTCGCGACATCGGTTCATCCGCCGGTTTGGGGCTTGATGAACATCATCTCTATGTTGTTGATGACCAAGATCAGCTCTGGACACTCGACCGTAACAGCGGTGCCTCGTTGTGGAAGTCTGACAAACTCAAATATCGTGATCTCAGCGCCCCCGTGCCGGTGCAGGATGCAGTGGTGGTCGGTGACTTTGAAGGTTATTTGCACTGGTTGTCACTGGACGATGGCCACATCATTGCCCGTCATCAGGTCAACAGTGATGGCATTCGTGTCGCCCCGCTTGTGATCAACAATGTGCTCTATGTGCGCAGTAAAAACGGCGAGCTTAAAGCACTTACCCTTATTCCCTAAATTGGCTCTATAACTCCTGGCCCCCTAAATCATGAAACCTGTTATCGCACTTGTCGGTCGCCCCAACGTGGGAAAATCCACGCTCTTCAACTGTCTCACGAAGACTCGTGACGCCCTGGTGGCTGACTACCCCGGGCTGACCCGCGATCGCAAATATGGCACTGGTCGGGTAGGGCACAAACCCTACATCGTTGTTGATACTGGCGGTCTGAGTGGTGAAAAGGAGGGGATCGATGAGCTGATGAAGGCGCAGGTGCAGCAGGCCATCGGCGAGGCCAACGCCGTGCTCTTTATGGTCGATGCCCGTACCGGACTCACTGGCGGCGATGAGATGATTGCCCGGCAGTTGCGTCGCATCAATAAACCCATCTATCTTATCGTCAACAAGGTGGATGGTTCGGATGAAAATATCGTCACTGCCGACTTTCAGCGCCTGGGTTTAGGGCAAGTGATTGGTATCTCCTCCTCTCACGGGCGTGGCATTAACCTGATGATGGAAATGGTGCTGGCGATCATGCCAGAGCCGGAAGGTGAAGAAGAGGACGAGCGTGACGACACCCTCAAGGTCGCCATCATCGGTCGCCCCAATGTGGGTAAGTCAACGCTGGTGAATCGGTTGCTGGGTGAAGAGCGTGTGGTCGCCTTTGACATGCCCGGCACCACCCGCGACAGCATCTTCATTCCGTTTGAACAGGATGGGCAGAAATATACACTGATCGATACCGCGGGTGTGCGTCGACGCGGCAAGGTTAAAGAGACGGTGGAGAAGTTCAGTGTCATCAAGGCGCTGCAGGCAATTGAAGTGGCCAATGTTGTCATTATGGTGCTTGATGCCCAGGATGGCATCTCCGATCAAGATGCGACCCTGGCAGGTTTTGCGCTGGAGGCAGGGCGTGCCATGGTCATTGCCATCAACAAGTGGGACGGCCTGGAGAAGGAAGCCCGCGACAAAATGAAGGATGAGCTGGAACGGCGTCTGCCCTTTCTCGACTTCGCCCAGATGCACTTCATCTCCGCGCTGGAAGGTACTGGTGTTGGTTTGCTATTTAAATCGGTGAACGCTGCGTATAAAGCCGCCATGGCCGACCTTCCCACGCCGGGACTCACCCGCATCCTTGAAGATGCCGTCAGCCAGCATCAACCGCCCATCGTTGGTGGCCACCGTATCAAATTGCGCTACGCCCATCAGGGGGGTAAAAATCCACCGATCATCGTTATCCACGGCAATCAAACCGACTCGGTGCCCGGTACCTACAAACGTTATCTGATGAATATCTTTCGCAAGGTCTTCAAGCTTCACGGCACACCGGTGCGCATTGAGTTCCGTTCCGGCGACAACCCCTTTGCCAACAAACGCCGTGAAAATCTCACCGTGCGTCAGGCCTACAAGAAAAAGATGCAACAAAAATTTACCACCAAGAGCAAGAATAGGCACAAGCCTTAAACAAATAAGCCGCTACTAAGTTGTGGCAGTAGCACAACCCCAAAGTTGCTGCTGTCATAAACGTGATTAGGTATTGTTATTACATAATAGATGACCTTAGGCACCATGCAAGAACCCATATCAGACCCGGTCCCAGACTCCACACCTGAACCGCAAATACCGCCAACGGATGCTGTTGCACCGGTTGCAGAACCGACATTAGTTGCTATGGCCATACCCGTCCCCGTACGTCGGCGGCGCTGGCGTGGGTGGCTGTTTGGTGGGGTGATTGTGGTGATTGTCGCGGGCGCAATCTATTACGAGATGGAACATTCAACTCTGCAGGCGCGCTTTATCGCAGGCATGGCGCAAGAGATGCGTTATACGGTGGAGCCAGGTCAGGCAACGGAAGACGAGATTCACTACCCTGGCAGCGGTCCTTTTGATGTGCGCATGGGTTACACCGCGTTGCCCGATTTTTTAACAGCGCTGAATGAAAGAAATTTTTTGATCGACACGCAGGCGCGCTGGTCTGAAAGGCTGCAACGTAGTTGGGAGTGGGGGCTGTTCCCGCCCTACCATGAAAAATCGCGCGCTGGGTTGATCATTCACGACCGTCATGGCGCGTCGCTCTATGATTCACGTTACCCACGCTACACCTACGCCACATTCGAGGAGATTGCACCACTCATTGTTAATACGCTGCTCTTTATTGAAAACCGCGAGCTGCTCGATACCTCCCACCCACATCGTAATCCCGCCATTGAGTGGGACCGCATGGCACGTGCCACTACCGGCTTGGCCCTCAACATGATTAAGACCGAGGATGAGAAGCTGGCCGGTGGCAGCACCCTGGCGACACAGATCGAAAAATATCGCCACTCACCCGATGGTCTCACCAGTTCACCCGTAGAAAAGCTGCGGCAGATAGGCTCTGCGACGTTGCGTGCTTATCTCGATGGTGAAGATACCTCAACCTCGCGGCGCAACATTGCACTCAGCTACATCAACACCGTGCCACTTGCTGCCCGTGGTGGTTTTGGTGAGGTCAATGGCATCGGCGATGGTCTGCGCGTCTGGTATGACGCCGATGTAAAACAGGTCAACGCCCTACTGCAGCGCAGTGATGCAGAGAGCAGCGGCAATCTGGCCGCACAGGCAATGGTCTACAAACAGGTGCTTAGTCTGTTTCTGGCGCAGCGTCGTCCCTCATATTATTTGAGTAGTGCCGGACCAGAACGGTTGAATGATCTCGCCAACGTCTATCTTGAATTGCTGGCGCGTGAAAATGTTATCAGCCCCGCGCTGCGTGATGCCGCCAGCGCCGTATCACTGCATTACGGCCCATCCTTCTCACAACGCAGTACCGTGCCGTATGCCAGCGACAAAGCGATTAACGTAACGCGCACCCGCCTGACCAGCATGTTGGGGTTGAGGAGCCTCTATGAGCTGGATCGTATTGATCTGAGTGTCAACACCAGCTTTGATCAATCAATGCAAAAGATTGTCAGCGATACACTCAGAAAATTGCAGGATCCCGAAGTGGCCCGCGTCGCCGGACTCTTTGGTGAACGACTGCTGCATGAAGATAATGATCTCAGCAAAGTCATCTACAGCTTTACTCTGATGGAACGTACCCCCACAGCCAACCTGGTGCGGGTTCAGGCCGACAACTTTGATCAACCGCTGGATATCAACGAAGGGGTAAAACTCGACCTCGGCTCCAGCGCCAAACTTCGTACTCTGGTCAGTTACCTCAACATCATTGCCGCACTACATCAAGAGTATGTCGGACTGACCCCCGCCGAACTGGCCAAGGTTGCAGTTTCAGATAACAATGTTTTAGCCCGCTGGGCAGTCGACTACCTGCGCACCCAGCCCAAGCGAGAGCTGAGCGACATACTTGCAGCGGCGATGGAGCGCACTTACTCCGCCAATCCCGGTGAGCAGTTTTTCACAGGCGGTGGTGTACATGCGTTTGCCAACTTCGACAAGTTGGATAACGATAAAATCGTTACCGTACGCGAGGCGATCCGCAACTCCATCAATCTACCCTTCATTCGCATCATGCGCGACGTGGTGCGTTACCACATGCTGCAAGTACCAGGCTCCTCCGCCAAACTGCTGGAAGATGTAAATGATGAACGTCGCAGCGGCTATCTAGAACGTTTTGCAGATAAAGAAGGCAGCGCCTTCATGCAACACTTCTATCGCAAATACAAAGGCAAAGGGGCAGAGGAGATGCTCGATCTGCTATTGAGAAGCACCCGCCTGACACCACCGCGACTGGCGCTGATCTACAACCGCACAGTCGCTGAACCAAATAATGAATCCTTTATCAAGCTCTTTCATGAACGGCTGCCAGATAATAAATTGACTGATAATGAAATCAAAGCACTCTCACAGCGCTACGGCATAGACCGTTATAACCTCCCAGATCAAGGCTACATCGCCAGAATTCATCCGCTGGAACTCTGGACAGCCGCGTACATGGTGCGTAACCCCAACACAACATCATCAGAGCTGCTAGCCGCCAGCGCCAAAGAGCGACAAGAGGTCTACAACTGGCTGCGTAAAACACGCCATAAAAATGCCCAGGATATTCGTATTCGCCAACTGTTAGAGATGGAAGCCTTTCTTGAAATCCATAAAGAGTGGAAAGAGCTTGGCTACCCCTTTGACAGCCTGGTACCCTCATATGCCACCGCCATCGGCAGCTCCGCCGACCGGCCCGCAGCACTGTCAGAGTTGATGGGCATACTCGTCAACGACGGCGTACGACTGCCCACTGTGCGTATTGAAACGATGCGCTTTGCCGCCGACACACCCTACGAAACCAGCGTTAAAAATCAACCGCGACAAGGCGAGCAGGTGCTCAATCCAACCGTAGCAGCCGAGGTACGCAAGGCACTGCAAGATGTCGTAGACAACGGCACCGCACGACGCTTGCAACAACCCTTCAGTGATGCCAAAGGTAACATCATGGTTGTGGGTGGCAAGACCGGCACCGGCGATCATCGTTATGAAGTGTACGGCAGCGGTGGCCAGCTCATAAAATCAACAGTAATGAACCGTTCCGCCACGTTTGTTTTTTATATCGGCGATCGCTACTACGGCACATTGATAGCCTTTGTGCCCGGCCGCGAGGCAGAAAATTACCACTTCACTAGCGGCCTACCGGTGCAGATATTAAAAACATTAGCACCAGACCTCGCACCATATTTGCGCGGTGAAAAATAGCGCTGGTTAATATTCTAGTGGCATAGTTAATTTGGCCACTACACGTTTTATTCTGGGCGCATTGTGGAATTCGTAAAAGGGGTTGTCTCCGGTCGGGATATTGTTACGCTCGTTTAGGGACGGCGTGCTGCTTAAAAGATTAAAATGGTCCTCTTTCCCCGCCCTATTATTGATCACGGAAGCTTCGATGTTACGACTGACAGAAATTAGACTCCCCCTTGACCATTCGCCGGATGCGCTGCGTGAGGCAATTATTGCCCGGTTGCAGATTACGCCTGAGGCGTTGCGTGGCTTCACGGTTGCCCGGCGCGGTTTTGATGCCCGCAAGCGCAGTAAGATTTTGTTTGTCTATTCACTTGATGTGGATGTGCTGGATGAGGCGCAGCTGTTGCAACAATTTAGCAATGACAGCCACATCAAGCCGACGCCGGATACCGAATACAAATTTGTTGCACAGGCGCCCGCTGATTTGAAGCATCGTCCGGTGATCATCGGCACGGGGCCGTGCGGTTTTATGGCGGGGCTGATTCTGGCGCAGATGGGGTTTAAACCACTGATCCTGGAGCGCGGCAAGGAGGTGCGGCAGCGCACCAAGGATACCTGGGGGCTGTGGCGCAACCACAAGCTTGATGCGGAATCGAATGTGCAATTTGGCGAGGGCGGCGCCGGGACTTTTTCTGACGGCAAGTTGCATACCCAGATCAAAGACCCACGTCACTTGGGAGTGAAGGTACTGCGTGAGTTTGTGAAGGCAGGTGCGCCGGAAGAGATCCTGCACATCAGCAAGCCGCATGTTGGTACCTTTCGTCTGGTGGGCATGTTGGAGAAGATTCGTGAGCAGATCATCAGCCTCGGTGGTGAGTTTCGTTTTGAGAGCCGTGTGAGCGATATCGACATCGGTAATGGCCAGGTGCGTGGTGTGGTGCTGGCCAGTGGTGAACGGATTGAGACCGACCATGTGGTGCTGGCGATTGGCCACAGCGCCCGCGATACCTTTCAGATGCTTTATGAGCGTGGCGTTTATGTTGAGGCCAAAGCTTTCTCAATCGGTTTTCGTATCGAACACCCACAAGCCCTTATCGATCAGTGCCGTTATGGCAATTTTGCTGGTCATCCCGATCTGGGTGCGGCGGATTATAAGCTGGTGCACCACTGCAAGAATGGTCGTAGTGTATATAGTTTCTGTATGTGCCCCGGCGGCACGGTGGTAGCGGCGACCTCGGAAGAGGGATGTGTTGTCACCAACGGCATGAGTCAATATTCACGTAACGAACGTAACGCCAACAGCGGTATTGTGGTGGGCATTACGCCAGAGGATTTCCCCAGCGATCATCCGTTGGCCGGTATTGAACTGCAACGTGAGCTAGAGTCACATGCCTTTGTCTTGGGTGGTAGTAATTACGAAGCACCCGGGCAGTTGGTGGGTGACTTTATAAAAGGCAAACCATCAACAGCGCTGGGCAGTGTGCAGCCATCCTATACACCAGGTGTGCATCTGACTGATCTGAGTTCAGTGTTGCCCGACTACGCCATTGAGGCAATCCGCGAAGCGTTGCCCGCCTTTGACCGGCAGATAAAAGGGTTTGCTATGCATGATGCAGTGTTGACCGGGGTAGAGACACGCACCTCGTCACCACTGCGCATCAAACGTAATCGTGATAATTATCAGAGTCTCAATACCAAAGGATTGTATCCGGCGGGTGAGGGGGCTGGGTATGCCGGTGGCATTCTCTCTGCTGCGGTCGATGGTATTGAGGTAGCAGAGGCGGTGGCGTTGAGCATGGTAAGTAGAGTGCAATAAATGTAGGGTAACCCGCTTTGTGGGTTGCCCAGGGCCTGTCCCGCGTAGTGCTTTGGGCACGCGGTGTGCTACCAATATCGAATTAATCGATTGGCAGATTCTAGACACCCACTAGAAAAATCAATGGGGTCAGACGTTCGCAGTAACAGCAATTTAGCTAGCGGGTTAAAGTCCCGTCCAAGGAATTGTCCATACACCTTGGTAGCACGAAGGAGC
>JAYWDX010000135.1:0-5008 GCA_043779675.1 Tenderia sp. (SeqCode)
ACTCTACGGCTACTAAAGCCGCTCCTGCATTTCTCCGTCACTCGCTAGCGCTCCTAACTACGAAAGGGCAGACGGCGTAGCCTATCCGGGACTAGCGGCCCTCGCTTCGCTATCCATGGCCGCCAGCGACTGTTTGTAGCTGTGCTAAACAAAATGGCCCGCTGAGAGAGCGGGCCTTTTCTGTTTCGGGGGGTCAATACCCTTTCTGGTTGGCGTCAAGCTGGCCGGGAGTTTTGTCGATCCGCCTGACGCCGGTATCGAGTGAACCATCATCATAAAGTCGCAACCAGCGATACCCCGGCGCTAACTGATCAAGTTCAAATTTATCACTGCCAGGTTTGAACTGGATGCAGGTAGAGGGGCATGAGAGCAGTCGCAATCCAGCACGGCTCTCATCAAATTCCTGATGTACATGGCCCCACAACAGCGCCTTCACCTGGGCATGGGATGCCAACACCTCAAACAGCTTGTCAGAGTTATGCAGGCCAATTTGATCGAGCCAACGGCACCCCATATCAACCGGATGATGGTGGATGCAGACCACCGCGTTGGGTGCAGCACCGTCAGCCAATGTCTGTTCTAACCAACTCAACTCATCTTCACTCAGGTTTCCACCTACCTCGCCTACCACCTGGGTATTGAGCAGGATAATCTGCCACTGACCCAGTACCACCTGTTTGACACAGGAGATGTTGCCTTGCTGAAACTCCGTCGTCATCAGCGACCAGTCATCGTGATTGCCGGGTATGAGATGCAGCGGCATCTTCAACCCCTGCAACTCTTCACGCAGCTGCTGATAAGCAGCTGGTTGCAGATCCTGACTTAAGTCGCCAGTGACAATACCCAGATCAAACGACTGCTGCGCCACCTCGGCCACCACCGCCCGCAGGCTTTGCAGTGTATTGAGTCCATACATGCTGCCCTGCTCATCCGCAAACAGATGAGGGTCGGAAAGTTGAACGATATTGATGCAGCCGCTGTTATTTTTCATCTGCGTTTATAACCATCTCAGCCACGGCTGACCACGTTATCGCGCAGATAGACAGGCAGCGCATGTTCGGCACTCACTGCCATGCCGTTGCGATAGCCATATTCTGCCAGCACCGCCACATCCCAGGCATGTGGCAACGCAGCTGCATCACACAGTGATACCTGTGCACCATAACGCTGCACCAATGCAACACCATAGGCCTGCCAGCCTGTACCAACACCCTGCCATTCACTGCCGCTCACAACGGGTGCTGCTGCGGCCGGACAAACACACTCCTCTGCCTGCGCCACTGCCAATCCCGCCTCGATCACATACGCGCCCCAGTAGATTTCCCCCATACGTGCATCCATCGCACACAAGAGTTTGCGGTGTTGATGGTGGCGATAGGTACCCTGGGCCAGCGCCGCCAACGTCGAGATCGGCACTACCGGCAAATCCGCGCCCAAAGCGATTCCCTGCACTACGCTGGTAGCGATGCGAACACCGGTAAACGCACCCGGACCACGGCCAAAGGCGATGGCGGTAAGTTGTTGTGGTTTGAGTGCGGCATCGACGAGCAGATCATTGACCATCTGCAAAATCAGATCACCATGGCCACGCGGGGCCAATTCAAAGCGCTCCTCGATTTCACCATTAATCAGTAGCGCTGCGGAGCAGGCCTCGGTCGAGGTCTCAATGGCAAGAATATTCAATGATGCTTTCCAGTCTTTAGGGCGAGGTCCCTATGATAGAGGGAAAGGGATAGGCGTTAAAGGGCAATGCAAGTAAAAGAAGAACAGCAGGCTGCCTGAACAACTAGCAGCCTGCTACAACAGAGACCTGGTCATTTAAAACGGCGAGTATTAATCCTTACTTCGACCGGCGTTAACGAATGGTCGGCAAACTCACTGCTCGCGACCTTGTTACGTTTGTGCTGAAAATGCATGGCCACCACTGCGCCTAATGCGCCTCCCATACAAAATGCCACTACTACTGCCTCGATAATCATACCCATTATATTTGTCATGGCTGCGCTCCTGTGCTGCCCCGAAAAATTACAAAGTACTCCGACTGCATTAGGCTAACGACCAGTAGTGGCGGGGGACTTAAGCGATATTGATGACACCAGAAGGTAAATGGCTGTGACAACGATTTAGGCAGGCGGAATGGCAACGACATCCGTTTGTTCCAACTCAAAAAAGCGTTTTACCCGTTCAACTTTACGGGTGCGATACATGGGCGGCAGACTGTCGAGAAAAACCTTGCCGTAAGGTTTGCTGATCAAACGGGGATCACAGAGCATCATCACACCACGATCATTCACATCACGAATCAGACGCCCCACACCTTGTTTTAGCGTGATAACCGCCTGTGGCACCTGCTGTTCCATAAATGGATTGCCGCCCTGACTACGCAGCACATCGGCGCGGGCCTGCATCACCGGATCATCCGGAGAGGCAAACGGGAGTTTGTCGATGATGACACAAGAGAGCGCCTCACCCCGCACATCGACCCCTTCCCAAAAGCTGCTAGTACCCAACAGAATCGCATTGCCCAGCTCACGGAAACGGCGCAATAGCTCGTTACGTGGATAACTGCCCTGCACCAGCAGAGGAAACTCAACCTTGTCCGCCAACAACTCCGCCGCCTGCTTCAAGGCACGGTGGCTGGTAAAGAGCAAAAAGGCACGACCACGCGAGGCCTGCAACACCGGCAGCGCCGCTTCAATCACCGCCTCGGTATAGCCATAGCTATTAGGCTCTGGCATTGCCTCCGGCACATAGAGCAGGGCATTACGGCGATAATCAAACGGACTGTCCCACAACGCAGTGGCCGCCGCCTCCAACCCCAACTGACGGGTGTAGTGGTCAAAGCGGCCATTCACCGCCAGCGTCGCGGAGGTAAATATCCAGGCCGCCTTATGGTGCTTCAGCCGTTTTTGAAATGGCTCGGCGACGTTGAGTGGTGTGCAGCAGAGCACAAAGGTGCGGCTGTAGATGTCAACCCAATAGACGTTTTCATCATCCCCGGCGTGACTAAACAACTTCAGGTGGACACAAAGATCTTCACAACGTTCAAGGCAGTTCTCCAGCCCCTTGCTGCGTGACGCCAGCACCTTGAGTGATTCATGCAGATCATCCAGCACCTGCGCCAGGTTACCCAGCTGATCGACCACTTTAGGTTCTTTGCATAACGTTTGCCACGGCGTGCGCTGGCTGCTATCACCAAGCGCCAGGCGCAGATCACGCACCACATACTCAAGCCGGTCCGCAACCTTCAACAGCGCCGGGCTATCCACCGCGCAACTGTAGTACTCCTTGGTACTATCTTTTGCCAGCTCACTGAGTTGGCGACTGCTGAGATGAGTACCAAAGAAGTTACCCGCGATCTCGGGCAGTTGATGGGCCTCGTCGATGATGTAGGCGTTGGCGGTTGGCAGCAGCTCGCCGAAGCCATCCTCGCGCAGCACCATGTCGGCCAGCAGCAGATGGTGGTTGATCACCACCACATCGGCGTTTGTCGCCTCGCGCCGCGCCTTCATCACGTGACACTCACCAAAGTCAGGACACTCGGAGCCGAGGCAGTTATCGATGGTTGACGTCACCATCGGCCACAACATTGAGTCCTCACCGATCTCCATAAACTCGGTAATGTCGCCTGAGTCAGTCAGCCCCGCCCACTCCCCCACCTGTTGTAACTGATGGATCATCTCCCGCGAGGCGAGCCGCCCCTCCGCTGTGGTGATACGCAGGCGATAGAGACAGAGGTAGTTGCTGCGCCCCTTGAGCAGCGCAGTGATTACCGGTACCTGGAGCGCCTTGCGCACCAGCGGCAGATCCTTCTGATAGAGCTGATCCTGAAGATTTTTGGTGCCAGTGGATATCACCACCTTCTGTCCTGACAGCAGTGCTGGCACCAGATACGCAAAGGTCTTGCCGGTTCCGGTACCCGCTTCACAGATCAGCGTCTGACTATTTTTGATGGCTTCCTCTACCGCGCGCGCCATCTCCTGCTGCTGCAGACGTGGCAAAAAGCCGTCGATACAACGGGCCATAGGGCCATCAAGCCCCAATACTTCAGCTGCTTCAATAAGTGGCATTAAATTAATTCAGAATTAGAGGTGAATCAGACGCCGGACTGGTTATCCCAGACCTCATCCTCTTCACCGCGTTCGCGGGTCCAGACCAGCTGGCTGATGGCCTTGAATTTGGCAACTGACATAACGCCACGTTTACTACGTTTACTCTCGTTCTCGTGATGGGCCTCAGTCAGTTCGGCACGTTCAGCCTCGTACATTTCAAAGGGTTCGAAGTTCTCGTCCAGCAATACCAACACCACGCTGTCCCACTCCTGCTCCAACTTGAGCTGACCGATACGCTGCCCCTGTTTGCCCTCCTCAAAGATAGTACGCGCCTTGATCTGCACCTTCTTGCCGTCGCGTTTACCGCGGCCCACGGCATCGTAACCACCCTCAGTCCCTACCGGAACCGATTCCAGACCCAGCTCCTTGCAGGCATCAAACTGCGCAATCTCACCACTCACACCGCCCAGCGGTTTGCCGGTGGCGTTGCGATACTCACGGGCAATGCGCCGGGTTTCAGCAATCAATTTTTCCAGTGAGTATACGGACACAGCATCTACCTAATCATTCAGCTCCGGCTATAGTGCCAGATAAGGCTTTAAAATTCAGATGTTTTGGCCTGATGAGTGCGCAAAATATCGTCATAATGGCAACACAGCGGCAAACTGGAAAAAGACCATGGCCATCTCCCCCCTCATTCAGGCACTGCAAAATCCAGCACTCTATAGTCACCCCATCTCGAGCTTCGAGGTTGTAGAGACACACATCTCCTGGATAGTGCTGACCGGTGACTATGCCTACAAAATCAAGAAGCCGGTCAACTTCGGTTTTCTCGACTTCTCCACCCTGGAACAGCGCCACCACTACTGCCTTCAAGAGTTAAGCCTCAACCGCCGGTTGGCACCGCAGCTCTATCTTGACGTCATCACCATCAGCGGCACACCTGAACAGCCCGT
>JAYWDX010000136.1:0-7810 GCA_043779675.1 Tenderia sp. (SeqCode)
ATCGCTCTCCTCGATTAATTCAATACGGTCGATTGACCAGCCACAATTGCCTGCCACCAGCTATCGATTCCGCTGGCATGCTGCTGTTCTTCTTTTAACAGCGTTTCAAAAAATATTCTATTTTCATGATCCTGCGTGCGACTGCAATGCAGCACCGCTTGGGTATAAAAACCAACAATTTCCATTTCCAGATCAATAGCATGCTGCATCAGCTCTGCTAAAGCCCCGTCTAACCGTGATGGACGCAAACAGCTGGCACTGGGTGCCACACCGAGAGCTAACATCCGGCCAATAATTCGTTCTGCGTGTTGCAGCTCATCTTGTGCCTCATGACGGAATTTATCTCCCGCCTGTGGCATACCACGTAAATCCAACAACCTTGCCAGTGACAAATACTGTTGCACGGCAGATAGTTCAAAACTCAAGGCGCGCCCCAAATATCCGAGAATGGCTGGATCCTGCTTCATCTGTCCGCTACCTTGATGTGAGCCATTTAGAGAGGGATGTAGTGAGAAAAGAGGAGCTCCCCACTACATCCGAAATCCTCCCTGCATTACTCCTTGCTAGCTACCAAATTACTTCCAAGGATAGGCTCAACCTCTTTATGTGGACGGGCAATGATATGCGCCGCCACCAGGCCATCACCAACACGCTCACAAGCATCAGCACCGGCACGCACGGCGGCGTTAACCGCACCCGTCTCACCACGTACCAGGATGGTCACGTAACCACCGCCAACAAACTCACGTCCAATCAGACGCACTTCAGCTGCCTTGGTCATGGCATCTGCTGCTTCGATGGCGGGAACCAGACCGCGGGTTTCAATCATGCCTAACGCAATACCGTATTGTTCACTTGCCATGGTTATCTACTCCTCTATGAATATATAAATGATATTTAAATTTACATTATCCGACTGGCATTGCTGCCAATGTTCATGTTCAAAACCGGCTCTACTTCTTTATGTGGACGAGCGATGATATGAGCAGCCACCAGGCCATCACCGACGCGTTCACAGGCATCAGCACCGGCGCGCACGGCAGCGTTAACCGCACCCGTTTCACCACGTACCAGGATGGTGACATAACCACCACCCACAAACTCACGTCCGATCAAACGTACTTCGGCCGCTTTAGTCATGGCGTCTGCCGCTTCGATGGCAGGAACCAGACCGCGTGTTTCGATCATACCCAGTGCAATACCGTAGTTATGTTCGCTCATTTCTCTATCTCCGTCTTGATGTTAATCACTGCTCGTTAATTAAAAATTCCTGCACTAAAGTTTTCTGTTCCGTCTCAGGCTATCTGTTGTGTCTGCCCAGCTTCCTCATCCCAGTAATCGATAATTCCACCAATGGTCAAGTCCGTCAGCACCGCAAAATTACCACAGGCAAAACGTGCTCCTGAACCACTCACTACAAACACCCAGTTACCGGTCTGACAACCGCAAGGATCAACGGCCACCTGCCTTTTACCGTCAGCATCACGCAGTACCCGCAGGCTCATCTGTCCTAGCTCTGGATGACGCAGAGTGCAGACCAGCGATCTCTCCACCTGCAAAATCTCCATCAGACTGGCGCCTCTTCCCAGTAGTCAATGATGCCGACAATCGTGAGATCGCTGGGATACTCTCTACTGCCCGCCGCTTCACGCGCAGCAGAGCTGCCGACACAGATCACCCAGTCACCGGGAGAACAGCCGACCGAATCGACTGCCACCAGGCGAACCTTGCCATCCAACACCACCTGTAGATGTTTATGCTCCATGCTGGGTATGCGATTGGTGGCTACCAATGGCCTTTCAACTTTGCAAATTTTCATTAGTGCGCCACCTGTTTTTTCAATTCCAAGGAGCTGCCTATTACTTCAGCCTGACTGTCATTCTGGCAGTCACGCACCATCAACAAGGTGTGCAGCAGGCCACGCTCGGCGTAATCGCTATAGCGGTTACGCAGTGCTGTATCGAGCTGCTGACAACGCGCCTCGGCGCGTGCCCGTGCCCCTGGCACCTGGCCGTGATAGTCATTACGGATCACCACTGGAATGGGCAGGCCACGGTTTGCGTTCAGACCGGTAAAGATCTTGATGCCAACATCCATATCCTTGGCTCCTTCTTCCACCGTCTGCAGGTAGGCGAAGTAGGTGAGATTACGCAGCTGCACCTCTTCAAAGCCGATACCCATGCCGATGAAACACTCCTGATGACCGATATCGCTATAACAGCCACCGTGGTACTGGCGTACGTAATCAATCTGTGAAAGATTGCCGCACAGTAACCGGGCACAAAGTCGAATCATCCCTTCATCAGGCAGTGACGCGACACTTTGTTCTTTGATATGACGCTGCACCACGCCCTCAGCATCCATAGCCGTGTTGTTACGAGTAGCATCAAAAAGATCGGCGGCATCGACATAACGCGCCACATCAATCGCGCCACTGGCATCTGGCAGATGCAGACGAATTACATCATTGTCTGTGTCGATTCCGATCAACAGCAGATCAACCGAGGCACCACAGCAGAAGCTGTTTTCAACGCTCTGACGTAAATCGTACAACCGTTCCAGCGCTGCTGTTGCCGCACGCTGGGTATCACTGCCATGCGCCGCACACCCTTCGCAACTTGGCTGCGATGAACTGTGGTGGTAGACCGCCACCTTCAGATACCGGGTCGGTGCATCGGCAGCGTTGGGGCGAGCCTCACGGTGACGCAACATCTCCGTCTCAATCCATTTGTGCAGACTGTCTTCCACGTCGAACATGGCGCCGGCGTATGATTTGCGCCGCACACCTTTATAAGGCAGGCGCAGCACATAACGCACCACATGGGCCAACCGACCATCCGCACAGGGAGAAATATCCATGGCATGAAAACCACACTGCTCCAAAAACCGTTGAAACTCGACATCATCCGCATCGGCCAACGGCTTAGCGCTGAAAAATTCATCTGACATCTGTTTGAAAATTTCAAACACACACCAGGCATAGATCCGGCCAATATCAAGCGACTTGATCCAGCTATCCGCCAACAGTGCCGCAGGTAGATCCAGCCCTAGTTCGCGTTTAACCAGCATCTGGGCGCGGCCGACAAAATCGGCCTCGTGTTGTGCCGCAGAGAGCAGACGCAGGGTCGGCTCGATCTCGGCAAAGGCCTGTTTGACCTGCCGTTCGTAATGGAACAGCCTGCTGTTCTCATCGTTACGTGTGAACGGATGTGAACCACTTGTCGACACCCAGCCATGAGCGGCTATTGCCCGCCCCTGGGGCAGGGCGTTACGCTGCGAGGACTGAGGCCCTTGCATTGAACGTCTGCTTTTTGATCTGGTGTTGAACATGGTTTTTAATCCCATTCCCAAAAAATTGTTAAACATCTACTCACTTAAGATCTGGCTGACAGAGCCGGGTATGGCCCCGCCAACCAACTACTCTTTCAACAAACAACTACTCATCTACATCTTGTGGATGTACGTCTGTTAACCTCGGGCGCCACCCGAGAGTGTTACCGGCGCACCTTTATCAGAGGTGCCACTGCCACCGGTCACATTTATATCGCTACGTTCAACTTCTTCGTTGCGTTTAGGCGCAGTAGTCGACATGGCGCTGATGGGGCCACGTCGGGTCGGATTGCGCTTTATAGCTGAGGTACCTTCCGTACCTGTCACACGATCACCACGATTCCAGTCGTTGCCCGTAATTTTCATGCTGAGCTCCATCCCTTCACCGGTAACACGTGTTGCCTTTGCTGCATCCATCAAGGCTGTTGCTGGTAATGCTGCAACCTCTCTGGCGTTAATGCCCGCTGTTTTAGCGCGACTCTTGCCTTCATTAGAACGAAACTGCTCAGTACCGGTGACCTTGCCTTCGCCCAATGAGAAGGTGCCGCTTACACGCCCCTGCTCCTGACTCATGCCTGTCACACTTTCTTTCACAGGTATCTTCTGGCTAGCGTGAAGCGGTGCGGTTTGATTAGGCTGCAAGAGGCTAAAGGCACCCCACGGCGCGTCCGCCATTGGCCGAGGAAAATCAGGCTCGTCCATCTGCGCTGGCAACGCACCACATATTTCTTCAAGGTGTGCAGCACCGATATAAGCGGTACCACTGACATCACGACACGCACCCTTAGCCGCGCCGGTCAACCCTGCGAAGCCGGGCTGCATCCCGGTAATGTCACGTCCGGCGTTACCGCTACGACGCTGATTACGAACGTCGGCAAGTTTTGTCTCGCCTGGCTCACAGTAGTCCCGGAACTGCTCCACACCCGCGTAAGGTGTGCCAGTCACGGCCTGACATGTACCCGCTTCGTCGCCACTGACCTGGCGTGATCGAGCGGGTTTTGAACCAGAGATGATCTGACCACGGGTGGTCTGTGAAAAACTCACCTTGGCACTGCCTGGTTCAGGTTTGCTCTTACAGAAATCGTCATACTGCTCACGACCGACATACTCAACACCCGTTACGGTGCGGCAACTGCCGCGCTCATCGCCTGTGACACTTTCACTACGTCCAACCTTGCCACTTGCAGTGATCACACCACCACTCAGGTTTTCACTGCGCTCAACCTTGCGTGGTGCAAACGGCACTTCTTTCTGACAGAACTCAGCAAATACATCGCTGGAGAAGTAGTCAGTACCGGTGACAGCGCGACAGAGTCCCGTCTCATCACCTGTGATTTTTTCACTGTGTGATACACGAGTGCCACTGACGCTGTTATCAGCGCGTTCTGGCCGACGCCGTCCTGCCGTTGCTGTACGCCCGCTGCTCTGTGTGGCAACACCACCACTATTACTACGTTGTGTACGCAGCGTACGTGCCAGATCACGACCAGAGATGTCCGGGTTCTGATGTCTTACCATCTGTGCCGAACTGACGCCCTTACGGTAAGCATCCGCACCAGTCTTGCCGTGTGCAGCCAATGCCTCGCGCCGCAATCTAGAGTTGAGACGACCAGCACTGCTAGCTGTCACAGACTTAATCTCGTTACGACGTGAGCCATTAGTCGCCTTGGGCACTGCCAACATCGGTGCAGTTTCCCGCACCGCCGTTACATCACCGCAATCGCCGCTGCCCTTGCAACCACAACCACAATCTTCCTCTTGGTTACGACTGTTGCGCTTGGCGGTAGCAATACGATCCGTTACAACACCGGCCTTGCCCTGTTCTGACATTGCCAGACGACGGTTACGCGAAGCCTCACGACCACTATTGTTAGTCGTCTTCACAGAACGGGAAACGGCTGTTGTAGTCGGTCTTGCTGGCGAAGCAACAGGTGTCTGCACGGCTGCCTTAACCGCCACCTGTGCAGTTGCACTGGCTTTGACTGACAGCGCCGCCTTGCCGTTAATCTGGGCATTGCGGCGTGCTCTGGCAACATTACGTCCTGACAGATTTTGAATGGCCATAACTGTTATCCCATCTTCAACTAACAAACACTGGTTGACCGTGGCACAAACGCACCACGGTCAACCCCCCTACCACGCTTTGCCGCGATAGACAACAAAGCAGACACCCTGACTCTGGGTGTAGTTGTCGTAACCGAGCAGACGGACGTGGTGATCCGGATAGGCGCGATGACACGCTTCCAGTTCTGCCACCACGTTGCCCAACTCCTTCTCGCCAAAGAAGGGCAGCTTCCACATGGTCCAGTAGTGGTTGGTTGATTGAGAGGGGTGTTCGTGCTCAATCGCCGGGGTCAGACCCTGGCCCAGCATGTAACTGATCTGGTCATAGATCTCTTGCTGTGTCAGCGGCGGCAGGAAGGAGAAGGTCTCCAAAGTCTGCGTCGTGCGGTAATCACCCATTGTGCTGATACTTGCTTTCATTGATTGCTCCTCATCTTGCATCTCGAGTTAGTGACGTTAAGAACTTCAGACCACGTCCAGCTTGTCCACGGTTTCGAATTCGAACTTGATCTCTTTCCAAGTCTCCATCGCAATGGCCAGCTCAGGACTGTTGCGGGCAGCACCCTCAAGAATGTCCTTACCTTCACGCTCAAGCTCACGACCTTCGTTACGAGCCTTAACACACGCTTCCAACGCCACACGGTTGGCACAAGCACCCGCCGCATTACCCCATGGATGACCCTGTGTACCACCACCAAACTGCAGGATGGAGTCGTCACCAAAGATGTTTACCAGTGCTGGCATGTGCCAGACGTGGATACCACCAGAGGCCACCGCAAATACACCAGGCATCGAACCCCAGTCCTGGTCAAAGAAAATACCGCGACGACGATCTTCAGGTACAAACGACTCACGCAACAGATCAACATAACCGAGTGTTGAAGCACGATCGCCTTCCAACTTACCCACAACAGTACCGGTATGCAGATGGTCACCACCTGACAGACGCAGGCACTTGGCCAGCACGCGGAAATGGATACCGTGTTTAGGGTGACGATCGATTACAGCATGCATGGCACGGTGAATGTGCAGCAATATGCCATTCTTACGGCACCACTTAGCCAGACCACCGTTGGCGGTAAAGCCACCTGTCAAGAAGTCATGCATGATGACCGGCTGACCCAACTCTTTAGCAAACTCAGCACGCTCGTACATATCTTCCGGCGTATTGGCCGTCACGTTCAGATAGTGACCTTTAACTTCACCCGTTTCAGCCTTGGCTTTATCAACCGCCATGGCCACAAACTCGAAACGGTTCTGCCAGCGCATGAAGGGCTGCGAGTTAACGTTCTCGTCATCCTTGGTCAAATCCAGACCACCACGCAGACACTCATAAACAGCGCGGCCGTAGTTCTTGGCCGAAAGACCGAGCTTTGGCTTGATGGTGGCGCCGAGCAGTGGACGGCCGTATTTATTCAGCTTGTCACGCTCAACCTGGATACCACTGGGTGGTCCCATGCAAGTCTTGATAAACGCGATCGGGAAGCGGATATCTTCCAGACGCAGATGTTTAACCGCCTTAAAGCCAAACACGTTACCCACCAGAGAGGTCAGTACGTTAACAATCGAACCCTCTTCAAACAGGTCCAGCGGGTAGGCGATAAAAGCGTAGAAACACTCTTTATCCCCTGGCACATCTTCGATACGATAGGCGCGTCCCTTGTAATACTCCATGTCAGTCAACAGCTCTGACCAGACGGTACTCCAGGTACCGGTGGACGATTCAGCCGCAACAGCAGCGGCCGCCTCATCTTTGGGTACACCGTCTTGGGGCGTTACTTTGAAACAAGCCAACAAATCTGTATCGAGCGGAACATAATCCGGGGTCCAATATAGATCGCGGTACTCTTTTACTCCGGCATCGTATGTCTTTGCCATAGTCAGTCACTCCTGCTGTGGTTGTGTGGAATCCTCGGAAGGCAGACTAGCATCTGCCAACCGCAAAACCAATCAATCGTTTCAATGCGAGACATTTAGGATTAGCAATGTAGGGGAATTAATAGATGGGGGGTACAAATGGGTGGGCGTGGCCGAGGTAGACTGGCGCCTCGTGGTTGAGGCGCCTATAAAGAGACATGGGAACTGACAGGAAGGGTAAGTTAAGGCGGCAAATATTCAAGTAACGGCCATGGTAGCCAAGCCAATACCTAACCATTCATTGATGGGCAGCCCGAATGGAACAAACTAAAATCAAGGGTAAGATGGTCCACTTTCATCCAGATGACACGCAAGCTTCATCCAGGCCTATGCCCTAAATTCAGAAACAGTGATTTTCTTCACTCTCATTAGGACCAATACATCATGGCAGCTGACTTCTACCGCTGGCGGCCATGGATAGCGAAGCGAGGGCCGCTAGTCCCGGATAGGCTACGCCGTCTGCCCTTTCGTAGTTGGGAGCGCTAGCGAGCGACGGAGA
>JAYWDX010000137.1:0-9968 GCA_043779675.1 Tenderia sp. (SeqCode)
TTTGAGATGATGTTGGTTTGGCGACTTGCATTTTATCACCTGAACCAGTCTTTTTATTTATTTATATCAATCAGTTATCGCTTAAGTAAGTGCCATTCGTATCAGAGTAAGCAACCCCCTGATATAGATTGCATCTGATTCATCTCTAATTAAAAGAGGCCAAGCTGTCATGGCACGGAAGCCAAGACTCCATCTGCAAGGTGTGCCGCAGCATGTTGTGCAGCGGGGTAATCATCGGGATGCCTGTCTCTTTGCCGGGGAGGATTTTCGTTATTACCTGGAGTGTCTGGCCGATGCGGCCAGCAGGCATGGTTGTCAGATAGATGCCCACGTCCTGATGACCAACCCTGTTCACCCGTTGGTCACGCAGCAGGAGGAGCACGCCTTGTCGGCCATGACGCAGCCGTTGGGGCGTCGTTATGTGAGGTACGTTAACCATCGCTACAAACGTAGCGGCACACTGTGGGCAACGCCAAAACCAGAGTGCTTTAGCCAAACGCGATGAGGCAGCCACAGGCGCAGCGGGTACGGATTACACGCTTTCAGATTTCTGTTCGCGCGTCAGCAGGTGGGTCACCGCTGCGCGTGGCGAGAGATTGTGGTAGAGCACCTGATAGACCTGCTCGGTGATGGGCATGTCGATATTGAGTGATTGCGCCAGGCGGCGCGCCTCTTTGGCGGCCTCGATCCCCTCCACCACTTGATTGATGGAGGCGCGAGCGGCGGCCATGTCACTGCCGCGGCCGAGGGCGAGGCCAAAACGGCGGTTGCGTGACTGGTCGTCGGTGCAGGTGAGCACCAGATCACCGAGCCCCGCCAGCCCCATCAACGTTTCGCGCTGGCCGCCCAGTGCTTCACCAAGACGCATCACCTCGGTAAGACCTCGGGTGATGAGGGCGGCGCGGGCATTGGCACCAAAGCCGAGACCATCGGCAATACCCGCAGCGATAGCGAGGATGTTTTTGACAGCGCCCCCCACCTCCACCCCAGTCACATCGGCAGAGGTGTAGGCACGGAAGCGCTCGTTGTGGAGCCGTTGCGCCACCTCGGCAGCCAGCGTCTGATCACTGGAGGCGACGGTGATGGCGGTCGGCATCCCTTTGGCCACTTCGAGTGCAAAGGTGGGGCCGGAGATCACCGCCATGGGGAAACGATCGCCAAACTGGTGCTCGACGATCTGATGCAGCAGACGCCCGCTGCCTGACTCAAAACCCTTGCTGGCCCATAGCAATCGGGTGTCATGCTGCAGATACGGGGCAATCAGTTCGAGGGTATGGCGAAAGGCATGGCTTGGAACAACCAGCAGTACATCCCGAGCACCCTTGAGCACGGTGGCTAAATCACTACTGATCGCCAAGGCGGGTGGCAGGACGACACCGGGCAGATAACCCGGACTACTGGCCGTTGCCGCCATCTGCGCCATCTGTTCGGCGCTGCGGCCCCAGAGGCGGGCAGGCTGACCATTGGCCGCCAGCAGGGCGGCCAATGCCGTTCCCCATGCACCGGCGCCAATAACTGCTGTTGTGATCCGGGGGACGGCGGCCATCATTTAAAGAATCAAACTCAGTGACGAGCCGTTTCTTTAGCAGCAGCCTGCTGCTGTTCCATATGCTGGGCATAAAGGGCATCAAAATTGACCGGCGCCAACAGCAACTGGGGGAAACCACCACGCGCGACCATGTCAGAGATGGCTTCGCGGACATAGGGGAAAAGGATGTTGGGGCAATAGCTGCCGAGCAGATGATTCAGCTGCAGCTGTTCAAATCCGGCTGTACGGAATATGCCAGCCTGCTGCACTTCAATCAGGTAGGCTGTCTTGTCACCCTGCTTGGTGGTGATGGTCACGGACAATACCACCTCATGCATATCATCGGCCATGGGCGCAGCGCGACTATTAAGCTGGACATTGACCTCTGGCTCCCACTTGGTCTCAGTGAAGATTGTGGGGGAATTTGGTGTCTCGAACGAGACATCCTTGACATAAATTTTCTGAACAGCAAATTGCCCTGTGGTCTGTTCCTGCACTTCTTCTGCCATGATAATGTTCCTAAGCTTGGTTATTGTTCGTTATAGATAGAGTTGAATTAACGCTTCACTGGCAGGCCTGCATCACTCCAGGCCAGCATGCCGCCGTTGAGTTTGTAAATTGACTTAAATCCCTGACGCTGCAACACAGTCCCCGCCTTGGCGGCGCGCTGACCAGTACGACAATAGACAATCACAGGTTTCTCTTTGTGCGCCTCGATCTCCTTAAGGCGACTTTCCAACACCCCCAGTGGGATGTGGACCGAATTAATAACATGCCCGTCTTTAAACTCACCCTCTTCGCGCACATCCAACATCAGCGCCTCTTCGTTATTCATAAGCCGCACGGCTTCGTTGGCGCCCACTTCTTTAAAGCCGAGCAACTTACGCCGCGACTCATTCATGATCATCAAGAGGATGATCAGAACCAAGGCCGTGACAAGAAATGGGTGATTGCCTGCAAATTCTAGATACTGCGCCATGGAACCGAGTCCACCTTTCAAATTAAATCTGTATGAGAATGCGCCCCTACAGGGACACTATGAAGCACTACAAAACAGCTCACGCATCATGCAAATCAGCCGCAAAATGCGCGGGTCAGCGATGCGGTAATATACACGATTTGCATCTTTTCGCGTCGACAGAATCCCTTTGTCCCGCAGTATCGCCAGATGCTGTGAAATATTGCTTTGTGTTGTTCCAACATTATCAACAATATCCTGAACACCGATCTCTTTATCACCCAACGTACAAAGTATTTTTAGGCGCAACGGGTGAGACATCGCTTTCAGCGAACGCGCCGCCAGATTGATATCTTCATCTCGACTGATAAGATCCGTTCGTAACGCATCCATTTGATGGTCTCCCCCACGCACATTATTCACGCCCACTCCCCCAGCCCTAGCAACTCGCCCGCAGTCCGTGCTGTTGTTAATCCCAACTGAACCGTTATACAATGACACACTGATAAACGGGGCAATTGTAATTCATACAACCGCGAATTCCTATCCCGCTATCCCTGCCTATAAATAGCCAGAGACGGTACATCGCCCGCCCCGCACGATTTAGAACCGCTGACTGCACTCACAAGCAAAAGTTGAATATATGTCACACACAGCTAAACCGATGACACTAATTATCCTGGACGGCTGGGGTTATTCGGAAAATCCCGAATCAAACGCCATCTATCACGCCAGAACCCCTAACTGGGACCAGCTTTGGAACGACTACCCGCACACGCTGCTGCACTGTTCCGGCGCCGAGGTTGGCCTGCCAGCATTACAGATGGGAAACTCCGAAGTTGGCCATCTTAATCTAGGTGCAGGCCGAGTCGTTTATCAGGAATTTACCCGCATCAGCCGCGCGATCAAGACCGGCTCATTTTTTACTAACAAAACGCTCACCGATGCCGTCGATGTGGCCGTAGCCACCCACAGGGCCGTACACATTATCGGTCTGCTGTCGCCGGGCGGCGTGCATAGCCATGAAGAACATATTCAGGCAATGGTCAGGCTGGCTGCCGAACGCGGCGCCAAAAAGCTCTACCTGCACGCCTTCACCGATGGTCGTGACACCGCGCCAAAGAGTGCTGCCAGTTCCATCCGGGCGATGGAGGATGAGTTCAAAGCGCTGGGCTGCGGGCGCATCGCCTCCGTCATTGGCCGCTATTTCGCCATGGACCGCGACCATCGCTGGCCACGCATCCAGGCCGCCTATGATCTGATCACTCAGGGCAAAGGGTTATACACGGCCAGTAGCGCCTTGGATGCCTTGGAAATGGCTTATGCACGCAATGAAACCGACGAATTCGTTAAGGCCACCGCTATCGTCCCCGCAGGCCAGCAGCCTGTCACCATCGAGGATGGCGACATCGTGCTGTTTATGAATTACCGCTCCGACCGCGCCCGTCAGATCACTCGCCCTTTCATTGAAGAGATGTTTGACGGCTTCACACGCAGCGTTCGCCCCAAACTCGGTAGCTTTGTCAGCCTGACCGAGTACCACAAAGATTTTCATATTCCGGTCGCTTTTCCACCTGAGCAGATCAGCAATGGCTTTGGTGAGTACATCGCCAACCTCGGACTGCACCAGCTGCGCATCGCCGAGACCGAAAAATACGCCCACGTCACTTTCTTTTTCAACGGCGGCGAAGAAGATCCATTCCCCGGCGAGGATCGCATTCTGGTCCCGTCACCCGACGTTGCCACCTATGACCTGAAACCCGAGATGAGCGCTACTGAAGTGGCTGACAAGTTGATCGCCGCCATCAAAAGCGGCCAGTATGATGCCATTATCTGCAACTTCGCCAACCCGGACATGGTCGGACACACCGGCATATTTGAAGCTGCCGTCACCGCCATTGAGGCCATTGATGCCAACCTGGGCAGGGTGATAGACGCCATCAAAGAAGTTGGCGGCGAGGCGCTGATCACCGCCGACCATGGTAACGCTGAACAGATGTCTGACGCAGTGAGCGGCCAGGCCCATACCGCACACACCAACAATCCAGTGCCGCTGATCTATGTTGGCCGCCCGGCAATACTTGATGAGACCCGCGGTAGCCTAGCCGATGTTGCCCCCACCATGCTCTATTTGATGGGGCTGGAGAAGCCGAGCAGGATGAGTGGCCACCCTCTGATGCGTCTGCGCTAAACCAGTATCAAAACAACAAACAGACTTGCCATCTTCACCCGAGCAGAGCGCCATTGTGAAGCAACATAGACGCCTCGCCCTGATGGGTGCCACGCTCCTCGGCGCGGCCGCAACATTCCATCCTGCTGCAGCCGATGAGCAGCAACGGCTGCAGCAACTGCGTGGTTACATCAAC
This sequence comes from Tenderia sp. (SeqCode), assembly GCA_043779675.1. GTDB lineage: Bacteria > Pseudomonadota > Gammaproteobacteria > Tenderiales > Tenderiaceae > JAKFXL01. The sequence goes on from JAYWDX010000137.1 coordinate 4,853, forward strand.
GAACTACGCCAAGGCATCGGCACAGATAAGCAGCAGCTGACACAACAACAAAAACAACTGCAACGCTTGGAGAGTGATATCGCTACGGCCAACCGCCGCCTGCGCGATACCGAGGAGCAGCTCAAAAAACAGCGCCTAACCCAGCAGCAACTACAAGCCGAAGCACTCAACCTGACCCAGCGGTTAGAGCGAGAGAAGAAGCTGCTAAGCCAGCAGCTGCGTGCCAGCTACACCCCCAGCCAACAACAGACGCTGAAGCTGCTGCTCAACCAGAGCAGTCCGGCCGAGGCAGGTCGTACCCTGGCCTATTACGGCTACTTTAGCCGCGCCCAGCTGCGCACCATTGAGGCCACCCGCGTCGGCCTCGACAAGCTGCAGGAGACCAACGAAAAATTGCAACAGAGCAGCGACCGACTCGCCACCCTGAAGCAGCAACAGCAGGAAGAGCAACGCAAGCTGGCCGCCCGCAAGGACGAACAGAAAACTTTGCTCAGCAAACTCGACAACCGCATCCAGGGCAATGAACGGAGTCTGGCCGGGATGCAAGCCGATGAGCAGGCGCTGACCAAGCTATTGCGAGACCTGGAGGCAAAAAAACGCGCCCAAGAAGCCAAGAATGCCAAAGATGCCAAGAAGGGCAAAGTGGCACCAATGCCAGTGCCAGTACCTGGCAAGCTTAATGGCAAATTACAATGGCCCACCCAGGGCAACATCGAACACCGCTTTGGTGATTCACGCAATCAGGGGCAAATGACCTGGCAAGGGGTTGTGATCAAGGGCAAAGAGGGGCAAGAGGTTCGCACCATCGCGCCCGGCAAGGTAGTTTTTGCCGACTGGATGCGCGGCTATGGTCTGCTGCTAATCATTGATCACGGTAACAATCTGATGAGCCTCTACGGCCACAACCAGAGTCTCTCCAAAAAAACCGGTGACACCGTCGCGACCAATGAGACAATCACCACCCTCGGCTCCAATGACGATGAAACCGAAGCTGATCTGTACTTTGAGCTGCGTCACAAAGGAAAGCCCGTTGATCCAGAGAAATGGCTGCGTTAAGTGCTATTACGGCTTATCTTTTGCTTGTAAGCCGTCGCTAATAATTAGTATGCTCGTTCACCTTAGTAAACACCGATTTTACACGGAGCGGTAGATGAAACTTCTTTCCTTACGTAACCTGCTTTTTATCAGCCTTGGCATCGTCCTCGGGGTCTCCCTCACTATTAACCATAGTGTTCAGGCTGACAAGCAGGCCGCCACCAGCAACCCGCTTCCTCTCGACGAACTGCGCACCTTCAGTGAGGTGTTTGGCAAAATCAAATCCGACTATGTGGAATCGACCGAAGACTCCGTTCTGCTCGAGTACGCCATCAAAGGCATGCTCTCCGGCCTCGACCCGCACTCAGCCTACCTCGACCCAGAAGCCTTCAAAGAACTACAAGTTGGCACTACTGGCGAATTCGGCGGCCTCGGCATTGAAGTCGGCATGGAAGATGGCTTTGTCAAAGTCATCTCCCCAATCGACGACACCCCGGCACAACGCGCCGGCATCCAGGCGGGTGATCTGATTATTCGCATCGATGACGCTCCCGTAAAAGGACTCGCCCTCAATGACGCGGTCAAACTGATGCGTGGCAAGCCTGGCACCGACATCGTCCTGACCGTAGTACGTGAAGGCGGTGACAAACCCCTTAAACTCACCATCACCCGCGCCGTAATTAAGGTCAACAGCATCAAAGAACGCGAGCTTGAACCAGGCTTTGGCTATGTCCGCATCACGCAGTTCCAATCCAGCACTGGCGAGGACATGATCCAGGCCATCAGCAAACTCAAGAAAGAGAACAACGGCAACCTCAAGGGGTTGATTCTTGACCTGCGTAACAATCCCGGTGGTATCCTCAACGCAGCGGTTGCCGTCTCAGACGCATTCCTCGAAGATGGCTTGATCGTCTACACCGAAGGGCGTGTCGATGATTCACAGATGAAGTTCAAGGCAACACCCACCGACATCCTCAAGGGCGCGCCCTTAATTGTTCTGGTGAACGGCGGCTCGGCTTCCGCGTCGGAGATCGTGGCAGGTGCCCTTCAGGACCATAAACGCGCCATCATCATGGGCAGCAAAACCTTCGGCAAAGGGTCGGTCCAGACCGTTCTGCCAATGCACAACGGGGCCGCACTCAAGTTGACTACCGCCCGCTATTTCACCCCTTCAGGCCGCTCCATCCAGGCCGAGGGGATAGAGCCGGACATCAAGCTCGAGAATGCCAAGCTCACCGCCATCGATCCGTCCGGCTTCGAGCCCGTGAAAGAGGCCGACCTCTCAGGTCATCTGGATAATGGCAAGACTGAGAAAAAGGCTGGCGACAAGCCCAGCGATAAAGCTGACAAAAAAACCGATGCGGACAAAGAACCTTTGGCTAGCAAGGACTACCCGCTCTACGAAGCACTCAACCTACTCAAGGGGCTGCAAATTCTGAAAAAATAGCCTCCATTGCCTAAACCAACCCAAAAGCAGCGCGACCGCATCCACCTTCCAACACTCTGGCTGAGTGGGTGCGCCGCGCTCTTTTTTTGCGGCGTCTGCCCAGCACAAACAGTTGAACACACGCCTCTCATCCCCATTAGCATCATTATCGACGACCTGGGTGATCTCCAAAAAAATGGCCTGCGGGCGATCCAGCTGCCAGGAAACATCACTTACGCCGTCATACCCCACACACCCCACAGCCAATCGCTGGCACGCGCGGCCCACCACAAGGGCAAAGAAATAATGGTACACATGCCGATGGAGTCGATGGACGATAGAAGGCTTGGCCGTGGCGGGCTGCGATTGGAGATGGCAGAACTGGAGTTCAAACAGACACTCAAGGTCGGCATCGCGGCGATACCCTACGCCAGCGGCCTCAACAACCACATGGGCAGCCTGCTGACACGCCACCCGGGCCACATGCAGTGGCTGATGGAGATACTCAGCAATGGTCAGCTCTACTTTATTGATAGCCGCACCACCGCCCAGACCGTGGCCCTGCAACTGGCGCAGGAGAATCAGATCCCCAGCCGTCAACGCGACATTTTTCTGGATAACGACCCTAGCCCCACCGCCGTCGCCAACCAGTTCAACCGCCTGGTTGCGCAAGCCAAAAAAATGGGCACGGCGATCGCCATCGGCCACCCTCACGACGCCACCCTGGACCTACTTGAACGGCAAATACCGCAACTCCAGGCACTGGGGTTGAAGTTGGTCCCCATCAGCGAGCTACTGAGCCTCCCCAAACAGCCGGTGCAACGTCAGACAGACATGTCTGAACCGGGCAATGTGACAACTCACTTAGTCAACAATAGCCACGCACCAGTGACGGACCGCCCGCTCGACAAGGCCACCCACTAAGACTTGGCACGCCACGTGCCAAGTAACGTCCAGTGTCTGCACTAACAGGCACTGTAGTCATCTCTTCCTACCCTCCTTTAATAGGGCACCGCAAGGTAGCCCTATTTTTTTGCCCTTAAGCGCCAAAAATATGGCGGAAATTACAGAATTTTGACGCCAATTAATTGGCAAATTTCATGGGGGAGAGTGTTATTGAAGAGTTGGCAGCTATGGAACTAGAATGGACAATCATTCATGAACGAAATAATGGACAAGGCAGTAACCCGCCAAGGACAACCATACGTGACCGCAATCAAGCTATTCACCATTGGCCACAGCAATCGTACGCTGGCTGAGTTTTTCACTATCCTGCATGGTCAAGGCATCCGCCAGCTCATCGACGTGCGCAGCCTGCCACAATCACGCCGTTACCCTGCCTACAATCGCAACAGCCTCAGTCTCGCCTGCGAAGAGGATAAGATCGCCTATGGCTGGCTGGGTCGCGAGCTGGGCGGCATGCGCAACGAAAAACCCAATTCACGCCACTGTGCCCTCACCAGCAGCAGCTTTCGCGGCTATGCCGACCACATGGGTAGCAGACTCTTTATTGATGGGATCAACCAACTCACAGCCCTGGCGCGTTCCCAGCCGGTTGCCATCATGTGTACCGAACGGGAGTCAAGCCAATGCCACCGCGGCATGATTGCCGACTACCTCACCCTGCGCGACTGGCAGATCACTCACCTGCTGGCGCCACAACAGAGCAGCCCACACGCCCTCAACCCCTTGGCGCGTAGCGAAAACAACATACCGATCTACGACCGGCTCGATCAAGAACAGCTCAACCTGGGTTTTTAATCCCCCACCATCCACACCGGAGCCCAACCATGCCCAACATCCTCATCCCCTTAGCTCAAGGGTGCGAAGAACTTGAAGCCGTCACGCTCATCGATCTGCTGCGGCGCGCCCAGTTCAACGTCGTCAGCGCCGGATTGGAGTCCACCATCACCACCATCAAGGCCAGTCGCGGCACCCTGCTGCTGCCAGACACAACCCTGGATGAGGCGCTGAAAAACGAATACGACATGATCGTATTGCCTGGTGGTCTACCCGGTGCCGACCATCTCAACAATGACCCACGTATCATTGAACTACTGCAAAAGATGGCCGCTGCCGGCAAATACACCTGCGCCATCTGCGCCGCGCCGCGTGCGCTGGCCCGCGCTGGCCTACTCGAAGGCAGACGCGCCACCAGTTACCCTGGCACCCTCGACAAGATGAACATCCCCGACATGATCTACACCGGCGATGCCGTCACCCAGGATGGTGCCATCATCACCTCACTCGGCCCCGGCACCGCCATGGAATTTGCCCTCAGCCTCATCCAGGCGATTGGCGGCAAGGCCCTGCGCCAGCAGGTCGAAGCGCCATTGCTTTGCCAACAGAAATATAGCTAATATATTAATCACCTACCCATAAAAAGAGACAAGGATTTGTTATGAAAAAACAGACATCAGTTGCGCTTCTCACAACCCTGCTGCTCAGCTCCGGTACGGCACTTGCGCAAGGCCAGTGGAACTTCCTGGCGGGCATGGATGTAGACTACATCGCCGAACCGACACTCTCCCTAGTGGTCGGCAACCTCAATCCCGACATCACTGGCACCAACAACGACACCGTCAGCGGAGTGGAATTCTCCCTCAACTGCCCGCTGCTGCAGCCACCCACTAACAAGATTCGCCAGCAGATCAG
>JAYWDX010000138.1:0-5965 GCA_043779675.1 Tenderia sp. (SeqCode)
CATATCCTTGTGGTGCAGTTTGGTCTTGAAGCCGGGTTCAAACACGTAATCGAGCATACGCTGGCCATGGATCTGTAAAACGGCGCTGTCGGCAAAACCGCCACTCAGCGCCTGGCGCACCTTGGCGGGATCAACCCCCGCCGCCTTGGCCAGCAGCAGCGCCTCGCCCACGGCGGTGATGGTCTGGGCGACGATGATCTGGTTGCACGCCTTGGTGATCTGGCCAGCGCCGTGGTCACCGACATGAACGATGTTGCGTCCCATTGCTTGCAACAGTGGCAGCACTCGGGCGAATACCTCGGCCTTGCCACCCACCATGATCGCCAGTGTTCCGGCAAGCGCCCCTTGCGGACCGCCAGAGACGGGCGCGTCGAGCATCTCGATCTGGCGCTCTGCCAGCTGCGCGGCCAGGTTGCGGGTAACGGCTGGGGAGATGGTGCTCATGTCCACCACCACGCTACCGGGTTTGGCAGTGGTGATGATGCCATTATCGCCCAGCACTACCGCTTCAACATCACTGCTGGCGGAGACGTTGATGAAGATAATGTCGCTAACAGCAGCGACTTCAGCCGGGCTATTGCAGGCAGTGGCGCCAGCGGCGGTGAGTGGCACCATCATCGCGGCGCGGCGGGCGTAAACGCTGAGCTGATGCCCGGCCTTGATCAGGTTGAGCGCCGCCGGGCGGCCCATGAGGCCCAGGCCGATGTAACCAATCTGCCGTTTCATTTAAACGCTGATCTCACGGCCATACTGTTCCAGCGTATCCAGCAGCCGCTGCTCGGCATCGCTGCGTTGCGATTCCTGACGTAGCAGGGCTATATCACGCAGATATTCATCAAGATTGATACGGCTCTGGCGGAACTCCTGCCAGCGCGCCTGCTCATCGGCGTTCAACGTCTCGGGCCAGTTACGGGCGCGCATGCGGAACAGCAGCTCTGACAATCGGCCGTCGCTGAAGGGTGGATGGTATCCGGCCAGCTCCTGCGGCGACATGGCATGGGCCTGCGCCATGCGCGCCTTGTCGTCATCATTGAAGAAGGGGCCGCCGTAGAGCATCTGGTCGGGATCGGTGCGTGGCTCAAAGACGGTTTGACCATCGGTGAAGACCTTCTGAATCTTCTTTGCCAGTCCGGGTTGTTTGAGCAAGGTATCGAGATTGGCGCGGCAGAGGTTAAGATCGATGCCGTATTTTTTGGCTGCCTTGCCGTCGAGTGTCATGAACGGCGCGATGATCGGACACTTGTTGGCGTGAACAGTCTTGAGCGGGATGCGTTCCACCCCCTCCGGCATATCCTCATTTTTGGTGAAGAGCCGTTCGTGAATCTTGGCCGGACTCAGGTTGATCAGATCCTTGGGATCAATACTGAGGTCATAGACCACAATGCCATTTTTGTTGATGGGGTGGGCCGCCAGTGGGACCACGATCGCCATGTTGCCCTTCTCGACCGGGTACATGCCGGAGACGTGGATCACCGGCTTCTGATCCTTGAGGTCGAGCAGTTTGAAGACACGATTCTTGGTGCGGTTCTCAAAGGCGAAATCAAAGAGTTTGCCCTGTTTCTCCTTGATCAGCCGCGCCATGGCGATGGTGGCGTAGACATCGGAGAGCGCATCGTGGGCGGACTCATGGGCGATGCCATTGGCAACGGTTAAATCTTCCAGTCGCACGGTCGGACGCCCCTCGTCAGTCACGGGCCACACGATCCCCTCCGGGCGCAGGGCGCGGGTCATGCGCACCACATCGAGCAGATCCCAGCGCGAACAGCCGTTCTGCCACTCGCGGGCGTAGGCGTCCTGCAGGTTGCGGTAGAGTGAATAACGGGTGAACTCATCATCAAAGCGCAGATTGTTGTAACCGAGCACACAGGTGCTGGGCTGGCTGAACTCGGCGTTGATACGACGGATGAACTCCGCCTCCGGAATACCATCAGCGCGTGCCTTCTGCGGCGTAATGCCGGTGATCAGGCAGGAGGTCGGATTGGGCAGAAAATCATCGGCCGGTTTGCAGTACATCATCAACGGTTCGCCAATGACGTTCAGCTCCATGTCAGTACGGACCCCGGCAAACTGCGCCAAACGGTCGGTCATGGGGTTAAGACCAAAGGCCTCGTAGTCATACCAATAGAGAGTTTGAGCCATGGCAGGGAGTTCTTGAGTTGAAAGCGGGGGTGCAACTTTACCATATCCGCCCTGCGGCGGCGGAGTGGTAACCGGGTGGTAAAATGGCCATCTTTTCAGCCCAGGATCGACGTATGCCACCCACCACCACTGCCAGCGCCGAAGTGATCGCCTACGAACTACACGGCAACTGCTACCTCAACATCACCAGCGACTGCACCCTGCGCTGCGCCTTCTGCCCCAAGTTTAACCACACTTGGGAGGTGCAGGGCTACGACCTGCGGTTGAAGTTCGAACCGACGGTCGAGCAGGTAATCGCGGCGGTGGGGGATGTATCACGCTACCAAGAGATAGTCTTCTGCGGACTGGGCGAACCCACCAGCCGCATTGATCTGTTGCTGGCAGTGGCAGAGCAGCTGAAACAGCAAGGTGCCTACATCCGCGTCAACACCGACGGCCTCGCCAGCCTGCTGCATGGTCGCGATGTTGCGGCTGAAATGGCTGGCAGGATCGATGCGTTATCGATCTCCATGAATGCCCAGAACGAAACCATCTACAACCGACACTGCCGCCCCAAAAAAGAGTACCCCGGCGCCTTCAACGCCATGCTCGACTTCGCCCGTCGCGCCAAGGAGTTTGTGCCCTCCGTCACGTTGACTGCGATTGATGGGCTGGAGGGGGTGGATATCGAAGCCTGCCGCCGTATTGCTGAAGAGGATGTTGGGGTGCAGTTTAGGAGAAGGGTGCTGGATGTAGTGGGGTAAAAAGTTCATCCCCGTCGTAGCGGGGATGATGGGCGTTGCGTTTATCTGCTGTCAGGCGCTTGCCGCTGTTTCGTGCTGGTGGTCGTGGTGGCCATCGTCGTGATCGTGATCATGCACGTGTTCACGTTCCTCATGGGTATGTTCGTGATCATGCTCACCCACCACTGGTTCGGCGTGAGTGTGAGTATGGTGGTCATCATCGTGACGGTGGGGGTGAGTGTGGGTCACCTGTTGATGAACATGTCTGCGATAGGTTGAGTCGCACACCATTTGCCGATCCTCCACATAAACGTATCTGGTTGAAAAAGAAGCCGGGTAGCACAGGAGGCACCCACCCGGCCAAATGTTGGAGAGAGAGCTCTCTCTTTACATCTACTGCCAGCCAGCCGGTGCAAGGGTAGGGTTAGTGGGCGCGGCCGGTACAGTGTTTGCGACTATACGCAATTCGTAACACTAAGTAAATATTCGTGCTACCAGATTGTTGCCCGTCAGGATAAGGGGATTACTACTCCCCAACCTCCAGCGTCTGCATCTCATACAGATGCCTATAGATCCCGTCCATTCCCAGCAGCTGATTGTGGCTGCCGTGCTGCACCAGTTCGCCATGATGCAGCACTAGTATCTGGTCGGCCTTTTCGATGGTGGAGAGGCGGTGGGCGATGACCAGCAGGGTGATCTCGCCGCGTAGTTGCATCAGTGCTTTTTGTATCTGCGCTTCGGTGTGGCTGTCGATGTTGGCGGTGGCTTCGTCGAGGATCAGCACCTTGGGGTTGTGGATCAGGGTGCGGGCGAGGGCGAGCAGTTGCCGTTGGCCGGTGGAGAGGTTGCTGCCGCGTTCATTCATCACGGTGTCGTAGCCTTGCGGCAGTCGCTGTACGTGTTCGTGCAGTCCGGCCTGTTTGGAGGCCTGTTTGATCGCTGCATCGCTGAAGGGTTGGCCCATGGCGATGTTGTTGCGCACGCTGCTGTTGAAGATGAAGGGGTCTTGCTGGACGATGCCGACGTGTTGGCGCAGCTCATCTTCGCTGAAGCTCTCCAGCGCTTGGCCGTCGATGCGGATCTCACCCTGTTGTGGCGTGTAAAAACGCAGCAGCAGTTGGGTGAGGGTGCTTTTGCCGCTGCCGGTGTGGCCGATGATGGCGTGGAACTGGCCGGCGGGAATGGTGAAGGAGACGTTGTTGATGACGTCATGTTTGTTGTCGTAGCTGAAACGGATGTCGCGGAATTCGATCTTGCCGGCGTGGATCTGGGCGCGGCTGTTGCGTGTTGGCGTGGTGTTGTCGCTGTCGAGCAGGGTGAAGACCCGCTCACCGGCGACAATCGCTTGCTGATAGAGGTTGAGGCGCTGGGTGATCTCTACCAGCGGTTCGGAAAAGCGCCCCAGATAGGCGACAAAGGCGTAGATGACGCCGATCTCCACCGGCGTGCTGAGTGATTGATAACCAAAGCTGTAGAGCAGTCCGGCGAGCAGCGCGACCTGAACCATATCCACCAGTGGCCGCAGCAGCAGTGAGTCGAGTTTGATGTTGCGCAGCCGCACCTGGTTATGTTCGTTGCTGAGGGTAGTGAAGTCGCGACGGAAACGCGGCTCCTGCCCCAGCAGTTGCAGTACCTTGATGCCCTGAATTGTCTCATGCAGGCGGGCGTTGATGTCGCTGAGCAGGGTGCGGGCCTGGTGAAAGATCGGTGCGCTGAGGCGCTGGTAAAAATACATCAACGTTGCCACCACCGGCACAAACAGCAGGCAGATGATCATCAACTTCCAGTCGAGCAGCGCCATGGCGATGAGGATGCCGAGGATGCGCATGATGTTCTGGATAAACATGCCAACGACGTTGACGTAGAGCTCTTTGATCGATTCGGTATCGTTGGTGATGCGTGAGATCAGGCTGCCGGTGGGGGTGCGGTCGAAGTAGCTCAACGGCATCGCCATCGCCTTGGCAAATACCTGTTCTCGTAGTGTCTGCACGGCGTGTTGGGCGATGACGTTGAGCCGTACCGCCTGCAGGTAGTTGGTGCTGGCCGCCAGGATCATAAAAAAGAGATAGGCGGCCGCAATGCCGACCATGGCGTTGGGTTGCCACTTGCCTGGCACCACGTAGTCATCCAGAAACAGTTTGATCAGCAGCGGCCCGGCGACATCGGCGGCGGTGGCGATGAGCAGCAGGATGAGCGCCTGACGCAGCAATTTTTTGTCGGCCAGGGCGTAACCGAGCAGACGGATGAAGGGGTGGTGTCTATCCATTGATCTGTTGCTCGATCTGCTGATAGTGGAACATCTGGGCGTACCAGCCATCGCTCTCTAGCAGTTGGGCGTGACGGCCACGCTCCTTGATGGCGCCGTGGTGCAGCACGATGATCTCGTCGGCATCGGTGACGGCCGAGAGACGGTGGCAGACGATGATGTTGCTGCGGCGCTTTGATATATCTGTAAGGCGCGCCGCCTTCAGGTGGTTGAGGATGGTGCGTTCGGTGCCGACATCCACGGCGGAGAGCGCATCATCCAGGATCAGAATCGCTGGATCGAGTAGTAGGGCGCGGGCGATGGCGAGGCGCTGTTTCTGGCCGCCGGAGAGGGTGATGCCACGTTCACCCACCAGGGTGTTGTACTGTTGCGGCAGGGCGAGGATGTCGCTGTCGATGCAGGCCAGCGTTGCGGCGGCGCGAATCTCTTCCAACGTGGCGTCGGGTTTGCCGAGGGCGATGTTTTCGGCGATGGTGACGGAGAAGAGGAACGGGTCTTGTGGCACGACGCCAAACTGGCTACGCAGCAGCGCCAGTGGATAGTCGCGCAGTGGCTGGTCATCGAGCAGGATCTGCGCCGCATCATCTTCATACTGGCGCAGCAGCAGGTTGATGAGGCTGCTCTTGCCGCTGCCGGTGTGGCCGACGATGCCAAAGGTGCTGCCGGGTGAAATGGTGCAGTGGATGTTGTGCAGTGCGTCATGCGCGCTGTCGGGGTAACGGAACCGTTCAATGTTCAGCTCGAGCTGGGTGGTGGCGGGTGCCGGCAGTGTGCCGTGGTCGCCGATCTGCGGTGCGGTGTTAAACAGTTCATCAATACGGGTATGGGCGGCGCTGCC
>JAYWDX010000139.1:0-3045 GCA_043779675.1 Tenderia sp. (SeqCode)
TGGCAGAATGTAGATAAGGGTGGGTTTTCGACGCATTGTGGTTACCATGATAAAGTGACTGACCAGTTACTGTCGCTATTTTAGCGACCCCCTTACAGCTTTATTTGAACCTATTACTCTCAATGGCCAAAACAAAAACCCTCTATAGCTGTACCGAATGTGGCTCTCAGCAGCCAAAGTGGGGCGGACAGTGTCCCGACTGCAACGCCTGGAACTCTATGATCGAAGTGGCGGCTGTCACTTCGGCCGTTAAAGCCAATCCCCGTTTTGCCGGTTATGCAGGCGCAGCGGAGCGCGCTGCAGTGCAGAAACTTTCTGCCGTGCAGCCAGGCGATGTGGCGCGCACGCCCACAGGGCAGCGCGAGCTTGATCGTGTGCTGGGGGGGGGATTGGTCCCCGGTTCAGTGATATTGATTGGTGGTGACCCGGGCGTAGGTAAATCAACACTGTTATTGCAGACCGTGGCCCAGCTCAGTGAACACCTTAAAACACTTTATGTCACCGGTGAAGAGTCATTGGAGCAGGTTAGTATGCATGCTCACCGCCTTAGCCTGATGGCCGATGAGGTGCGCCTGCTGGCCGAGACCAATGTCGAGGCAATCCTGGTCCATGCCCAGCATGAACAACCGCAGGTGATGGTGGTTGATTCGATCCAGACTATCTATACCGAACTGTTGCAGTCGGCCCCTGGCTCTGTCGCCCAAGTGCGTGAGAGCGCAGCGCAGCTGGTTCGTTACGCCAAACAGAGCGGTACGGCGCTGTTTTTGGTCGGCCATGTCACCAAAGAGGGGACGCTGGCGGGGCCACGCGTGCTTGAACATATGGTTGATACTGTGCTCTATTTTGAGGGTGATACCAGCAGCCAGTTTCGTGTGGTGCGCGCCATCAAAAATCGTTTTGGCGCGGTCAATGAGCTGGGTGTGTTTGCCATGACCGAGAAGGGGCTGCGCGAGGTCAGCAACCCCTCGGCCATCTTCCTGTCACGCCATGACCAAGAGGTGCCGGGCAGCGCCATCATGGTGATTCGCGAGGGCAGTCGGCCGCTGCTGGTGGAGGTGCAGGCGCTGGTGGCGGAGAGCCATATGGGCAACCCACGCCGCGTCGCCGTCGGGCTTGATCAGAACCGGCTAGCGATGCTGCTGGCGGTGTTGCAGCGTCATGGTGGCATCGCCACCTACGATCAGGATGTCTTCATCAACGTGGTTGGCGGTGTGCGTGTCTCCGAAACCGCCGCCGATCTGCCGCTGCTGCTGGCGGTGCTCTCCAGTCTGCGCAATCGTGTGCTGCCCAAGGATACGGTGATCTTTGGCGAGGTAGGGCTGGCGGGCGAGATCAGACCGGTGCAGGGGGGCATGGATCGCTTGAAAGAAGCGGCCAAACACGGCTTTAAACGCGCCATCGTGCCCAAGGCCAATCTGCCCAAAAAGATAAACGAGGATATTGAAATTGTTGCCGTGCAACGGCTGAGTGAGGCGATTGATGCTTTCTGAAAAAATTGTGAGAAAGGTCTGGCCCTCGCGGTTGATTTGCTGCTGGTATGACCGATAGAGTCTATGGAGTAAATTCATGATTAATAAAACGGTAACGCGCCGTCGTTACGCTAAAAAAATGGAAAGTAGTGATCTCCCGCCTATGAATGAACCCGATCTGAAACAGCCTGAGTACTACATCAATCGTGAACTGAGCCTGATCGAATTCAATCGCCGGGTGTTGGCGCAGGCCAAAGATAATACCGTGCCTTTGCTGGAGCGGCTGCGTTATCTATCCATCTCCAGCTCCAATCTGGATGAGTTTTTTGAGGTGCGGGTTTCGGGGTTAAAGCAGAAAATTGCGCTTGGTTCAACGCAGACGGGGCCGGACAATATGTCCTCTATCGAAACACTGCGTGAAGTAAGCCTGCGGGCGCATGAGCTGGTGGCGGATCAGTACCGTGTTCTCAATGAGGTATTGCTGCCGCAGTGTGAGGTCGAGAAGATTCGTTTTATTCGCCGGACCGAATGGAGCGAGTTACAGGCGACTTGGTTACGTAACTATTTTAAGTCTGAAATTCAGCCGATGCTCAGCCCCATGGGGCTTGATCCGGCGCACCCTTTTCCGCGCATCATCAACAAGGGGCTTAACTTCATCATCTCCCTCACAGGTAAGGATGCCTTCGGTCGCAACAGTCGTCTGGCGGTGTTGCAGGCGCCACGCTCCTTATCGCGCCTGATTCAATTGCCAGTGGATGAGACCAGCAGCGGTCCCAACGATTTTGTTTTTCTCTCTTCCATCATCCATGCACATGCGGACAACATTTTTTATGGCATGGATGTCGATGGTTTTTACCAGTTCCGCGTTACTCGCAACAGTGAACTTTTTGTCGATGATGAGGAGATCGTCGATCTCAAACTGGCGATACAGGGCGAGCTGGTGACACGTAATTTTGGCGATGTGGTGCGGCTTGAAGTGACCCACAACTGTCCGACTGAACTGGTGGAGTATTTGAAGGGGCAGTTCCGTGTTGAAAGTGGCGATGTCTATCAAGTTGATGGCCCGGTCAACCTCAATCGAATCCAGGATGTCTGTGATCTGGTTGCTCGGCCGGAATTGAAATTTCCCCCGTTCACGCCCGGCATGCCAAAGCAGGTGGCCAGCAAGACGAATATTTTCGAGGCCATCGACAAGCAAGATATCCTTTTGCACCATCCCTATGAATCATTTCTGCCGGTGATCGATTTTGTGCGTCAGGCGGCGGAAGATCCCAAGGTGCTGGCGATCCGGCAGACTCTCTACCGCACCGGTGCCGATTCCGCAGTGGTGGGGGCGTTGGTCAAGGCGGCGCAGTCAGGCAAAGAGGTGACGGTGATTATCGAACTGATGGCCCGTTTTGATGAGGAGGCCAACGTCCTGCTTGCGACTCATCTGCAAGAGGCGGGGGTTCATGTGGTCTACGGCGTGGTTGGTTACAAAACTCACGCCAAGATGATCCTGGTGGTCAGACGTGACGGCAAGAAGATCAATTACTATACCCATTTGGGCACCGGTAACTATCATCCACGTACCTCG
>JAYWDX010000140.1:0-6760 GCA_043779675.1 Tenderia sp. (SeqCode)
ATGCAGTGAGGGCATTAAAATCTGCGCAAGAAAACGGTAGCGATAATCCTTCCACCCGTGTGCATGAATTGGTCGACTATCTTCAAAATATAAAAACGAGAAAAATTGCGTGCTAACTGACACCGCCATATGAATGAGATCAAGCATATTCATCTATCCATCGGCGGCATGAGCTGTGCCGGTTGTGTTGCGGCCGTGGAGGTGGCACTGCAGCAGGTGTCGGGCGTTGCCTCTGCCAGTGTCAATTTTGCCGAGCACACTGCCGCAGTGAGTGGTGATGTGTCAGCAGCAACGCTGATTGCGGCGGTGGTGGCGGCCGGTTACGAGGCCGCCGAACTCAAGGGCACGGAGGATGAGGCGCAGCAGCGCGAGGCGGCAGAGCGGGCGGAGTATCGTTCGCTGCTGAAGAAATCAGCCTTGGCCGGGGCCATCGGCGCGCCGTTGATGCTGCTCGACTGGTTCGGCGCCATGCCGATGCTGCACGGCGGCGGGCGATTGTTCTGGTTGATCATCGGCGTGGTGAGTCTGGCGGTGATGATCTACTCCGGCAGCCGCTTTTTCACTGGCGCCTGGAAGTCGTTCAAAAATCACAACGCCAATATGGATACACTGATTGCGTTGGGTACCGGCAGCGCCTGGCTCTTTTCGATGTTGATCACGTTGATGCCATCGCTGGTGCCGGAGCAGGCGCAGCACACTTATTTCGAAGCGGCGGTGATCATCATCGCGCTCATCAACCTCGGTTCGGCACTGGAGCTGCGCGCCCGTGGCAAGACTTCGGAGGCGATTAAACGGCTGATCGGTCTGCAACCGAAGACGGCGCGGGTGCTGCGCAACGGTATTGAAATTGATGTGCCGATTGCGCAGGTGGGGCTGAGCGAGACCCTGCGGGTGCGTCCCGGTGAGAAGATCGCGGTGGATGGTGTGATCATTGATGGTCATTCGAGCGTTGATGAGTCGATGCTCACGGGTGAGCCGCTGCCGGTGGAAAAACATGTCGGCGATGAGGTGACCGGTGGCACGATGAATCGCAGTGGTACTTTTCTGTTTCAGGCGACCCGTATCGGCAGCACCACGGCGCTGGCGCGTATCATCGAGATGGTGCGGCAGGCGCAGAACTCCAAACCGGCGATTGGCCGTCTTGTCGATAAGGTTGCCTCGGTGTTTGTGCCGACGGTGCTGATCATCGCCGTACTCACTTTTATGGTCTGGTTCAACTTTGGCCCAGAGCCGAAATCGGCCTATGTGCTGCTGACGACGATGACGGTGCTGATCATCGCCTGCCCTTGTGCGTTGGGGTTGGCGACGCCAATTTCGATCATGGTCGGTGTCGGCAAGGCGGCGGAGTATGGGGTGTTGATCCGCAACGGCGAGGCATTGCAACGGGCCGGGCAGCTCACCACTATCGTGCTCGACAAGACCGGCACGATTACGGAGGGGCGGCCTACTGTTACGGCGTTGATTGCTCTTAATGGGGATGAAAATGCGCTGCTGCGACTGGCCGCGTCGCTGGAGGCCGGTTCTGAACATCCGCTGGCGGAGGCGATTATCAGCGCCGCACATGAGCGTGACTTGGTATTGATGGCGGTCAGCAACTTCGCCGCCAGCGCCGGTCACGGGGTGCAGGGTGAGGTGGATGGCAAACGGCTGCTGCTGGGCAATCACCGTCTGATGAGCGAGCTCGGTGTGGTCATTGATGTACTTGTTGATCGTGCCGATGAGCTTGCTCGGCAGGCGCAGACGCCGATGTTCCTGGCCGTGGATGGTCTGTTGGCCGGTATCGTGGCGGTGGCCGATCCGATCAAAGCGGACTCCAAGGCGGCCATTGCCCGCTTTCATCGTGGCGGACTCAAGGTGGTGATGTTGACCGGTGATAACCGCATTACGGCGGCAGCGGTAGCACAGCAGGTGGGTGTAGATGAGTTTTTTGCCGAGGTGCTGCCCGGTGACAAGGCGGCCAAGGTGATTGAGTTGCAACAGCGTGGCGCGGTGGTGGCGATGGTCGGTGATGGCATTAACGATGCCCCGGCACTGACCCAGGCCGACGTCGGGTTTGCCATCGGCAGCGGCACCGATGTTGCCATCGAGAGCGCCGATATCACCCTGATGCGCAGCTCGCTGCATGGGGTGGTCGACGCCATCGAGATCTCACGGGCGACGGTGATCAACATCAAACAGAACCTCTGGGGTGCCTTTATCTACAATACGCTGGGAATTCCGGTGGCGGCTGGGGTGCTCTTCCCGATTGCCGGCCTGCTGCTCAATCCGGTGATTGCGGGTGCGGCGATGGCGCTGTCGTCGCTGACGGTGGTGAGTAACGCCAACCGCTTGCGCTGGTTCAAACCCAAGGGGGAGCAATCATGATGCTGTTGGTCAATCTTATGGCATTGTTGCTGATATTTTTCATTGTCTGGTGGTTCTGGCTCGGAGCAAAGCGCTGATATCAAAGGTAACCGCGCTCAGTTCTGACAAAGCCGTAGCCAGCTGGGTATAATGGCCGGCTCAAGACTCCAGCCGCAGATTGGTTGTGGCGATGATCCAAACATATACGTTGATGTCAGTTGAGTAGTTTTAGGGAGTTTAAGCATGGCAGTCTCTTCCAGCCGTAGACCGGTCATGATCATCTATTCGGGTGATCTCTGCCCCTATAGCCACCGGGCGCGTCTGGTGATGACAGAAAAAAACATTACTGCGGAGGTTGTCAGTGTTAATGACAACAATCTGCCCGAAGACCTGTTGGGAATGAACCCCTACAACTCATTGCCGACTCTGGTGGACCGTGATCTGGTGATCTACGAGTCACGTATCATCATGGAGTATCTGGATGAGCGTTACCCGCATCCACCCCTGATGCCGATTGATCCGATCGGGCGGGCACAGAGCCGTCTGTTTCTTTATCGTATTGAGCGTGACTGGTACAGCCTGTTGGGTGCGCTGACGGGGTCGGATAAGGTCAAGGCGGAAGAGGCGCGTAATATCCTGCGTGACGGACTGGTCTCCATCTCTCCGATATTTGAAGAGAAACCCTTCTTTATGAGTGATGATTTCACCATGGTTGATTGTAGTCTGGCGCCGCTGCTCTGGCGTCTGCCGCTCTACGGCATTGAGCTGCCACCCCAGGCCAAGGCGTTGACCGCCTATGCCAGCCGTGTCTTCAGACGTCCTGGTTTTGGCGCTAGCCTGAGCGCCGCTGAGCGCGCCATTCGCTCTTAATCGTTGCAAAGGATTTTTACATTGAACTCTTCACGTCCCTACTTGATCCGCGCTATCTATGAATGGATAGTCGACAGCGGCCTGACCCCTTACATGTTGGTGAATGCCGGGGCTGCCAATGTCACGGTGCCAACGCAGTACATTGAGGATGGCAAAATCATTCTTAACGTTAACCCGCAGGCGGTGCGTGGCCTGGAGCTGACAAACGATTGGGTGATGTTTAGCGCCCGTTTCAGCGGTGTCTCCATGGAGGTGAGTCTGCCGCCGCAGGCAGTACTCGCCATCTATGCAAAGGAGAATGGTCGCGGCATGGTCTTCTCTGAAGAGGAAATTGATGACGAGGCGCCGGGTGATGTGCCAGCAACGGGCGGTGATGATGAACCGCCACAGCCACCCAAGGGACGGCCCAGTCTACGGGTGGTAAAGTAGGCATAATAAAAAGGCAGGGTCTTCCTGCCTTTTTATTGTCTACGTGTTGGGAGCTCAGCTTGGGAACTCAGTAGTTGCGAGTTATGGCAGCGCTCTTTTATGAGTGTCATGCCGGAAGTATGTCTAAGAATAAGTCATCGTATACCTTCATATTTTTCATGTCATAGCATCGGAGCCTGGTGTGCTCTCTGTGTGCAAGGCACATTTAATGTGCGGATGTGGTGGGTTGTTGCTGGAATATGGGAGGTAAAAAAATATGCGCATGGGATTGCTTGCCTTTTAGGGGGGGAGGGGGGAGGTAAAGGCAAGCCCCATGCACATAAGGTTGAGTGATCAAGTCAACTTAAAGCCAGTATGAGGGCTATGGTCTATAAATAATAATAGAAATTTATTATTGTGTGTATAGGTTTTTGTCTATATTAATGCTGGGTAAGGTGGCGTGACGTAAAGTAGCTGACGGTATGCCGGGCAGTATGGCCAGATAGTACTATTGAGTTTATTTAAGAGACTTGAGTGGGGTAAAAAAAGGCGCGCATGGGGTGGATTGCCTTATAGGGGGGGGAGGGGGGGAAGGCAGGCCCCATGCGCACTAAGGAGAGTTGACTATGTCATCAACCTGGAAGTGATTATGGACTGAGTCTTATATCAATGATAGTAAAAAAATTTTATAATTATCATAGATTATTATCTATTTAGTGGGGTTGTTTACTATGATTAAAATTCGTAACGCCACCTTCCGCCAACTGCAAGTATTTGAAGCTATAGCACGAAACGGCTCATTTACCGTGGCGGCGGCAGAGCTGCATCTGACTCAGCCTACCCTCTCTATGCAGATGAAAAAGCTTACTGGCATTGTTGGGATGTCTCTGTTTGAGCAGGTGGGGAAGCAGATCGCCTTGACGGCGGTGGGCAGTGAGCTGCTTAAGACCTGCAAATCGCTCTTTACCTCGCTGGATGAGTTTCAGATGACAGTCTCAGATATTAAGGGTGTCAAGCAGGGGGACCTGCGTATCTCTGGGGTAACAACAGCGGAATATTTTGCACCGCGCATCCTGGGCGATTTTCATAAGAGGTATCCCGGTATCAACCTGTCATTGGTGGTGAACAACCGCCAGAACATCCTTGATCGCCTAGAGCAGAATCTGGACGATATTTATATAGTGGGCCAGACACCCTCAGATCCGTCCATCCACGCCATTCCTTTTCTCACCAACCCGCTGGTGATCCTGGCCTCTCCCAACCATCCACTGGCAGGTAAAAAGAACATCCCACTCAAGGCATTGGCCAACGAAAACTTTCTGGCACGCGAGCCGGGCTGCGGTACCTTCCTGACGATGGACCGTCTCGGCCGTAGTCGTGATTTCGAGTTTAAGGTCACCATGGCATTGGGTAGTAACGAGGCGATTAAACAGGCGGTGATCGGCGAACTGGGCATCTCCATGCTATCCATCTACGCCCTGGTGCATGAGATCAATACTGGTGAATTAGTCGTGTTGGATGTTGAGGGATTTCCCATCGAGGATGAATGGTATCTCTGCTACCCGCAGGGCAAGAAGCCCTCGGTGGTGGCCAAGGTGTTTGCCGATTACATGCTCAGTGAAGGGCGTGATCTGACTATCAGTTCACTGCCGACATCATGGAAGAGTTGATTTTGATAATGAACAGGCATTTTCGATGAAAGAGTTTTGGGAAGAGCGTTATGGTGAAGAGGGATATGCCTACGGCACCGTGGCCAATGAGTTTTTGATGTCACAGCAGCACCGTTTCACAGTTGGAATGAAGTGTCTGGCGGTGGGGGATGGTGAAGGACGTAACGGTGTCTGGTTGGCAGAGCAGGGGCTGGATGTGCTGTCGCTCGACTACTCAACCACCGGACTGGAAAAGGCGCGCCAGCTTGCCGCCAGCCGTAAGGTGAAACTGGCTACCGAGTGTGTTGATCTGACGCAATGGCAGTGGCCCGTGAATGAGTTTGATCTGGTGGTGGCGATCTTTATCCACTTCAGCAGCGAGCAGCGTCCGCAATTGCATCGCAAGATGTTGGCGGCGCTCAAGCCGGGTGGGCTGATTATCATGGAGGCCTATGATAAGGGGCAGCTTAACTACAAGACTGGTGGGCCGCCGGTGGAAGAGATGCTCTATAGCGATGCGATCTTACGTGAGGATTTTGCTGCGGGTGAATTGCTGCATGCCGAACACATCATTGTAGAACTGCACGAGGGCAAATATCACAATGGCACGTCGAGTGTGTTGCGCTGGGTAGTGCGTAAACCGTAACAGTGTTGCTGCGAGTGGTAGGTGAAGGCCGGGCGCAACGTTGGCGCCCGGCTTTTTTTATTTAAAGCTGTTTGATTTTATCCAGCACCGCTTGGGCGTGGCCAGTGGCGGTGACGCCATACTCCACATCCGCCAGCACTCCATTTTTGTCGATGATAAAAGTGGAGCGCACGATGCCCATCTTCTTCTCGCCGTTTTTTTCCTTCTCCTGCCATGCGCCGTAGCTGTTGCAAAGCTCGCCACTGGTGTCAGCGAGCAGATCCATTTTTAAGCCAAATTTGTCGATGAAGGCTTGATGGCTTTTGCAGGAGTCTTTGCTGACACCAAGAATGACAGTGTCATGTTTGGCAAATTCGCTGGCCAGTGCTGTGAACTCGTTGGCCTCGATGGTGCAGCCGGGTGTGTCATCACGGGGGTAAAAGTAGAGCACCACATTCTGTTTGCCCTTGAACTGCGCCAGGGTGACCGGGGTGTTGTCTTGGTTGGGCGAGCTGAAAGCGGGAGCGGGTTGCAGTGTAGATAACATGGTGACCTCGTCTGAGTGGTTGTAAAAGTTGACAGTCAGTATACGGATTTTGCGGGGTGGTGGTAGTGCAGGCTATGGCCAGTGGGCGCGACTACCTCGTACCAGTTCTACTTTGCTGCTGTGACACTCATTCATGAATACATCACTGTTCAAATAGTGGTACTCGTTTATACGGGCGGCGGCGATCGGGTCGTTGCTGTCGCCGTTGTTGAGTGCTGGGTGGCACATGAATAGTGCGCCGTCGCCTGCCTGCTGTAACCAGTAACGCATCAGTGCCGCGTAGTCACGTTGCGGTGAAAAGTCGTAGATGCCGCCGAA
>JAYWDX010000141.1:0-11489 GCA_043779675.1 Tenderia sp. (SeqCode)
CCAAGCGTTGTGGCATATGGGCTGGCACAAACCACGCCCAAACCCCACACAGAGTTATCCACAGCAAATGTGCATAACTCAGCATCATGCAACTATCAAGACGCTGTCTCACAACTGCGCCGCAGGCAACACTGGTCACACAACGGTTTGGAACGGCACGAGAGCTTGGAGTGAATGACAATCAAGGCGTGATATTCGTTGAACAACTGCGTCTGCTGCTGCCGTTCTGCATGGCGTTCCATTAGTTGCTGTTCAAAGAGATGGCGCAGCTGTTCATAACTCTCATCGCCACGGATCAGCCCCAGCCGCATAAAAATGCGACGGGTATAGGCGTCAATAACAAAAATAGGGCGGGCAAAGGCGTAGAGCAGCATGTCATCCGCAGTTTCCGGGCCGACGCCGTTGACCGAGAGCAGGCCCTGGCGCAGCTTGGCATCGTCCCACTGTTGCAGTGCAGACTCGCCACCCTGTTGCAACAACCAGCGGCAAAAGTTTTGTAACCGTTTGGCCTTGACGTTGAAATAACCGGCAGGACGAATCAGTTCGGCAAGGGTTGTGGCATCCAGTGTGGCGATGGCCTGGGCATCAAGGAGTTTGGCGCCCTTGAGATTAGCAACCGCCTTTTCAACATTGCTCCAGGCGGTGTTCTGGGTGAGCACCGCACCGACCATCACCTCAAAAGGGGTGTCGCCCGGCCACCACTCCTGAGGACCATAATGGTCAAACAGGGTGGTGTAGACACTGCCTAAACTCACTTACGGGTCTGGTGCCGCTTCGGTTGGCGCGCAGTGGGTTGCCGTGCTGACTTATCACCGTCGGGACGGCGTGATGGTTTATCACCCTCTGCACGGCGCGGTGGCCTGGTGGTGTCAGTACGGGGTGCTGGTTTATCCCCATCAGTACGGCGCGGCGGCCTATCACTGTCGGAGCGCGGCGCTGCTCTATCACCATCAGACCGACGCGGCGGCCTAGCACTGTCGGAACGCGGCGCTGCTCTATCACCATCAGACCGACGCGGCGGCCTAGCACTGTCGGAGCGCGGTGCTGCTCTATCACCATCAGACCGGCGCGGCGGCCTAGCACTGTCGGAGCGCGGCGCGGCTCTATCACCATCAGACCGACGCGGCGATTTATCTGCAAAGGGGCGTCTTGTCCCCTTGTTCTCCGGTGTATCACTACTGCTCTTGGTGCTGGCCGCTTCGGCTATCTTGGGCATGCCCACCAGCTGGCGCAGATCATTAATGGCGTCACGATTGAGTTCATCCCACTCACCCGCCTTAAGACCACGGCGCAGGGCGACAAAACCAAAGCGGACACGGATCAGGCGGCTCACCTTGACCCCCTGCGACTCCCAGAGGCGACGCACCTCGCGGTTACGCCCTTCATTCAGCGTGACGTGGTACCAGTGGTTGGCCCCCTGCCCACCGGCATCACGAATGGTATTGAAACGGGCCATGCCATCTTCCAGCTCCACCCCTTGGGTCAGTCGCTGTAACAGCTCATCATCCACATCACCCAATACCCGGGTGGCGTACTCACGTTCAATCTCGCTGGAGGGGTGCATCAGGCGATTGGCCAGATCACCATCGGTGGTCATAAGGATGACACCGCTGGTATTGATATCGAGACGGCCCACTGCAATCCAGCGCCCAGCCCGCACCGAGGGGAGCTTGGCAAAGATGGTGGGGCGACCTTCGGGGTCGGAGCGAGTACAGACCTCCCCTTCGGGCTTGTGATAGACCAGTACCCGTTGCAGGGTCTCGCTACGCTGCTCCAGACGCAACGCATTGCCGTCGAGGGCAATGGCATCACCCCAATGGGCCTTGCCACCCAGCGTCGCCACCTCACCATTGACGGTGATACGCCCCGCTTCAATCATGCGTTCCACTTCGCGGCGTGAGCCGACCCCGGCAGTTGCCAGTAATTTTTGTATACGTTCGCTCATTAGGGTGTTGCCACTGTCTCGTTATCACGCTCTTCGTCGGCGGCTTCAGCCAGTGAATCCACCTCCTCTGGCAGTTCAGCATCTTCATGCGCTGCTGCCATTGCCACTGCTGCGGTGGCGATTGCCTCTTCAGGTTCATCCGGCTCATCCTGCTGATCGTCATCGATCTCAGGAGTAAACTTAGCAGCAGAGGGCTTGGTATCGAACAGACCAAAATCGAGTTCACGTTCGATACTTTCAATATTACGGATCTCCGCCAACGGCGGCAGATCACTCAGACTTTTAAGATTAAAGTAGTCGAGAAACTGGCGGGTGGTGCCGTAGAGCGCGGGTTTGCCCGGCACATCACGATAACCGATCACCCGCACCCACTCGCGCTCCAGCAGACTCTTGACAATGTTGGTGCTGACGGCCACACCACGTACATCTTCGATCTCACCACGGGTGATCGGCTGGCGGTAGGCGACCAACGCCAGCGTCTCCAACACCGCGCGCGAGTAACGTGTCGGCCGCTCTTCCCAAAGATTGGCAACCCAGCGCGCCAGATCGGCCTTCACCTGAAAACGGTAGCCACTGTTCACCTCCACCAGCTCCACACCCCGGTTGGCGCAGTCGATCTGGAGCGCCTCAATGGCAGTACGAATCTCGTCGCGGCTGGGCTGCTCCTCATCCAGAAAGAGCGCCAGGATCTGGTCGATACTCAGCGGTCGACCCGCCGCCAACAGCGCCCCTTCGACAATCTGTGGCAACCGCTCACTCTTCAATGTGGGGGGCGTGGGCATGATGACGTACCTTGACGTAGATGGGGCCAAACGGCTCTGTTTGAATAATCTCGATAATAGCCTCCTTGATCAGCTCAAGGACGGCCAGCAGTGTCACCACCACCCCCATGCGTCCCTCGCGCGCCTCAAACAGCGTGGTAAAGGCAGTAAAACTCTCCGAGTTGAGCGCCGCTAGCACGTTGGTCATCCGTTCTCGTACCGATAGCGCTTCACGCTGAATATGGTGGCTGGCAAACATATCAGAGCGCCGCAACACATCCTGAAAGGCCAGCAACAACTCTTTCAGATCCACATCCGGCTGCCCCTTGACTACGGTGAGGTCTGGCCCCTTGGCGCTGGCCTCAAAAATATCGCGGCCCACACGCGGCAACTCATCAATATTTTCAGCCGCCTTTTTGTAACGTTCGTACTCCTGCAGCCGCCGCACCAGCTCGGCACGCGGATCCGCCTCCTCTTCGCTACTGCTCTCGGGGCGCGGCAACAACATCCGCGATTTGATCTCCGCCAGCATCGCAGCCATCAACAGATAGTCCGCCGCCAGTTCAAAACGCATCTCCTGCATCAGATCGATATAAGTCATGTACTGAGTCGTGATCTGCGCAATGGGGATATCAAGTACATTGAGGTTCTGGCGCCGGATCAGATAGAGCAACAGATCGAGCGGCCCCTCGAAGGCCTCAAGAAACACCTCTAGCGCATCGGGCGGAATGTAGAGATCCTGCGGCAGCTGCGTAAACGCCTCGCCATTTACCATGGCGAAGGGGATTTCCTGTTGCAGGGTGAGTTCGGGGGCGATGATTGTCTCAGTCATAACCCGCGATCAGCGATACTCCAGCCCCATCGCCTGCCGTACCTCTTCAAGGGTTTTGCGGGTCACTTCGCGGGCGGCGTCACAGCCATCGTTAACGATGCTGCGCACCAGATTGGTGTTGGCAGTCAGCTCGGCAGCACGTTCACGCATTGGCGCCAGTTCAGTGATCACCGCATCGATCACCGGCTGTTTGCACTCCAGGCAACCGATCGCCGCAGAGCGACAGCCGTTCTGAACCCACTGCTTCACCTCATCATCCGAGTAGACCTGATGCAGCTGCCAGACCGGGCACTTGTCCGGATCCCCCGGATCGGTACGCCGCACTCGGGCCGGATCGGTAGGCATGGTACGCAGCTTCTTCTCCACCTCAGTCGGCTCTTCGCGCAGGCTGATGGTGTTGCCGTAGGACTTGGACATCTTCTGACCATCCAGCCCCGGCATCTTCGAGGCGGGTGTCAGCAACGGCTGCGGCTCTGGCAGGATGATCTTGCCGCCGCCCTCGAGATAACCAAAGAGTCGTTCACGATCACCTAGAGTGACGTTCTGCTGGCTCTCCAGCAGCGCGCGGGCCGTGGCCAGCGCTTCAGCGTCACCCTGTTCCTGATAATGTTTACGCAGATCGCTGTAGAGCTTGGCGTTTTTCTTGCCCATCTTGCGTGCGGCGGCCTCAGCCTTCTCAACAAAATCAACTTCACGGCCATAGAGATGGTTAAAACGACGTGCCACTTCGCGAGTCAGTTCGATATGCGAGACCTGATCTTCACCGACAGGCACCAAGCCAGCTTTATATATAAGAATGTCGGCACTCTGCAATAGCGGATAACCAAGGAAGCCGTAGGTGGCCAGATCCTTCTCTTTGAGCTTCTCCTGCTGATCCTTATAGGTAGGCACCCGCTCCAACCACCCCAGCGGCGTGATCATGCTCAGCAGCAGATGCAGCTCAGCGTGTTCTGGCACCCGCGACTGGATAAAGATCTTGGCCGAGTCAGGGTTCACCCCAGCGGCAAGCCAATCGATAATCATCTCCCAGACGCTGTTGGCGATGCCGCCGACGCTGTTGTACTCAGTCGTCAGCGCGTGCCAGTCGGCCGCAAAAAAGAAGCACTCATACTGGTGCTGCAGTTTGACCCAATTTTTAAGCACACCATGATAGTGGCCGAGATGGAGTCTACCGGTGGCGCGCATGCCTGAGAGCACACGCTGATGTTGAACTGGAACCGTATTCACGCGACAACCTTTCCTAAAAGATTCATATGTTAAAGAGACTGTAGATCAGATCCAGCAGCGCCCCCATGGGCGGATTCATGATGCTCGACAAAACACCCGTCGCCAGCAACCCCAGCAGGATAAAAAAGCCATAGGGTTCGAGCTTATCAAACTTGTAAGAGAGCGGACCGGGCAACAGCCCCGAGGCGACTCGACCACCATCAAGCGGCGGCAGCGGCAACAGATTTAACACCATCAGTGCAATATTGATAAAAATCCCGGCGCTGCCCATGTAGATCATCGGTTGACCGATAAAAGGCATAGTAGCAATAGTCAGCATGCCTATTTTGACCACCACCGCCCATATCAGCGCCATCAACAGATTGGATACCGGCCCCGCCAGGGCGACCAGCGCCATATCACGCTTGGGATTGCGCAGGTTACGCCAGGTGACCGGCACTGGCTTGGCCCAACCAAAGATAAAACCGCCCAACATCAACAGCACGATGGGCACCACCACGGTACCGATGGGATCGATGTGTTTAAGCGGATTTAAGGTCAACCGCCCCAACATCATCGCTGTTGGATCACCGAGCCGTTTGGCCACCCAACCGTGGGCCACTTCATGTACCGTAATGGCAAACAATACCGGCAGGGACCAGACCACCACCTTCTGTATCAAACTCAATTCATTCATCGGCGGAGTATAACCCTTTTCCCAAAAGCAGCCATTACCTAATTGATTTAACGCAAGTTATACCAACTTCTTAATCTTTAACATTAACAACCAGGAAGGTATTAACGCAGCTGTTCAACACCACCCTTGCCCTGGCGCATCACCTCTGGTGTTTCACCCGTCAGGTCGACCACAGTGGTGGTCTCCAGACCACAAAAGCCACCATCAATGATCAGCTGCACCTGATTACCAATGCTATCGCGGATCTCATACGGGTCGCTGATGGGCTGGCCATCCCCCGGTAGCAGCAAGGTGGTGCTGAGGATCGGCTCCCCCAACTCCGCCAGCAACGCCAGGCAGATGGCGTTATCCGGAACCCGCACACCCACAGTCTTGCGTTTGGGATGTAGCAGCCGTTTGGGCACAATCTTCATGGCGGGCAGAATAAAGGTATAAGGGCCAGGGGTAAGGTTTCTGATAAGCCGGTAGGCGACGTTATCGATGTTGGCGTAGGTGGCCATCTCCGCCATGTCACGACACATCAGGGTGAAATAGTGTTTGTCATCCACATGGCGGATACGGCGCATCTGCTCCAGCGCATCCTTGTCGCCGATGTGGCAACCGAGCGCATAACAGGAGTCAGTGGGGTAGACAATCACACCACCCGCCCGCAACAGATCGACCGCGCCGCGAATCAGGCGCTGTTGAGGATTGTCAGGATGGATCTGAAACAGCGGACTCACGGCAATACTCCCTTATCAATCAGACGAGGCCAGCCCTGCCAGACCGGCACCAACCCTTTTGGCAACGCCCCGATCCGTCCCATACCCAGCCAGGTCTGGCTCGAGCCGTGATAATCAGAGCCCACCGAGGCCTGTAAATCATGGCGCCTGGCGTAGTCAGCCATATTGTGATTCTCCTGCACCCCCTGGCTGCCGGAGATCACCTCAAACCCCCGCCCGCCCAGTGCCTTAAAATCCTCAATCAAGGCCCGCAGCTTGCCTGCTGAAAGTTTGTAACGGGCCGGATGGGCGATCACCGCCACACCGCCCGCGCCCAAAATCCAGCTCAGCGCCTCTTCCAGTGTGCACCAGTCACAGGCGACATAGGCCGATTTACCTGTCCCCAGATAGCGATCAAAGGCCGCCTGAAACGACTTGACCCGCCCGGACTCAACAAGAAATTTGGCAAAGTGGGTGCGACTGAGGATCTGGCCGTTGGCATAGGCCTGCGCCCCAGCCAAGGCATCCTCAATACCCTCCTTGGCCAGACGCTGCGCCATCGCTTCACCACGCCCCTGGCGCATCTGCCGCAACCCTGCCAGCCCCTGTTGCAGCGCCTCATTGGCGGGATCGAAATTGAGGCCAACAATATGGATCAGATGTTTCTGCCAGGTCACCGATATCTCAACACCACTGATAAATTCAATGCCGAGCTTTTCCGCCTCGGCTGCCGCCTCCACCAGGCCATCGGTAACATCATGGTCAGTCAACGCCATCACCTCAACACCCTGACGAGCTGCGTGCTGCACCAACTCGGTGGGCGACAGCTCGCCATCCGAGCAGGTAGAGTGGCAATGGAGATCGTAATTTCTGTCTGTGGCTAAATTCATTGAGTCATCAACCGTTAAAGGCGCAATCGCTAAACCGTCTATGATAGAATTTTCGCCCTTATAACGCGAGTTGCTGTTTCCCATGCTCGCCAAACCGGCAGGTACTACATGAAATTTCTGTTTGACTTCTTCCCAATACTGCTCTTTTTTGTCGCCTACAAAGTTTATGATATCTACGTTGCCACCGCCGTCGCCATCGTTGCCTCATTCATACAGGTAGGCTGGTTCTGGCTCCAGCATCGCCGTGTCGAGAAGATGCATGTCATCACCCTGCTGATGATCACAATATTGGGCGGTGCCACACTGATTTTTCATGATGACACCTTCATCAAATGGAAGGTCTCCGTTGTCAACTGGCTATTTGGTGTCGCCTTTCTCGGCAGCCAATTCATCGGTAAAAAGCCGATTATCCAGCGCATGATGGAGGCCTCGGTAGAGCTGCCACAAAAAATTTGGACGCGCCTTAACCTTGTTTGGGCACTCTTTTTCATCTCCACCGGCTTCCTGAATCTTTATGTCGCTTACAACTACGATCTCGATACCTGGGTCAATTTCAAAATGTTTGGCATGCTCGGTCTGACCTTCCTCTTCATTCTCGCCCAAGCCCTGTTTATTGGTAGTTATGTCAAAGACACTGATCAAACCGAATCAACCAGCACTGAACAGACGGATAAAAAAGAGGATTGATGATGCTCTACACCATCGTAGGTGAAGATATAAATAACAGTCTGGAAAAACGACTGGCGGCACGTCCCGCCCATCTCGAAAGGCTTGCCACCCTGCGCGATCAAGGTCGGCTGATTCTGGCGGGCCCGTTTCCCGCCATCGACGCCATCGACCCCGGCCCGGCTGGTTTCAGCGGCAGTCTGATCGTGGCTGAATTTGAGTCACTTGAGGCAGCACAGCAGTGGGCCGACGCCGACCCCTATGTCGGTGCCGGCGTCTATGCCAAGGTGACCGTCAAACCCTTTAAAAAGGTTCTCCCCTAAATGAGCAACAACCGTATTGAGATGATCCGCCAGCAGCTCGAACAGACGCTGGCGCCACAGTCGCTTGAGATTATCGACGACAGTCATAAACATGCCGGCCACAGCGGCGCCGGTGGCATGGGCCACTTCAGCGTCAACATCTGCGCCACGGCATTTGAAGGTAAAACACCGATCCAGCGCCACCGTTTGGTCTATGAAGCGCTAGCCGAATTGATGCAAACCGAAATCCACGCCCTCAGTATCCAGACCTCCGTCCCCAAGTAGTCAGCGTGGTAAGGATAGTGTTAGATTGACGCACAAAATTAATACAGCACCTCAACGGAGCGAGTTATGTCCATAAGATCACTGACTATTTCAATTGCAGCACTCTGCCTTGGCGTACCCGCTGTACTCATGAGCGCCGCAATCATGGCGCAAGAAAAAATGGCGATTGCCACCATCAATGGTGTGACGATCACGCAGGATCAACTCCTCGGCTATGCCCGCGTCACCGCGCCACAGGCCGATCTGCAAGATCAGGCTGTGCGCACTCAGCTATTGCAGACCTTTATTGGCCGTGAACTGATGTACCAAGAGGCGCTCAAACAAAAGGTCGATCAACAGCCCGCAGTACAGGCGGTATTGGAAGAGACCCGTCACTCAGTGCTGGCGCAAGCCTATGCCTCGCAGCTACTACGTGACAAGCCGGTAACAGAGGCGATTGCCCGCGATATCTACAACAAACAGATCAGTACCCAAACAGGGGCCGAGTACCAGACCCGCCACATCCTGGTGCCAAACGAGGATGACGCCAAAGCGGCAATCACCCGGCTCAATAAAGGTGAGCAGTTTGCCAAAGTCGCCCAATCGGTATCCAAGGACAGCAGTGCATCCCGTGGTGGCGATCTAGGATGGATCAAACCAGAAAAAATGCCCAGCACCTTTGGCAGCGCCCTAACCAGCCTCAAGCCCGGCAAATACACCACCACTCCCATCAAGACCGACTATGGCTGGCACGTAATCTACGTCGAGGCCAATCGGCCAGTCCAGCCACCCACATTTGAGGCAGTGCGCGATCAGCTGACAAAAGCGTTACAGGATCAAACCATCAGCCAGCGCCTCAACGAGCTGCAAAAAAGTGCCAAGATCGAATTTATCCAAAAATAGCTCCACCCCACCAAACCTGTGCCACTGCCCGTCAGTGGCATAGATGTTAGATACAAATCGCGTTCCCGCCAAACCGTAAAGCGGGAACGCAACCTTCACCCAGGTTCAGGCGCGAAGCAACCGCAACCGCTCTCCCCATCATAAGATGGCAAGCCCAGATCAGCACCACAACCTTCATGTATAATTCGTGGCCAAGCCCCTTAATTCCGATCCGAATTTTTAATGAAAGGTTAACCGTGCCCAATACCTCACACTCCCCAACCCTAGAACTCACCATTGATCTAATCAGCCGCGCCTCAGTCACCCCGCAGGATGTCGGTTGCCAGCAACTAATGTGTGACCGCCTGGCGGCCATCGGCTTCAACATCGAGCCACTGCGCTTTGCGGATGTCGATAATTTTTGGGCGCGCCGTGGCATAACAGGGCCACTGCTCTGTTTTGCCGGTCATACCGACGTGGTGCCTACCGGGCCAGTGGAGCAGTGGCATACCCCCCCTTTCCAGCCCGAAATACGCGATGGACTGCTCTATGGCCGTGGCGCAGCAGACATGAAAGGCAGCCTGGCGGCAATGGTGACGGCCTGCGAACGTTTTGTCGCCAACCACCCGGACCACAAAGGCTCGATTGCTTTTCTAATCACCAGCGACGAAGAGGGCCCCAGCATCAACGGCACGGTCAAGGTGGTGGAGCATCTGGAGGCGCGTAACGAGAAGATAGATTGGTGTCTGGTCGGTGAACCGACCAGCAGCAACGTTGTGGGTGACGTGATCAAAAATGGCCGCCGCGGCTCACTCAACGGCATAATCAAGGTGCATGGTGTGCAGGGACACATCGCCTATCCCCAGCTGGCAAAAAATCCAATCCATCTGGCGGTACCTGCACTCACGGTGCTAGCCACCATCGAGTGGGATCGTGGTAATGAGTTCTTCCCACCCACCTCGTTCCAAATCTCCAACATCAAGGGCGGCACTGGTGCCACCAACGTCATCCCCGGCGAGCTGGAGATAATCTTCAATTTTCGTTTCTCCACCGAATCAACCGAGGCTGGGCTGCGCCAGCGTGTGCATGAGGTACTCGATCAACACAACCTCGACTACACTATCGACTGGGCGCTCTCCGGCAACCCCTTTCTCACCGCCAAGGGCGAATTAGTTGAGGCGACCCAGAAGGCGATTCGTAGCGTGGTTGGTATCGAGACTGAACTCTCCACCAACGGTGGCACGTCGGATGGCCGTTTTATCGCCCCCACCGGCGCCCAAGTGCTGGAGCTGGGGCCACTCAACGCCACCATTCACAAACTCAACGAGTGTGTGGCTGTTGAGGATCTTGATACGCTGTCTGATATATATGAACAGCTTCTAGAGAATTTGCTGGCAAGGTAGTTATTGAGACAAGCATCCACTTGGCCATGAGGAAATAGAACGTGAGCGACCAACCAAACGACCCACCCCATGAAAAGAGACGCTTCGGCCGCATCCCCTTTAATGCCAATGTGCTGATTAGCCAGAATGGCAAAGAGTGGCGCTCCAAACTGTTTGATATCTCTTTCAAGGGTCTGATGATAGAGACACCCAAAGGGTTGGATGCAGCGATTGGTGAACGCTTTCATCTGGAGGTGATCTTTACCGACAGCGGCAGCCTGATCAATGGCAATACCAGTGTCGCCTATGTTGGCCAGTCTCATATCGGCTTAGAGATCATGCAGATAGATGTTGAGAGCGCTGGCCATTTGCGCCGTCTGGTGGAGCTGAACCTAGGCGACCAGGAGCTTCTTGAGCGTGAACTGACAGCATTGCACTGGCACTGAGCAGCCCATCGATGAAACATCAACTCGTTATCGTGCGCCACGCCAAATCGGACTGGGATAACGCCAGCCTTGATGACTATGACCGCCCGCTCTCACCACGCGGTCTGAATGATATTCCGGCAATGGCCAAATGGCTGGCCGCACAAAAATCACACATCGACCTAATCCTTAGCTCCAGCGCCAAACGTGCCCGCCAGACGGCAAAACTGCTCTGCGAACATACGGGCCTCAATCCCCAAAAGATCGAATGGCAGGATGCACTCTACCTCGCCGACACCACCACCCTGCTCAATGCCATCGGCCAGACTCCCGCAAAAACAAAACAGTTGATGCTGATCGGCCACAATCCCGGGTTGGAAGAGCTGTTAATCCATCTCTGCGGCAATGAACTGCCACGGACCAAGGATGACAAACTGCTCACCACCGCCACCATCGCCATGGTGGCTGTACCTGACGGCTGGCAGGCCATCAAACCCCACTCTTGTCACCTTGTTAAACTGATGCGCCCCAAGGAA
>JAYWDX010000142.1:0-24365 GCA_043779675.1 Tenderia sp. (SeqCode)
GAGTGAACAAGGTTGTACGAAGACGTAGCGGACGCAGGACGGTCCGGGCAAAAGGAATTAGCTGTCGCGTAAGCGAGTCAATTTATGGCATGGACGCCATAAATTGGTCACGAGGTAGCGACACGATCTTTGATTTGCCAGCCTTTCGATAAACTCAGCGCAAACGGATTTTTTCGGGGTGCCTTTTATTGCTCAGCTTGGGCATAGATAGGCAATGTTGTTCTCTCTATCACGCGGCGCAGTACAAAACTTGAGTGCACGCCGGTGACGCCGCTGATGCGGGTGATGCGATTGAGCAGTAGCTCCTGGTAGGCGTCCATGTCTTTGACGATGACTTTGAGTTGGTAGTCGGCGGATTGGCCGGTGATCAGCAGGCACTCCATCACCTCGGGGATTTTGCTGATCTGCTCTTCAAAGTTTTTGAATCGTTCCGGTGTGTGTTGATCCATGGAGATGTGGATCAGGGCCATCAGCGATAGCCCGAGTGCTTTGGCGTTGACGAGGGCGCGGTAGCCGGTGATCAGGCCGGATTTTTCCAGCGCCTGGACGCGGCGCAGGCAGGGGGAGGGGGAGAGGCCGATGCGGTCTGCCAGCTCTTGATTGCTGATGCGCCCCTCTTCCTGCAAGAGTCGTAAGATCTGTTGATCGTGGCGGTCTAGTTTCATAATGCTGCCTTTATTGGTGTGCGTATGTTTTTAATGTTGCGATATTTTTATATTTTGAGCAATATTATTGTTTGGTGTGGTGGTTTTAGGCGGGATTCGCAATTTTATGCCGCTGCCGTTGGGGTAGCATGGTGGTCATTGGCTCTGCCATTCACTCTTACTGGGATATTACTATGTTGAAACAACCTGATACCAAGTACCACCCCTTTGCCCCCGTTCAGCTTGTGGATCGCCAGTGGCCGAACCGCACGATTACCGCGCCACCAATATGGATGAGTACCGATCTGCGTGATGGTAATCAGTCGCTGTTTGAGCCAATGAATGTGGAGCGTAAGCTGCGTATGTTCCGCACGTTGTGTGATATCGGTTTTAAGGAGATTGAGGTGGCGTTTCCATCGGCGTCGCAGACTGATTTTAATTTTGTGCGCAGTTTGATCGAGGGGGATCTGATTCCCGCCGATGTGACGATTGAGGTATTGACCCAGGCGCGTGAGCACCTTATCCGCCGCACTATGGAGTCGTTGCGTGGTGCGCGCCGCGCCATCGTGCATGTTTACAACGCGACCTCTCAACCTTTCCGTGATGTTGTGTTTGGTTTGAGCAAGGCTGAAGTGGTGGAGATGGCGGTGGCGTCGGTTAACTTGATTAAGGTGTTGGCCGCGGAGCAGCCTGATACCGAGTGGCAACTTGAATATAGCCCGGAAACTTTTAGCGCGACCGAACTCGATTTTGCGCTGGAGATCTGTGATGCGGTGACTGCGGCGTGGGGTGCAACGCCACAGAATAAAGTGATCCTTAATCTGCCCACCACGGTAGAGGTTGCTACCCCTAACATCTATGCGGATCAGATTGAGTGGATGCATCGCCACCTGGCGCGTCGTGACAGTGTGATTTTGAGTCTGCATCCGCATAACGATCGTGGTACTGCGGTGGCGTCTGCTGAACTTGGTTTGATGGCGGGCGCTGATCGCATTGAGGGGTGTCTGTTTGGTAACGGTGAGCGGACGGGTAACGTTGATATCGTGACGCTGGCGCTTAATCTTTATACTCAGGGTGTTGCGCCGGGGTTGGATTTTTCTGACATCAATGCCGTGGCCCGTACCGTGGAGCACTGCAACCAGTTGCCGATTCATCCACGCCATCCCTATGTTGGTGACCTGGTCTTTACTGCCTTTTCTGGTTCACATCAGGATGCGATCAAGAAGGGATTTGCCGCACAGAAATCAGATGCACTCTGGAGCGTCCCTTATCTGCCTATTGATCCGGCCGATGTTGGCCGTAGCTACGATTCGGTGATTCGGGTCAACAGCCAGTCGGGTAAGGGCGGTATCGCTTACCTGCTTGAAACCGAATATGGCGTGGTGATGCCGCGCCGGTTGCAGGTGGAGTTCTCGGGCGAGGTGCAGCGCCACACCGACAGCCATGGCGGCGAAATGACGGCAACGGATATCTGGCAGCTCTTCTCGCGCACCTATCTGGAACCACAGCAACCGCTGCGTTATGTAGAACATCATCTTTTTGAACATGGCGCGGCGCAGGGGATTCGTATTGGTATTGAGATCGATGGCGTATCTCATCTATTGATTGGCGAGGGCAACGGTCCGGTCGACGCCACCGTACACGCCTTTCAAACCATCGGTATCAATGTTCAGGTGCGCAGTTTTGAAGAGCGCTCCACCAGCCCGAGCCGTGAGGCGGGTGATGCTCAAGCCTGTGCCTTTATGGAGTTGACCCCTGGCGCTGGTGGTGAGGAGCGTTATGGGGTGGGTATCGATACCAATATCGTGACTGCCTCAATCAAGGCGCTGGTGAGTGGTGTTAATCGGTTGGCGGGTAGTGTTTGCCAGCCGGCAATTCAGGTGCAAGAGGCGTAACAGTTCAGTGGGTAGAAGTTTGCAGGTTGGGAATATTAGAAATAAAAAAGCCCCGCAGTGCGGGGCTTTTAGCTGTTGCGGCAGTGCTGGTGCTTATTCGATGCTCTTCAGCACCTTTTCTGCCACCTTGGCGGGCACGGGGATGTAACCATCTTTGATGACGACACTCTGACCTGCTTTGGACATCATCATTTTCACAAACTCTTTCTCCAGTGGAGGAAGGGGTTTGTTTGGATGTTTGTTGACATAGACGTAGAGGAAACGTGACAGCGGGTAGTCGCCAGAGATTGCGTTTTCATCGCTGGCTTCTACAAACGGCTGCCCTGCCTTGTTGGCGAGTGGCAGCGCTTTAACACTGGAAGTCTTGTACCCGATGCCGGAATAGCCGATGCCGTTAAGCGAGGCGGATACCGACTGCACTACAGAGGCAGAACCGGGCTGTTCGTTGACGGTGCTTTTGAAGTCACCTTTACACAGGGCATGGTCCTTAAAGTAGCCGTAGGTGCCGGAGACAGAGTTGCGGCCAAACAGCTGCATGTCGCGGTTTGCCCAGCCGCCGGTCAGACCGGTTTCGCCCCAGTTATTGATGGCATCTTTGCCACCACATTTGCGGGTGCTGGAGAAAATGGCATCGACTTCAGCGATGGTCATGCCCTTGATAGGGTTGTCCTTATGGACATAAACAGCCAGGGCGTCGATGGCGACCGGGATGGCGGTCGGCTTGTAACCATGTTTGTCTTCGAAGGCCTTTATCTCGTTGTCCTTCATCTTGCGGCTCATGGGGCCAAGATTGGAGGTGCCTTCGGTCAGCGCGGGTGGCGCAGTGGATGAACCTGCCGCCTGGACCTGAATGTTTACGTTGGGATATTCACGCTTAAACTCTTCAGTCCAGAGCGTCATCAGGTTGGCCAGGGTGTCGGAGCCGACGCTGGAGAGGTTGCCGGAGATGCCGCTGGCCTTTTTGTACACGGACAGCTTTGGATCCAGGGTCGCTTCGGCGTAGGCGGCAGAGACCAGGCTGAAGCTTGCTGCTGTCGCAAACAGAGCGGTACGTAATTTCATCAAGTTAACTCCTAGTGGTGGTAGATGAAGTATGGTTACTAAATTTCAGTGTTGAGCAGTGTGCAATTTGGCTATGAAGGCAATGTGACACTACTGTTAAAGTTTTATTACAGCGCAGCTGACGCAACGGGTGTGTGTTATTCAGCTGGCAACTTTGGTTAGTGTTTGCTGGTGAGTAGCCTGGCTCAGTGGAAAATCGCAGGTGAAGGTGCTGCCACGATTGACCTGGCTGAAGATGCGCATCTGTCCCTTATGGCGCTGCAATACATGTTTGACGATGGCCAGCCCCAGGCCGGTGCCACCGGTCTCGCGCGAGCGGCCGGTATCAACACGGTAAAAACGTTCGGTGATGCGGCTGATGTGTTGGGGGGCGATGCCGATGCCAGTATCAAGCACGCCCAGATGGGCGCCGTTGTCGTCGCGGTACCAACGGATGGTGATGATGCCCTCGTTGGGGGTGTAGTGCACGGCGTTGAAGACCAGATTGGAGAAGGCGCTGTAGAGTTCGGTACGATTGCCTTTTAGTTGGAGCCGCTCATCGGCTTCGATGATGATCTGCTGATGTTTATCCTGGCCTAGTGCCAGGGCGGCGGTCTGGATGGTTTGCAGCATCTCAGCGACATTGACCAGTTCCTGCTTGCCAAGGCGTTGTTCGGTCTCCATACGTGACAGCATCAGCAGGTCATCAACAATATTCTGCATCCGGCGGGTCTGCTGGTTCATTACATCGATTGATTTTTGCCAGTGGGGCGTCTGCTGCAGCTCGTCATCGTTCTGCATAGTCTCGAGATAACCACGGAGAACGGTCAGCGGGGTCCGCAGCTCGTGGGAGATGTTGGAGACAAAGTCGCGGCGCATCTGTTCCAGCCGTTTGAGCGGGGTGATGTCGCGGGCGATCAACAGCCGTTGGTTGTTGCCATAGGGGATGATGCGGACCGAGATGTGTTCGTGTTCATTGAGCGGCGGGTGGGTCTCGAGTGGCTGACTGAAGTCGCCTTTGGCGATGTAGGCAAAAAACTCCGGGGTGCGTAGCAGGTTGCTGATGTGCTGACCAATATCCTTGGACGGCAGCAGCCCGAGCTGTTTTTGCGCGGCTTTGTTGATCCATTCGATTTGGCCAAACTCATTCAGTACCACCGTGGCATCGGGCATGGCTGAGGTCGACTCTTTGAAACGGCTAAGGTAATCGGTCAGCCGCTTTTTACGGCTACGGCTCTGCTTTTGCATGTGATAGAGACGGTCGAAGATCTCCAGCCAGATGCCGGTTCCTTGGGGCGGTTGTCCTGACTGCTGTAGCCACTGCTCAAGGCGGTAGACATTGACCAGGTGCCAGGCCAGATAGGCGGTGACGGTGAAGAGCAGCACCCGAATTGGGTGACTGATGATCAGACCGATGATCAGGCCGACCATTAAATAGAGGCTGAGACGCCAGAGTTCACGCGGCCATGGATTCATGCGTAATTATTCTTTTGTTGAAAAACGGTAGCCGGAGCCACGGACGGTCTGGATGTGACGTTCCAGTCCGGACGGTTCCAATGCCTTGCGCAGGCGGCGAATATGAACATCGACGGTACGATCGCCGATGTAAACGTTGTTGCCCCACACCTGATCGAGCACTTGCGAACGGCTGTAGACCCGCTCTGTGTGGCTCATGAAGAATTGTAGCAGACGGAACTCGGTGGGGCCGAGTTCAACGGCCTCACCGTTGGCTGTGACACGATGGCTTTGCAAGTCGATCTCCAGTCCCCCCTCTTTTAATAGCTCATCGCCATGGGCGGGGCCGGTACGGCGTAAAACGGCCTTGATTCTAGCGATAAGTTCGCCGGGTGAAAAGGGTTTGGTCATGTAGTCATCCGCGCCGGACTCCAGGCCGCGAATCTTGTCCTCATCTTCACCACGGGCGGTGAGTATGATGATGGGGATGTCGCGGTAGTTATCCTCTTTGCGCAACCGGCGCGCCAGATCCACGCCACTCATGTCCGGCAGCATCCAGTCGAGCAGGATCAGGTCGGGGCGGGTTTCGGCCAGACTGAGGAGACCAGCGTGGCAGTTTTCCGCACTCTGGACCTCAAACTCCTGACGCTCCAGGGCAAAGGTGACCATGTCGCGGATGGCGGTTTCATCATCAATAATGAGAATTTTTGGGATCATCGCTTCTTTATGTCATCAGTTTGAAGGGTCTGCCCCGCGAAGCGCTTTGGGCAATAGTTGCATTAGAAGTCAGTCGTGTTACACCATTATGACAGCAGCTTTATGGCACATGCACCCTCTGTTCCGAGCGCGCAAATACCCAGGTGAGTGTTGCGCCAATAAGGTGATAGCGGCGTGTCTCAACCAAGGGGCTGTCGACAAAGGTGGCACCCTTGAGGGTGTCGAAGCGGATAAAGGCGGAGAGCCAGAGCTGATCGAAGTTTTTGCCGCTCATCAATGTTAGGCGGCTACCGTTGTAACCGCCACTTGCCGCGTAGGTGGGCCGGGTGACGGTGCTGTATTGCGGCGCGACGCCATAAAAATAGTTGTGGTAGGTGGTGTCGGCAAACAGTGGGCCGATGGCGACGCTGTTCATCCAGCCGCTTTTGCCAAAGTCATGGTGTTTCCACTCCACATAGGGTGCAAAGACCCAGCCTTGATGTGTGATGGGGTTGCCGATGGCAAAGGCGCTACGCAATGGCAGACGCAACCAAGCGTTGCGGCGGTGATTGTTGGAGTGCCACAGGCGGTACTCCAGCGACGGTCCAAACTCGATGGTGGGGTCGAGGTCGGCCATGCCGCTACGCGGGCCATTCTGGTCGCTGGGCACCGGTAAACCAGCGGCCAGACTTAGATCGAGGTTGAGGCGGTCGCTACGATAGAGCCATCCCCGTAACCCATCTTTGTCGATGTTGAGGTATTCACCCCGATAGACGAGATAGGGGTAGGGAATGGCGTAGCTCTGGCTGGCATCGCTGCCACGATAGTAGGGCATGTTGAGCGTGGCGATGCCAGCCCCTAGTTCCCACAATGGCCGCTCTTGTGCCACGCTGCCCGCCGGTAGTAGCAGTCCGGTGAGTAGTGTTGGCAACAGGCGGTTAAAGACGTTGCGCGAGGATGGCATGTATTTCACTGTCGGTGAGTAGGATTGGGTTGGTCTGCATGCTGTTACCACGGCTGTTGGCGACGATCAGTGGGAAGTCCGATTCGGTAATGCCGTAGTTGCTCAGGCGTGGCAGCTGTAGGCGATAGTTCCATTCGGCCAGTTGAGTGATCAGCAGGGTGCGGGCAGTGCTGTCGTCCACATCCGGTTGGTCGCTGAGCATACGCCCCACCTGGGCATATTTGGCCAAGGCTGGGTTGTTGGGTTCGCGCGCCAGCATGGCATTGATGTTGATCTCGGTGGCGACGGCCACCAGGGTGCCGCAGATGACTCCATGGGGGATCGGGAAGAAGGCCCCTAGTGGTGCGGCAAGGCCGTGGACCGAGCCTAATCCTACCTGAGCCAGGGTGATGCCGGAGAGCAGGGCGGCGTAGGCCATGGCACCACGGCCCTGCTCGGCAATTGGATCGCGTCCTTTCCAGGCGGCAAAAAAGCCCTGTTTGACGGCCTGCATGCCACTCCAGGCGATTGCGTCGATGAAGGGGTTGGCCTTGAGCGAGACATAGGATTCGAGGAGTTGGGTGAAGGCATCCATGCCGTCGGCTGCGATCAGCTCTTGTGGACAGCTCTCCAGCAGAGTGGGATCAATCACCGCATACTCGGGGATCAGGCACTCATGACGGAAAGATTTTTTAAAGCCGTCGCGCCCCTGCATGCTCAAGACCGAATTTTTAGTTGCCTCGCTGCCAGTACCCGCCGTGGTGGGGATGGCGATAAACGGGGTGCTGGGGCCGTGATAGGGGCGATTGTTGCCCACCCCTTCGAGGTGGTCCATCACTGAGTTCCCGTGTGGCAGCAATCCGGCAATCGCCTTGGCAGCATCCAGTACGCTGCCGCCGCCGATGGCGATGACGACATCAATCTTGTCCGCGCGATAGCGGCTCACCGCCTCATCCACCAGCGTCGGTGATGGTTCTCCCGATACAGTGAAGTGGCGCCAGGCGACGCCGCGTGCCGCCAGTGTTTGAGTGAAACGTGGCCAGCGCGGTGTTGAACAGAAGGATTGTTTGCCGGTGATCAGCAGGGCAGTTTGACCATAACCAGCGGCCAGGGCCGCCACCTCGTTGATGCGTCCGGCACCGTAGAAGATGCGTGGTAGGCGTGAAATGGAGAAGGGGGCGAATATCATGCTGTTCTACTCTTCGAGATTGTTCTGATGACAATGAAACCATTAATTTGGGTATGTTACCGTAGTCGTCTCGATAAAAATCGCGTAGTTAAGGAGTCTTTATGTCTGATTGTCTGTTTTGCAAAATGGTGGCGGGTGAGATCAAACCCAACGTGGTATACGAAGATGAGGCAGTACTTGCTTTTCGAGATATCAACCCCCAGGCGCCGACCCATGTGTTGGTGATCCCCAAACAGCATATTTCGACTATTAATGATATCAACAGTGAAGATGCTGAATTGGTTGGTCGCCTCTATTTGGCTGCTAAAAAAGTGGCAGAATTAGATGGCATCGCTATAGACGGTTATCGAACCGTTATGAACTGCAACGCCGCGGCTGGCCAGGCGGTATTTCATATCCATCTTCATGTGCTGGGCGGGCGTAATTTACACTGGCCACCGGGTTGATTCGAAGCTGACAGAGCGGTTATTGGTTAATTATTGTGATCTGTTGTGTGGTGGGAAATAAAATAAAAGAGGCGGTCATGCCGCCTCTTTATTATTGCCGGATTATTGCTGCGTAGGCTTTAACGCTTGTTGTCTTCAGTTTTGTAGATCTGGAACAACAGTACAATCATCATGACCACTACTACAGTGGCGACACCAATGGTCATATTGGTAATAAGCGCTTCAGTAATCATTTGGATATTTCCCCTTCCGAAAGTAAGAATCGGCTTAATCTTACCATTGGATTATGACCAATAGGCAAGCAAAAATTAATAGTGCTGTTTGAGGGCGATATTGATTAGAACGTCGGGTGTTGTATCGGTAAACAGGTTTTCGCCTACACCGATGTCAAGTTGTGTAGTGGGAGTGAAGTTAATCGCTCCCCCTACGGTCAGTTGCACTGTTTTGGCGCTGAGTTGGTCGAGGGCGCTGTAGTAAAAGCCTGTATGGCCGTCGAGCTGGACAATAATGTCGATTTTTGAGGGGGTGCCCCAGATGATTCCAGCACTGCCAAAGAGCACTGAACTGCGTTGAATGTCTCGCATGAGGTCGCTTTTTCCCAGCAGCAAAAGGCCGCCATTGAAGAAGGCGCTGTATTGCCAGCGGTTGGCATCGCGCATACGCACGTAGGCGGCGGAGAGGGCTAAATCAGGTGCGCCACTGCCGTATAGCTGTTTAGCATCACCTGTTGGTAGCTTGAGACTGCTATGTAGGCTCAGTGCGCTGCCATAACCGCGATAGAGTTGCCTGGCGGCAAATAGGCGGATGTCACCCAGACCGTCATTGGGTTGCTGGAAACTCAATACTGTGGTGTCGTTGCGGCTATAACTGTAATTCAATACATTGCTGGGACTTTGATTGCGTTCGCTGTTGGTTAGCCCAAGGGTTTTGTGCCACCCTTCGATAAAATTATCCAATATTCCGTTGTTGTGGCTAACTAAGGGTAGCTCCAGCCCTATTTCGATACGATGATTGATGGCGTGGCGCAGTGTGAGGGAGAGGCGATGGCTCTCACCATCTAGTGTAATCCTCTCTGTGCCTGCGACTTTACTGATGATGGAGTTGTTGGCAGTATCGGATGCGATCTCAATGGCGTTGCCATTGGCTGGTAGTAGCGTGGCCGGTTGTGTTGTAGGTAGACCAAAAATCTGAATAAACGGGTTTTGGCTTTTGATGGTGAAGGGGGTTGGTGGATTCTCCTTGGCTATGGCTATGGCTGTGTTATTAATTATTACTGCGGCAAATATCAATAAAAGGCTAAGTTTCACAGTCCGTTGTGCTCGCTACCAATTGAGATGTGCCTGTAAACCGACGAGACTAGGTAGGGCGTGGTGGTCGCTGTTGTTGCGGTTCAGGAGTGGCATGAGGTCGAGGCTTGCTTCCTTGTAACCGAATACTTTATCAACCTTTTTGTTGATTACACCCAGTGGATCGGTGAAAAAAAGCTTAACGTTGTCGCCTGTTGTGGCATAACCCCTACTGTTGACACCCCTGAGGATGTTCTCGCGAGCGGCCATGAAATATTCGCCAACGACAGCCCCTCCCACTGGGGTGAAGATCAAATCTTGGATTGAGGCTGGTTCAAAGAGCGCTTCAATGCCGTACTCGTAGATCGTTGACATTACCACACCATAAAGGAGTGAATCTTGTCGGTCAAAACCGCGCTGGCGTGCCCGCACGTAATATACGGAGCCGAAATAGGGGTGACCGATGTAGTTGACTTCCCACGTGTCATGATCCTTGCGCAGGTTGCTGACGTTGTCATTCCACTTACGAAAAATATTACCTTGTTTTTGATCATCGCCCCACTGCGAGACACTCTGTGGCATGAGATATAGCACCCCCACCACACCGACTTGGTAGAGCATAAAGAGTTTGCTGTCGTGCATCAGACCATTCCAGTCTGATCTCTCTGGTAGATTTAGGTGGGGGAACTCCAGCTGATCGGCAGTAGCAGAGTGGCTTGCCTCTGTTGATGGCGCGTGTGTCGTTTCTAGCGCCGCTAAGTTGAGTGCATCACTTTGTGGCTGCGCTAATGAGTAAGTGAGGTTGGTGGCATGTGCAGAGGAGGCGCCAAGACAGAGTCCAGGAAGGGCCAAAATGCTGAGCTGTGCCAGTAAGATTTTGAAAATCATTAAGTAGGGTCGTCAAATCCGAGGATAAAAAGCCATGGCCTCGGTACCTGAGGCAAACAAAAAAACAGAGGCGCAGGATAGCTTGTTTTCGCGAGCATTTCCATTTCAACCACGTCTATTTAAAGGTTCGATGGGGTGGTTGTATTGCAGTTTATTGCCCTTGCCCGTGTCAGTAATCATTGTCTGGGTATAGATGATGTGATAGCTGTGTTATTGGAATGGTGCGGGAAATAGAGCTAACCGATTGATTTTTGGTGTCTGTGAGGCTTATCCACACTAGCTGTGTATAAGTGTGTGGACAAATATTGGAAATAGCCGTCCAGCCCTTGCGCCATCACGGGCTGTAATAAAATGGTCATTTTTTGATCGGAATCTAACTAATTGAAGTATATGAAATATTTTTTCATCTTGTTTTTGAGAAAGTTATTCAGCTTTTTGTAGATCTTGATAGTTGATGTCCAAAAAATTGTTAGTAAGTGGACTTGGTTGAGGGGTTTTTAGATTGCAAAAGCGATAAGCGTGTGAAAACTTTATCGTCTGACAACTATTTTTCTGTTGTAGTGCTTGGGTGACGTGGACGCCAATAGCTTGGCGTAAACGGACCCCACTCCACCGTTTTTATGAGCGTGTTGTTTGAGGAACCAAGTGTTATTGGAGTGGCGCAGTGAGCGCCGCCAAAGGTTAATGA
The DNA here is from genome assembly GCA_043779675.1 of Tenderia sp. (SeqCode). Taxonomy (GTDB): domain Bacteria; phylum Pseudomonadota; class Gammaproteobacteria; order Tenderiales; family Tenderiaceae; genus JAKFXL01. The sequence goes on from JAYWDX010000142.1 coordinate 11,172, forward strand.
TGATCGTCATAATGGGTGAAGATCGTAATGGATGGGGAGGAATTCTGATGAGCCGTTTCTCTATGGCGATGATGTTTTGTGTGGCCATGTTTGTAAGCCCTTGGGCGCAGGCCGCAGAGGATGTGGTTAAGACCGACTGTGTGCCTGAGGGACGGGTTTTGCTACCGGCATCGAATAGTTGGACAACCAGCGTTGCGTTGGTAGAGCAATTACGTGATAAACGGGTTGTCCTGCTGGGAGAACATCACGATAACATTGAACACCACCGCTGGCAGCTCCAGATGATTACTGGCCTGCACGTATTGAATCCCAATATGGTGCTTGGTTTTGAGATGTTTCCGCGCCAGGGCCAGCCTGTGCTTGATCGTTGGGTGGCGGGTGAGCTGACGGAAGATGAGTTCTTGAAACAGGTTAAGTGGGCTGAGTATTGGAATTTTGACTCCAGCCTTTATTTGCCCATGTTTCACTATGCCCGCATGAATAAAATTCCGATGTATGCGCTGAATGTAAATCGTTCATTAATACATAAAGTAGGCGCTGAAGGGTGGGACAAGGTGCCAGATGCAGAGCAAGAGGGGGTTTCGAAGCCCGCACCCGCCAGCCAAGGTTACAAGAAGATGCTGTCCTCTGTTTTCATGAGTCACGGGACTAAACATGGTGCGGATGCGAAGGCTGAGGATCCTATGGTAACTATTTTGGCCGATCCTGGCTTTAACCGTTTTGTTGAGAGTCAATCAGCGTGGGATCGCGCTATGGCGGAAGGAATTGTAAGCGGACGACAGAAAAACCAGGGCGCCACGATGGTGGCGGTGATGGGTAGCGGTCACATGATGTATCGCTTCGGGGTGCCGGAGCAGCTTATGGCGTTAGGTGAGTCGAAGTCTGTGGTGCTTATTCCGTGGGATACCGAGTTCGAGTGTAGTTATATTAATAATCAGTTTGCCGATGCGGTTATTGGATTGCGGGTTTCAAGGTTCTCTGAAAAGGAGCGGTCAGAACGTCCTCGGTTGGGTATCTATCTGGAAAAAGGTGAGGGGGGGGTGCTTATAAAAAAGGTGGTTCCTGGAAGCTTGGCCGAGAAAAATGAGTTAAAGGAAAACGATCTGATTATCGAGATGGCAGGGAGACCAACGACAGAAGCTGAGCAGGTGATGGAGAGAGTGGCGTCGATGCAGCTTGGTACCTGGCTACCCATTAAGATAAAACGTGGTGAAAATGTCTTGATTGAAATTGTGGTTAAATTTCCCAATAAATAAAAAACAGATTGATTCAATATTTGTTGAAACGGAGGAGGGTTGGCCTTCCACTGTTTTTGTTGGCTATAAACAGGTAATAGGTAGGCCGTGCAGGTGCGTGACGTTCAAGACAAAACTATGAGGTTAAATTTCAGTGGGCAGATTATTGCCTTGATCCTTTTTGGCATGATTGCATTGACGTTGACGGGGAGCATAGCCGCAGCTTTTTTAATCAATAAAAAACTTTCTGACAGCGCGCTTGATCAAGGTCGACAGATCACTGCAACTCTGGCGCATCAGAGTATCCTTTCGCTGTTATCGGATATGGGGGGCAATGCTCGTGAAGATGTTGACGCCACCCTAAGTTATTCAAATGTACGCGGCATAACTATTTTTGATAAGCACGGAAATTCTCTTATCAGCTCGGGTGATAGCAATGTTATTGCCTTTGCAGATTATCCGCGTAATGCGTTACCTTTTGAAGTATTGCTGACGCGTGATCAGAAAGATTTCTGGGAATTCACTGCATCTGTTTATGATATTGATTATGACTATGCGGCTCCTGGTAATAGCATCGATGATCTATACATGAGCAATCCTGCGTTATTGGGGTATGTCAGTGTTGTTGTAGATAAAACCAGCCTTTATAAAATTCAGTCGGAACTTCTTAAGGATAGCTTGTTAATATTTGTCGGCATGGCGTTGGTGCTGATGCTGATTGCTATTGTTATCAGCCGCAAAATGACGAGGCCACTGCATCAACTGGCAAGGCTGATGAGGAGTGCTGAGAATGGACAGAATGGGCTGCGTGTAACAGTTGATGGTCCTCGTGAGATTGATGACATTGCCCGCGCCTTCAATGCCATGATGGATGCTCTTGAACAGCGCCAAAATTATGCGGAAGAACAGCATCGCTTTCTATTGCGTGAGATTGACGAACGCCAGATGGTGGAGTACGAGTTGCGTGAGAGTGAAAATCGCCTCGTTACAATTTTTAATAATGTAGTTGATGGGATTTTGATACTTGATGATGTGGGTTTTATAGAGTCTGCAAATCCTGTGGCAGCATCCATGTTGGATGTGGTGGGTCAGCTTGTTGGCAGCCACTATAGTCACGTTGTTAAGGAGTCATCAAGTAATCAGAGCCTGTTGATTCCGACTGACATTTCTGAGTTATTGAGGCGCTGTACTGGGGGTTATCAGATCGCCATACAAAACAGAAATAAATCTATGGATATAGATGTAAAGTTTAGTGCTATGCAAATCGATGGTAGCAATAAATATATCGTTATTATCCGTGATATTACTGAAACTCATCAGCAAAAAAATAGAATTGAGTTGTTGCTTGCTCAACATGAAGCTGTCGTTTCTAGTGTGCCTGGGATTATGTTGGAGCTGGATAAAAACGGTCGGATACTTTGGTTTAATAAAAATGCGGAGCATGTTTTTTGTCATTCCGTGGATAAATTGATCCATGAAAGTATTGGTAAATTTATTGTTGATAATGATGGTGAAAAAATTGATGAGGGTATTAAATCTGCATTTAACGTCGGAAGATCTGAGATTCACACTGAATTGATAACTACCGATGGTGTAGTACCCTATCAGCTTAATATGGCATATATGAATGCGGCATCGAGTAGTGAGGGGACGCTGTTATTAATTGGCTTGGATGATAGTCAGTCAGTCATGGTGCAGAGGGCGTTACAGAAGGCAAGAGATGTGGCGTTGGAGTCTGTCAAACTAAAAAGTGAATTTTTGGCCAACATGAGTCATGAAATCCGGACGCCAATGAACGGCATGTTCGGAATGTTGCAGCTTATTTCGGAGGGTGATCTGAATGAGGAGCAGCATAGTTATGCTGAAATCGCCCTGCGATCAGCTGATCAGTTGCTGCACATCATTAACGATATTCTCGATTTTTCAAAAATAGAGGCTGGAAAGCTTGATATTCTTTATGTCGAAATATCGCCACGCAGTTTGATAGAAGACGTAGTGGAGCTGTTTTCACAACGATCTCATCTTAAAGGCGTTACACTTTATTCTAAGGTGTCAACAGATGTTCCAGACATTGTCTGTGGTGACCCTGCTCGCCTGAATCAAATTGTTTCTAACTTGATTAGTAATGCGCTTAAGTTTACTGATATTGGTCACGTCATTGTCAGCTGTTCAGTGGGGCGTAATGAAACTGGTGATTTAAAGGGTGGCTATCTCTTTATCCGTGTTGAAGATACAGGTATTGGAATTGATGCTGGCCTGCAACAGCGTATTTTTGAATCCTTTGTTCAGGTGGATGGTTCATCAACGCGGCGCCATTCAGGAACAGGGCTGGGACTGGCTATCGTCGAACAGTTGGTGGAGCTGATGGGTGGTGATGTCTCGTTACGATCTGAACTTAGGCACGGCAGTGTATTTACGGTGAGATTGCCGCTTATTGTGCCAGACGAAGCGCATGAAAATATTACAGTGCCGATGGTTTGTAAAAATCGCTTTGCATGTTATGTGGGGGAAGATCCGATAGCCGCTTCAATATTGCAAGATTACCTACAGCCAGCAGGATACCGGTTGCAGAGCATCGGCGTTGATCAATTTCGCAGCGATGATGTTTCATCGCAAAAATACGATATTTATTTTGTCGATTATGATCAATGCAGCAGTGATGAATTAATTTTGAAGCTATCAGGCAAGTTATCAAGGATTGTTGTGATGATGCACCGGGAGCAGAAGTCACATCGATTCACTTATCCGGGCGGTATGAGTCTGTGCAAATTGGTTAAGCCGATTCGTTACCATGCACTGCATGCCTGTTTGGAAGATAGACAGATGGTTATGGCGGCCCCCATATCAACTGCTGAAATGTCTGCGGAGACTCTAAAACTCACTACCAAGCAGAAGCTACGCCTATTGGTAGTGGAGGATAATGAAACCAATCTGCGGGTCATAGATGCGATGTTGCATAAACTTGGTTATGGCACCATGAGTGTGCGCAATGGCCAAGAGGCTGTTGATCTGGTGTGCCAGCAGCTGTTTGATGTTGTCTTGATGGATTGCCAAATGCCGGTGATGGATGGATATCAGGCTGTTGCTGAGATCAGGCAGAGGGTGGAGGCGGGTAACAGAACCATTATCATCGCCATGACCGGCAATGCCATGGAGGGTGACCGGCAGCGCTGTCTGGCTGCTGGCATGGATGATTACATTCCCAAGCCCATTCGGCTCACAGCGCTGGCTGAGATCCTGGCAAAGTGGACGGAGAGCCTCTCCATCTAGGTCACGGGGTTGCACTCATGAGTTACTTCGTACTTGTCGTTATCTTTTAGACTCTCAATGCGCACAGTAAACCCCCAGAGTCTTACCAGATGTTTCAGTACGTCACCAGTTTCTTGGTTTAGTGGCCGGTGTTTGTGTGCCTCATAACGGAGTGTCATGGAGCGGTCACCACGTCTATCAACCTTATAAACCTGCATATTGGGTTCGCGTGAACCAAGATTGTACTGTTCTGATAGGGCGCTGCGGATGTGTTTGTAGCCGCGTTCGTCATGGATGGCTGAAACCTCTAGTGAGTCGCGCTGATCATCGTCAAGAATCGTAAACAGCTTCATATCGCGAATCACCTTGGGTGATAGATATTGCGATATAAAACTCTCATCCTTGAAGTTGCGCATGGCGAAGTCTATGACTGTAAACCAGTCACCACCCGCAATGTCGGGAAACCACTTTTTGTCTTCATCTGTCGGTTCTTCGCAGATCCGTTTCAGATCCTGATAGATGTTTAAGCCGAGTGTGTAAGGGTTCAGGCCGCTGTAGTAGCGGCTGTTAAAAGGCGGTTGATAAACAACGCTGGTATGTGATTGCAGAAATTCCAGCATAAATCCATCGGTTACCAGCCCTTCGTCGTACAGGCGGTTGATGATGGTGTAATGCCAGAAGGTGGCCCACCCTTCGTTCATTACCTGAGTCTGTCGTTGTGGGTAGAAATACTGGGCAATTTTACGGACGATGCGCACAATTTCACGCTGCCAATTCTCTAAGATGGGCGAATTTTTTTCGATGAAATAGAGGATGTTTTCCTGTGGCTCAGGTGGCCAGATATGGTCATCAGCATCCGATTTTGATTTCTGCTGATCAACAGGTAGCGTGCGCCAGAGATCATTCACTTGTGATTGCAGATACTCTTCGCGCTCTTCCTGACGTTTTTCTTCGTTATCGAGCGAGACCTTTTTGGGGCGTTTATAACGGTCAACACCATAGTTCATTAACGCATGGCATGAGTCGAGCAGCATCTCTACTTCAGCAACACCGTACCGCTCTTCGCATTTGGTAACGTAATTGCGGGCAAAGAGTAAGTAGTCGATGATGGAGTCGGCATTGGTCCAGGTCTTGAAGAGGTAGTTGTTTTTGAAAAATGAGTTGTGGCCATAGGAGGCGTGGGCGATCACCAGCGCCTGCATGGTCATGCTGTTCTCTTCCATGAGATAAGCGATGCAAGGGTTGGAGTTGATAACAATCTCATAGGCGAGCCCCATAAAGCCACGTTTGTAACGTTGTTCAACACTTAAAAATTGTTTGCCAAAAGACCAGTGGTGGTAGCCCACTGGCATGCCCACGGTGGAATAGGCGTCCATCATCTGCTCGGCAGAGATGACTTCGATCTGATTCGGGTAGGTGTCGAGACCGAAGTCGGCGGCGATACGGGCAATCTCGCGGTGGTAAGTATCGAGTAACTCGAAGGTCCACTCCGATGTTTCAGAGAGATAGTGTCTTGTGATGTTTTCGGTTGAGCTATTCATGCCATTGCTTCTCGAAAAGTTTTCTGAAGACGGGATAGATCTCATCAGGCGTTGCCAGTTTCTGCATCACAAAGCGGGATGATGCCTGGGCAACCTTCATATATTCACGCCAGAGACTGCCGATGGGTGAGTTCTCTTCGGCAATTTCGATGTAGGCGTAGTATTGCACCTGCGGCAGCAGTGTATTGATTAGTAGGTCACGACAGATAGGTGAGTCGTCAGTCCAATTATCACCGTCGGAGGCTTGTGCTACATAGATGTTCCAATCACTAGTCGGGTAGCGTTTTTTGATGGTCTCCGCAGTCAGTTTGAGTGCGCTTGAGACTACTGTGCCACCGGTCTCACGGGAGTAAAAAAACTCCTGTTCATCAACCTCTTTGGCAACGGTGTGATGACGGATGAAGACCAGCTCGATGCGTTCATAGGAGCGTGTCAAAAACAGATAAAGCAGGGTGAAAAAACGTTTACCAATATCTTTTTCATATTGGCCCATGGAGCCGGAGACATCCATCAGACAGAACATCACCGCCTGGGTGGTGGGAACAGGTTGATCAATGCGATTATTGTAACGGATATCAAAGGTATCGATGTAGGGCACACGGCGGATGCGCTGTTTCAGGACCTCTATCTCACCACGTAGCGCGATGACACGATCATCGGTTTCATCGGCAGTTTCAAGCAACGCCTGCAACTCCGCTTCAGCCTCGCGTAGCGTACGTTTGTGCGGGCCTGCCAGGGCAATGCGTCGAGCTAAGGCACCTTTCATAGAGCGGATGACATTGATGTTAGAAGGCGAACCGTAGCTGGTATAGCCGGCACGAATCTTTTTGTACTGCACCTCTTTGGCCAGCTGGGTCTTGATCATGTTGGGCAGTTCAAGGTCTTCGAAAAAAAGTTCCATGAACTCTTCGCGCGAGAGTGCAAAGGTGAATTCATCCTCGCCCTCACCAGAGTCGCTGACGGACTTGCCCTGGCCGGTGCCTTGCTGGGGCCTGTCAATGGTGTCGCCGCTGGTGAACTTTTCATTGCCTGGATAGATAGTTTCGCGTTCACCACCCTGGCCAATACCGAAGGTCGGTTCAGAGATATCCTTGCTCGGGATGTTGACCTTCTCGCCGCGATCCATGTCGGTGATGCTACGTTCGGAAATCGCTCCCTCGACCGCTTTTTTCAGATGGGTTTTGTAACGACGAATAAATTTTTGGCGATTGACAGCGCTTTTGTTTTTGCCGTTCACGCGACGATCAATGATTTGGGTCACATTTCACCTTCCCTTTCATTGGGCCATCCCTGGCCTTGTCCCTAGGTGGATTTACGGGTACGCAAATGCCATTCGCAGAGCAGACGCACCTGTTTGGGTGTGTAGCCCTTAGCCACCATTCGATTGACAAACTCTTGATGTTTTTTGTGATCGTCGGTTGATGCCTTGGTATTGAAGGAGATGACGGGCAGGATCTCCTCGGTGTTGGAAAACATCTTCTTCTCGATCACGCCCCGCATCTTTTCGTAACTGGTCCAGGCGGGATTTTTGCCGGCATTGTTGGCGCGAGCGCGCAGGGTGAAGTTGACCACTTCGTTGCGAAAATCTTTGGGATTGCTAATGCCGGCGGGCTTTTCAATCTTCTCCAGTTCGTTGTTGAGCGAGGCGCGGTCGAGCATCTCGCCAGTATCCGGATCGCGGTACTCCGAATCCTGAATCCAGTAGTCAGCATAGGTGACATAGCGGTCGAAGATGTTCTGACCAAATTCGGAGTAAGACTCCAGATAAGCGGTCTGAATCTCCTTGGAGATAAACTCGGCATAGTTGGGCGCCAGGTATCCCTTGAGATATGAGATGTAACGATCTTTCATTTCGGGCGCGTACTGCTCTTGTTCTATCTGTTGTTCGAGGATGTAGAGCAGATGTACAGGATTGGCGGCGATCTCTTCATGGTCGTAGTTAAAAACCTTGGAGAGGATTTTGAAGGCAAAACGTGTTGATAGCCCCGTCATACCCTCATCAGGCCCAGCATTGTCCTTGTACTCTTGCAGCGACTTGGCCTTGGGGTCGATATCTTTTAGATTTTCACCATCATAGATGCGCATCTTGGAAAAGATGCTCGAATTCTCTGGCTCTTTGAGGCGTGTCAGCACAGCAAATTGCGCCATCATCTCCAGCGTATCGGGTGCGCATGGCGATTTGACCAGTGAGCTATGGACCAGTAATTTTTCGTAGATCTTCACCTCATCAGAGACACGCAGGCAGTAAGGGACTTTGACGATGTAGATGCGGTCAAGAAACGCCTCGTTGTTTTTATTGTTCTTGAATGTCTGCCACTCAGACTCATTGGAGTGGGCCAGGATCACACCGTTGAAGGGCATCGCCGGGAACCCTTCGGTCCCTTTGTAGTTGCCCTCCTGGGTCGCCGTTAGCAGCGGATGCAGCACCTTGATGGGCGCCTTGAACATCTCCACAAACTCCAGCATGCCCTGGTTTGCAAGGCAGAGGCCACCGGAGTAGCTGTAGGCGTCTGGATCATCTTGTGAAAATTGCTCCAGCTTGCGGATATCGACCTTGCCGACCAGTGCCGAGATATCCTGGTTGTTTTCATCACCCGGCTCGGTCTTGGCAATTGCCTTTTGTTGGAGCACGGAGGGGTGCACACGCACCACTTTAAACTGGGTGATGTCGCCGTTGAACTCATGCAGACGCTTGATGGCCCAGGGTGACATCAGCCCTGGCAGGTAACGTGAGGCGATGCCGTACTCTTCCAGCAGGATGTGGGCATCCTCGTCGCGTGAGAATAGACCGAGCGGTGATTCGTTGACCGGTGACCCTTTGATGGCGTAGAAGGGCATTTTTTCCATCATCGACTTGAGCTTTTCGGCCAGGGATGACTTGCCGCCACCCACAGGGCCGAGCAGATAGAGGATCTGTTTCTTCTCCTCCAACCCCTGGGCGGCGTGTTTGAAGAAGGAGACAATCTGTTCGATAGTCTCCTCCATGCCGTAAAAATCCTTGAAGGCGGGGTAGATCTTGATCATCTTGTTGGAGAAGATGCGGCTTTGGCGTTGATCCTTGCGCGTATCCAGCAGCGCAGGCTCACCAATCGCCAGTAACATTCGTTCAGCAGCAGAGGCGTAAGTGGACGGATCTTTTTTGCATAGATCCAGATACTCGTGGATCGTTAGTTCTTCATCCTTGGACTCTTCGTATCGAGCCTGATAAGTTTTGAAAATGCTCATGGTGTTCACCTCTCTGCGTTCACAAGTCCCTATTCAATATAGCTGCCACATGGGCAGATTCCTTTAATTATATAACTAGCAAAAAACAGACCACCCTGGTTTTTTGAATCTTAGCGGTAAGCTGCGTGCGCTGACAGTTATTTTGTCGTCATTCGGCGTCGCTGTCCCAGCGTGGTTGCTAGAACGCTGTTTTTTTGACAACAGAGTGCCGACAGCGTTCGCTGATGGCGTCAATGAAGTGGTGTTAAGGGAGAAGGGGGTTACTTAAAAAGGTGTTCGTACTCAGCCGGGTTGAAACCGACGTGCAGGGTGTTGTTGTGCTCCAGCACTGGCCGCTTGATCAGGCTCAGGTTGCCCCGCATCAGGGCGATGGCCTTGGTTTCATTCAGACCCTTTCGTTCGGTCTCTGGTAGCTTGCGCCAAGTGGTGCCACGGCTGTTGATCAGAGGCTCCCAGCCGACCTGTTTGATCCAGCTCATGAGCTGCTGTTCGGTGAGTCCTGTTTTCTTGTAATCGTGAAATCGGTATTCGACGTCATGATCATCCAGCCATTGCATGGCCTTTTTCATGGTGTCGCAATTTTTGATGCCGTAGATTGTGGTCATAGGGTTACTTCTCGCGATGGGGATGCTAAGGGAAGAATCGCGATTCTCCCCTTAGGTGTTCTATTAGGGAACATCTGAATAAATCCGTTCGCCCTGAGCTTGTCGAAGGGCGGGTGACGTAACACATTGGTCGTTAAGTATCCTCCGTCCATGGTTCGACAAGCTCACCACGAAGAGCCTGCCCCGCGTAGCGCTTTGGGCACGGAGAAATTAATCAGAGTTCTCTAGATATCCCGCAACAGTTCGTTGATTCCAACCTTGCTGCGGGTCTTCGCATCCACCTGCTTGACGATCACCGCGCAGTAGAGGCTGTACGTGCCATCTTTTGACGGCAGGTTGCCGGAGACGACTACAGAACCCGCCGGGATGCGGCCATAGCTGATCTCGCCGGTCATGCGGTTGAAGATACGGGTGCTCTGTCCGATGTAGACACCCATGGAGATAACAGAACCTTCTTCAACGATGACACCTTCGACCACCTCAGAACGGGCTCCGATAAAGCAGTTGTCTTCGATGATGGTGGGGTTGGCCTGGAGCGGCTCCAGCACACCACCGATACCAACACCGCCTGACAGATGTACGTTTTTGCCGATCTGGGCACAGGAGCCAACCGTGGCCCAGGTGTCGACCATGGTGCCGCTGTCGACGTAGGCGCCGATGTTGACGTATGAAGGCATCAGCACCACGCCGGAGGCGATGTAGGCACCCTTGCGCACGGTGGCGGGTGGTACAACACGAACGCCAGCTTCACGGAATTCGCGCGAGTTGTAATCGGCAAATTTGGAGTCAACCTTGTCAAAGTAGTTGGTGAAACCACCCTTCATGAAGTAGTTGTCCTGGATGCGGAAGGAGAGCAGCACCGCTTTTTTCAGCCACTGGTTAACCACCCAGTCGCCCTCTCTCTTTTCGGCAACACGCATCGCGCCACTGTCGAGCAGGTTGATGACTTCCATAACCGCCTCTTTGACGTGGGTATCAACATTGCGTGGCGTGATGTCGGCGCGGCGCTCAAAGGCCTCTTCGATGATGTTTTGCAGATTGGACATGGATAACGACTCCAGTTGGTATTGAGTTGTGTTTAAAGAGATTCGATCAGTGTGCGAATGCGTGTGGCGGCTTCGACACACTCTTCCAGTGGCGCTACCAGCGCCAGACGAATATGGTTCTGCCCCGGGTTGATGCCGTGGGCCTCACGTGACAGATAGCTACCAGGCAGCACCGTCACATTCTGTTCGGCAAACAGACGCCGGGCAAACTCGGTGTCGGCAATCGGTGTTTGTGGCCAGAGGTAGAAGCTGGCATCGGGCTGTTTTACCTGCATCACATCACCCAGAATTTCCAGCACCGCCTTGAACTTGGCGCGATAGAGATCGCGATTGAGCAATACATGGCTCTCATCACTCCAGGCGCTGATGCTGGCGGCCTGATGGTACGGGGTCATGGCGCAGCCGTGATAGGTGCGGTAGAGCAGGAATTTTTTCAATACTTCGGCGTCACCGGCGACAAAACCGGAACGCATGCCCGGCAGGTTGGAACGTTTCGACAGGCTGTGAAAGACCACGCAACGTCTGTAGTTGTCCAGTCCCATCTCCGCCGCCGCCTGCAACAGGCCGACGGGTGGATTGCTCTCATCCGGGTAGAGTTCGGAATAACACTCGTCGGAGGCGATGATGAAGTCGTGCTGCTGCGCCAGCTGGATCAAATTTTTGAGTGTCTCCCGCTCAATCACCCGGCCGGTGGGGTTTCCTGGCGTACATATATAGAGCAGTTGGCAACGCTGCCAGACATCAGCAGGCACAGCGTCAAAGTCGGGCAGGTAGCCATTTTCAACGGTGGTATTGAGGAACCAGGGTTCCGCACCCGCCAGCAGGGCGGCCCCCTCATAGATCTGGTAGAAGGGGTTGGGCATCACCACCAGTGGCTGGCTGCTGCGATCCACTACCGCCTGGGCAAAGGCAAATAGCGCCTCACGGGTGCCGTTGACCGGCAGGATGTGGCGCTCGGTATCGATACTGGCGGCGGGCAATTGAAAGCGGTTGATCAGCCAACGGCCGATTGTCTGCCGCAGCGCCAGTGAACCCTTGGTGGTTGGATAGTTCGACAAGCCGTGCAGCTGGTCGACGATCGTCGCTGCTACAAACGGCGGTGCCGCATGTTTTGGCTCGCCGATGGAGAGCGCAATATGGGGCAGCTCGACCGGCGGCGTTGCACCTGCCTTAAGCGCAGCAAGCTTTTCGAAAGGGTAGGGCTGTAGTCTGTTCAGGTCCGGATTCATGAGGCCATGTTATCTGTTTGGGGTGGATTTGGTGTTTAATTTCCCGCTTTGGTAAACAAGGGGAAACGACTCGGTTTAATGGCTATTTGCCCAGGAACGCGGTATAAGGCACATCAGTTAAAGGCCGAGCATTATACATAAAAATGAGAACGAACCGTTTGCATGAACTACTGCCTGTGGGCAGTCTACTGTTGGCAGTTACCTTCTGGGGCACCATGTGGTACCCGCTGCGGCTGCTCAATCAGGCAGGGCTGGATGGTGTCTGGACCAGTCTTATCGCCTATGGCTCCGTCCTGCTGCTGGCGTTGCCATTGCTGTGGCGGCGGCGTGATGAGTGCCGCGAGAATTTCTGGACGTTACTCGGCATCGGCCTCGCCAGCGGCTGGTGCAACCTCGCTTTTATCGTCGCCGTGCTTGACGGCACGGTAGTGCGGGCGCTGCTGCTCTTTTACCTTTCGCCACTCTGGGCGGTACTGCTGGGACGGTTGCTGCTTAACGAACCGATGAGCCGCTATTCGCAGATCGTGCTGGGGCTGGCGATGGTCGGCGCGCTGATCATGCTCTGGTCGCCGCAGCTTGGTTTTCCCTGGCCGCAGAGCAGTTCCGACTGGTTTGCCATCTCCGCCGGCTTTGCCTTTGCCCTATCCAACGTATTGGTGCGTAAAGCGCAGCATATCTCGCTCACTAACAAGGCGGTCTCCTCCTGGTGGGGGGCGCTGCTCATCTGTGGTGGCTGGCTACTCTTCACCAGCAGTGCCCTGCCGCAGGTAGAGATGAATGCGGTCTATGGCGCGATACTGCTCGGCATCTTTGGCCTCGGCATTACCACCGTGGCAGTGCAGTACGGCGTCACCCACATGCCGGTTCATCGCTCAGCTGTGATTATGCTGTTTGAATTGATTGTTGGTGCTGTTGCAGCCTGGTTGCTGACTGACGAGGTGGTGCGGCTGGTGGAGTGGATCGGCGGCGGGCTGATTTTGCTGGCGGCATTTTTAACGGCGCGACGGCAGGTGGAAGTCGACGAAAATTTGAAAAACGATTGAACTGTTGAGTGACAAGCAGGA
>JAYWDX010000143.1:0-8983 GCA_043779675.1 Tenderia sp. (SeqCode)
TTGATGGTGCGGTCGTAGTCATCGTTGTGGCCGAACTCGTAACCGGTACCCACCACTTCCATGCCCAGATCTTCATAGGCGCCAATGGTGTGACGAGGACGCAGACCGCCGATGTAGAGCATGACGCGCTTGCCTTCTAGGCGAGGACGGAACTTGGCGATGACCGCCTGGTACTCGGCCTTGTACTTCTCGATCACCTTTTCGGTGTTGGCCTTGATGGTGTCGTCAAAAAAGGCAGCGATCTTGCGCAGAGACTCTTCAATCTTGGTAGGACCAAAGAAGTTGTATTCGATCCATGGAATACCGTACTTCTCTTCCATGTGACGGGAGATATAGTTCATGGAGCGGTAGCAGTGCAGCAGGTTCAGTTTGACCTTGGGGGTCAGTTCAATTTCTGAGAGTGTGCCATCGCCAGACCACTGTGATACCACGCGCAGCCCCATCTCTTCGAGAATGGTGCGGGTAGCCCAGGCGTCGCCACCGATGTTGTAGTCGCCAATGACAGAGACATCGTAAGGGGTTGTTACAAAGCTGTCGTCGTTATCACGCGCCCCGAGCACATGGTCACGGACTGCGTCGTTGGCAAGGTGATGGCCAAGCGACTGTGATACACCCCGGAACCCTTCGCAACGGACAGGAACGACTGGCTTCCCGAGCTCCTTAGTACCTTTTTTGGCAACGGCTTCGATGTCGTCACCGATCAGACCAATCGGACACTCGGACTGAATCGAGATGCCTTTGTTAAGCGGGAAGAGCTGATCGATCTCTTGAAGAGTCTTGGCCAGCTTTTTGTCGCCGCCGAAAACAATATCCTTCTCCTGGAAGTCAGTGGTGAAGTTCATGGTGACGAAGGTGTTAACACCAGTGGTACCGATGTAGTAGTTACGGCGACCGGCGCGGGAGTACTGACCACAACCGACTGGGCCGTGGGAGATGTGGATCATGTCCTTGATCGGACCCCACACCACACCTTTAGACCCGGCGTAGGCACAACCACGGATGGTCATGACGCCTGGCAGTGATTTTTTGTTGGAGGTAATGCACTTGCTCGATTTTTCAACACTCTGATCATTGATGGCCAGGTGCTTGGCACGATCTTTCTTAGCCTTTTCAGGATAGATTTCGAGAACCTCCTGAATAAGGGCCTCTGTCTCTTCACGAGTTAAATTATTCACGTTACATCTCCTTAAGCACCACCACTCATCTGTGGACGGGCCTTGAAAAAGGATGGATATGGGCAGCGCTCCGCACCGAACAGCTGACGCTGGCAATCGCCACGAAACGCCGCCCCTACCTTAACAACTGCTATTAAGAGGCCATCTCTTCCGCAGTCTTACCGATCACGCTTTCGTCTTCCTCATCGAGGATACCGAACTGCATCATTATCTCTTCCAATTCATCCATGGTGATGGGCGTTGGAATAATCAGATTTGTGTTATGAAGAACCTTGTTTGCCAGGGAACGATACTCATCGGCCTGTTTTGCTTTCGGGTTGTATTCGATAACAGTCATACGACGAATTTCAGCGCGCTGTACCTCATTGTCACGTGGGACAAAGTGGATCATGGTTGTACCCAGCTTACGGGCCAGCTCCATAACCAGCTCATCTTCACGAGCAGTGTTACGAGAGTTACAGATCAAACCAGCCAGACGCACGCTGCCAGAGTTCGCATACTTCACGATACCTTTGCAGATGTTGTTAGCCGCATACATGGCCATCATCTCGCCAGAGACAACGATGTAGATCTCCTGCGCCTTGTTTTCACGAATTGGCATCGCGAAACCACCGCAGACAACGTCACCCAGTACATCGTAGAACACGAAGTCGAGGTCTTCGTCATAAGCGCCCTCCTCTTCGAGGAAGTTGATAGCGGTGATAACACCGCGACCAGCGCAACCAACGCCTGGCTCAGGGCCACCAGATTCAACACACTTAACACCACCGTAGCCGATAGACAGAACGTCTTCGAGCTCGATATCCTCAACAGTTCCGGCTTCAGCAGCCAGATGCATAACACTGGTTTGTGCTTTAGAGTGAAGGATCAGACGGGTTGAATCCGCCTTGGGGTCACAACCAACGATCATGACCTTTTTACCCATTTCAGCCAAAGCGGCAACCAGGTTTTGGGTAGTGGTAGACTTACCGATACCACCCTTGCCGTAAATTGCACATTGACGTAGACGTGCCATTGTATTTCTCCTCAGGTTGAACAAAGTGCCGTGTAACCACAACGGGGTATAAGCAAGCGCTATGCCAATGCCTGATTAATACTGTAACATGCTGTTTATACAAAAGTTAAACACAACACACACGCCACAAAGGCGAGTGTCATATCCGACAATTTATAACCCGCTGTGCGAATGACGACAAACGATGTGTAGTGACAACAACAATAAAGAACTCCTGCTGCCAGGCGATGCCAGCCTCCCCATCAACCGCTGCAACCTGCCCGCAAAGATACTCGGCGGCCTCACCTTTCAACGCCATCCAGCACCACTGTTTATAGATGGCGTAAGAGAGTTTCATCACGACCTCTTCAAACGGCTGCGCAACATCAGCAATGCAGAACATCGCGCCAGCTGCTTCATGGACTACATGACCGTGCACTTCTGTCTTGAAGAGTTAGAGGAGCAAGGCTATCAAGCCGACATGCGCCACGACCGGCACAACGCCAACTACCTGAGAGTGATGCGCGGCTGGCTGTTCGACTCCAACAGCCGCGAAAGCGCCGTGTTAAAAGGATGGGTCGAATCACGCTTCGGACTCACACCCCGTTACCACCGAGGCCCCATCCGCCACCACAGCGATGCAACACATCGCCAATACGAACAGGATCGCGCCAGCGGCCTCTACAACACCAACGCACTAGAGGCCCAGCTCGACCTGCTCTACAGCTACTGCCAATACGAGATGGCGCTACTCAAACCAGAGACGACACACATCACCGTCTATCGCGGCATCAACCACCTCGATGAGTATGAGGTGATCTGCAAACTCGATAAAAAAAGGAAGATCATACTGCTCAACAACATCAACTCCTTCAGCAGCAACAGAGAACGTGCTGATGAGTTTGGTGATCAGTTGTTGGAGATAGAGGTGCCGAAGCAGAAGGTGTTTTTCTTTAGTGGATTGTTGCCGCGAGCGCTGCAAGGGGAGGATGAGTATGTAGTGATTGGGGGGATGTATGAGGCAGGGATGTTGCTGGGCGTATAACAACAACCCCCGTCATTGCCCAAAACACTTCGTGCCCAAAGCGCTTGCCCAAAGCACTACGTGGGGCAGGCTCTCGCGGGGCAGGCCCTGGGGCAGGCTCTCCGGCGCAGGCCGGAATCCAGACTACCACTACACACAAATACAGCGTTGACATATTACCCTATTAGGGTAATCATTGGCTTTATGGAAAAGCGCACGCCTCACTACAGACTGGACGTTATAAAAACCGAGGTACTGGCGCGGGAAGAGAAGGCTTTTACCTATACCGCAATACGTGGCGGTTATGAAATGGGATTAACGTTGCAGGATATGGTGCGAGTTGTAACGGGCCTGAATCGCAGCCAATTCTACAAATCCATGACCACCATTCATGACAACACGATATGGCAGGACGTTTACCACGCCAACACCAAAATGGACATGGCCTATGTAAAAGTGACGCTACGATCCGACGGCGCCATAGTTATTTCATTCAAGAGATTATGATGATGATAAAACCCATGAAACATCCATGCCTAAATTGCGAACAAGCAGAGATGGTGAAAGAGACCAAGGATGTCACCGTGGAACTACATAGCCTGAGCTGTGTTGTGCATCAAGTCAGTGGCTGGCACTGCCCACAGTGCGGTGATATCGAGTTTACGAAGAGTCGCGATGGCGAACGTATCGCAGCGGCATTGGCAGAACTTTCCAACGAGTGGGAGGGGATACAACGCCGGGAACTCACCCGTATCCGTAAAAAATTGAAACTGACCCAGCAAGAGGCCGCGCAACTCGCCGGAGGTGGAAAAAACGCCTTTTCACGTTACGAACGAGGCGAAGCAAAACCAGTGGCCGCAGTAATGAATCTCTTTCGCTTGCTGGATCACCACCCGGAATTGCTGAGGGAATTGAGAGATGAGAAACGATAGAGCTGGCACGCCTTTTTCGCCTACGAGAAAAATGCACGACAACCGCAATAAAAGGAGCATAAGATATGCTGATAAATGAAGCGCATCGTTCGCGTTGCTGATGCGCCTCCTTTGTCGGCACATCCTATATCAAACGCATCTTATGGCCTTCATGACCACCGAACCAGTTAATCCACCAAACTCAGCGGTTGCTACCGCGTGCGACGCGATAGATCAAGTAATCGAATGCTTCCTCGAAGCGCGCTCGTGTCTTCCAGCTTCGCCCTACGAAGCTGATGTTGAGGCTGTCAATTTATTCAACCTTGTTATAAGGCACGTTGAAGGGGTGTTAGCCTTGGCTCGAGCTGACCTGGTTCTGATTCCTCCGGCATACGCATGTGCTCGTGCTTCGTTCGAGACTGCAGCGAAGGCGGCTTGGATGGTTAACGCAGATGATCCCTTTGAGAGGGAGGCACGATGGCTTGTTCACCTTGAAGAGCAAGAGCGCGTCTACGAACGCGCCGCAAGCCGTGCGGATGATCCGCAACATACCGCAAAACATTCCGAAGAGGCACGAACAATTACCAGTTTCCGCGAAAGTGTTGCGAAGTTGATGCCAAGTCATGTGAAGTTACTTCGCGGCAATCCTAGCTTTGAAGAAATGTGTCGTTCTATTGGTGGTGATCAACTATATTCACTTTACATTTACCTATCACAATTCGTGCATGGGGGACATCTTGCAAGTGGTCTCTACCGACAAAATCTCGGTACCGAGAAAAAATTTGGAGAGTTCGTAGCTCCGTCTCACTGGTATATCGCTTTCCGCTTGTGTTGGCTGAGTCTGAACCATCCTGGCAACGTCGTTCTTTCGAGGGTTTCCAACACACCGATTCATTTTGTGCCCCCATGGCTGGAATTGTTGGTAATAGGCGCAATCGAGGCCATGAAATCCGCGCGGCCAGGGGAACTTCAATGATACAAATGGCTAACCAGCCATGTAGGGTGCATTCCATGCACCACACTGGTGATGTGGTCAAGTCTTGCATTAATTAATGCATCGTGAAAATAATGTTTCATTGCACGACCCGACCCGATCACTCCTTCTGACGCCACCCCAAGGCTGAAGCACTACACCGCCTCCAGGACCATGAGGAACGAGGCGCATCGTACCCAAAGCGCTTGCCCAAAGCACTACGTGGGGCAGGCTCTTCGCGTTACTGATGCGCCTCCTTCGTCTGCACATCCTATATCAAACGCATCTTATGGCCTTATCGAGCCGCGTTAGCATTCTCAATCGAGATTAAAGCAAAGCAGGCGATCAATACCATTCAATAGTCTGCATTGTCAGTTTCACTACATAACAATCTAACCGCCCCCTCATATAAATTAATCACTTACCCTCTGGCTTGAGTATTGCTTATGCCCATGCATGAGCATATTTTTTGAAGAATCCAACACAGCCGCTGCTACCGTTGAACCGGACCCGTGGCCCAATCTTAACGACTGTCGAAGTTGTGGCCTCTGCCTTGTAAGCTGCCCCACCTATCAGTTGACGGCGCTGGAGGCGGAGTCGCCACGTGGACGCATTCGCGAGATCGTTAAACTGCTGCGTAATGGTGAGGCGTTGGATGCGGAGCGCTGGCAGCATCTGAACAACTGCCTGCAATGCCGCAGCTGTGAGTGGGTCTGTCCGTCGAAGATTCCTTATCACCGCCACTTGCATGAGGCGTTGGCGCAACAGCCCATGACAGCAAGCTTTTATAAAAACGCGGGGCTGGCGCTGGCGGCTGCCAACAACACGGTGCGTGGCTTCATTGGTCGTCTGCTTAACCTCTATCGCAAGAGTGGTGTTCAGTCGCTTACGCGCCTGTTGAAACTTCCAACGATTTTAAAACTGGAGCGTGCTGAACGGCTGCTGCTGCCGGATACACACTACCAGCCACTGCAATCTTTTTATGCGGCGACAACGGCGCGACCGGAATTTGTCAATGGCGCTGTTGCACTCTTCACCGGCTGCGCCAGCAGTGTGCTCGATCACACTACGCTCATTGACGCCATCAAGGTGCTCAACGCCCTTGGTTATGGCGTGTATGTTCCTGAGCAACAGCGCTGCTGTGGCACGCTCCATTCGCACAACCAGGATCATGAACAGGCCGAAGCGTTAAAGCTGGCCAACATCGCTGCGTTTGCGGCGGTGAAAACCGATGCCATCGTTTACGTCGCCAGTGGTTGTGGTTCAAAGGTGAGCCGTTTTGATAAAGAGAATCTGCCGCCGGTTTATGAGATTTGTGAATTCATCATCGACCACGCCTGGGGCGATGGCATTACACTGAAACCACTGCCTGAACGTGTGGCGCTGCACACCCCCTGCACCATGCGCTTTCCTGTTTCGTTGCCTGTTTCGTTGCCTGTTTCGTTGCACTTTTCATTGGAAGAAAAGCCACGAATACTGCTGGGCAAAATTCCACAACTCACAGTCACGCCATTGAGCAGCGCCATCTCCTGTTGTGGCGCAGCGGGCAGTTATATGTTCACTCACCCGGAGAGCAGTGACCGGCTTGCTGACATCACACTCGAAGCAATTACCGGAAGTAGCGCCCGTTATCTCGCCACTACCAACATCGGTTGTGCTTTGCATATTGGGGCCAATGCGGCGGAGGCGGCGGTAAAGATTGAGATTGTTCATCCTGTCAGTCTGATTGCGCGACAGATGTATTTATAGATCACTACCCCCTACTCCCTTTATGCCCGTTCTTTGGGTGCTTCTTGAAGGAGGGGGATAAAAGCAATTTTGTTTTCAACAACACAACGGAGAACGAACATGACAGACCTTAATCAAATCATCACCGGCATCAAATCGGGCGCGATCGTCCCCTACCTCGGCGCTGGAGCATTGAAGGGTTCAGTGAACGTTGAGACCGGCGCGCCGATCCCCGCCGACAGCGACAGTCTGATCATCGCCATGAACAATGGCCAGCCGATGGCGCCGAAGCTGATGTATGAATTTCCACGCGCCGCCATGAACCAGGAGCTGAAGAAGGGGCGCAATTACGTCACCCGTTTTCTGAATGAATTTTATGGCAATAAAAAATGGACACGCGCACCCGTGCACGACTGGCTCGCCGCCATCAAGCCACACTATGTTGTCGACATCAACCGCGACACCCAGTTGCAGGACAGCTATAGCGACACGCCTCACACACTCATCGTCGGCATCTCCCGCATCACCGGGACCGACTACCGCTTTAAGATCTACCACTACGATGGCAGCAGCTACAAAGAGACCGCGCAGGAAGAGGTCGACACCAGATTACCAATCCTCTTCAAACCGATGGGCACACCACGGCCAGAGGCCCACTACATCGCCTCCGACGCCGACTACGTCGACTACATCACCGAGCTGATGGGCGGCTTCGCCATCCCCTCCTTCCTCAAGCAGTATCGCAAACAGAAGCAGTACCTCTTCATCGGCCTGCGCCTCAACCGCGACAGCGAACGCATGGTGATGAGCGACATTAGCTACGATTCCGCTTCACCCAGAGGCTGGGCGCTGATCGAGGAACCCAGCGCCAAGGAGCAACGCTTCTGTCAGCGCATGGGCATCGAGATCATCGCAACCGGTCTGGATGACCTGTTGGGATACGGAGATGTCAGAAGGGCGGGATAAATGTAGGGTGCCCAAAGCACTACGTGGGGTAGGCTCTGGGCACCCTACATCTGAGCCAGAGCAATCAATAGCCGCGCCTGTGTCTCGCACTCGCCAAGGACACCCTTGTTCATCCTGCTGCGCCAGCGTTGCGGCAGACTCTCCAGGCCATAGAGCGCTCCGGCGATCATGCCGGCGATGGCGCCAGTGGTATCGGCATCGCCGCCGCGATTGACCACATTCACCAGACACTCTTCGAAACTGTTGGTCTCGGAGAAGGCTTGAAGAACCGCCTGGAGCGTTTCGACCACATAACCGTTTGGATTGGAACGGTGCTTCTGTTCGTAGCTGAATTGCGGATGGTGTGTGATGAGTGTGGCAACCGGTCCATTTAACAACTGTGCCTTAGCAGCGCCGCTGAGCGACATCTGCACCATGGCAATGACACACTCACAGGCAGCATCGGAGAGCCGGTTGTGATGGGTGACATGGGCCTGGCGTCGATTGGCCTCGCTGATCCATTCAACGTTACTGCCATGGGTGGCAAGTGCGACTGGCAGGCAGCGCATGCAGGCGCCGTTGCCGCCATCCATCTCGTTTTCGGCCACAAAGGGCTGGCCGGTACGGCGGAAGTGCATCAGTCCACGGCGCACAGTGTGGCCGATATCCACGGGCTTGCCACGCATCCAGTGATCGAATGAGCGTGCGATCAGCAGTGTGTCGAAGCCATTCCCCTCCAGAATCGCCCGGCCCAATGCCAGGGACATGGTGGTGTCGTCGGTCACCTGTCCCACAGGCAGATGCAACCAGCCGCCGCCACGAATGGTGTCGTGAATACCGTAGTTGTGATGAATTTCAGTGGGCGTCATGAACTCGACGGTAGCGCCCAGAGCGTCGCCGATGGCGAGGCCGAGATAGGCGGCGCGGGCGCGGGATGAGAGTTGCGAATCAGATAGCCGGGTACTCACGCCTCCGGGCCAAAACATTTCTGATAGTCGATGCAGATATCACAGGAGGGTGCGCGGCAGGCGTTAATCCCCTCTTTTTCACAGAGCTGCTTGTAGAGAAACTTCTTCCATTTCATGTCACGGCTGTTACGCGCCGCGAGGGCTGGAAAGTTGCGCCGCATCAGCTCACTCAGATCCATACGTGAACGCAGACCCAGATCCTGCCAGAGGTGGTCCATACCGATGCAGGCGGCGGCGACGATCTGTGCCAGCCACAACTCGCTAT
>JAYWDX010000144.1:0-1690 GCA_043779675.1 Tenderia sp. (SeqCode)
CTGGGTATTAGTAACCACCTTATTGGATGCGCCCAACACGCTGAACTCAACGGCTCGGGTCTTGGTCTGCGCCGAGTCGCTCTCACGCACAGTGATCACGGGAACGAGGATCTCCTGTGGCATGGCGCTGCCGTGGACAAAGCGCGCCCCCCCACTAAAGTGGAAACGTTTAGCCCCCTTGGGTACCCAGAAATCCAGACTGCCCTCCGGCGTTGTGCCCGCAGTCAGCGCGGTGTTACCGCACCAGGCCTTGCTGTTCACTCCAATATTCTGCCCCAAGAGATAGCGTTTTTTCGCTTTAAGCGTGCCCTCAGGCTTTTCGTCGAGTGTGGCCTTATCGGACTCATCCAATGGCGACTCTTGGTAGATAAAACCATGGTCGGCCGTGACGAGCACATTAGAGCCATTCAGGCTGTTGATGATGAAGCCAACCAGTTGGCTCAACTCCGTCAGGGTATCGGCGGCTGCCTCGAAGGTTTTGGTCTCAGAGGCCTGCTTGTCACCGATCAGATCAATACGGTCGTGATAGACATAGATCAGCTTCCGCTCCCGCACAAACTCCCGCCCCTTATCCTTGCCAAGCGCCAGAAGCTCTTCGGCCTTAATCGCCACGCCGTCAAACCGACCAAGGTGGACATTACGCTGTTCAAGGGAAGCCACAGAATGGCCATCCGCCATAACCTCCAGGTTGCTGTTGAACTTATAGGCCAAGGTCTCATGGGGCAACAGTGCCGCCATACCAAGCGCTGTATAACTTGGCAGCACGCTGAGCTGGCTACTCAACGTCGCCTTAAAACGGTTCTTACTGTTGATCTCCTGCACCAGTTCATCCGCCACTTCATAGCGGAAGGCATCGGAGATCAGCACAAACACCCGCTTGGCCCCATTCGCAAACATCGGCATGACCCAATGGGTATAAAAATCCTGCTGGTTAGTCATGCCAGGTACTTTCCAGGTGGCCAGCAAACCGCCCTCACCCTCCAGCACCTTGGCCCAGGCCGAACCCAGCTGGGGCATAAACCAACCGGAGTAAACCGCCTCAATGCGCTCACGCAGCTCGTGCAGCACCGCCCAGCCCATCGGCTCCACAGCATCGGCAGCATAGTTAAAGCGACGGTAGAGTTGATCCAGGCGGAACAGCTCGGCTTGATACTTCGCCAACCCAATCTCAGCACTGGGAAAGCTGAACCCGGCACTGTAGGTGGATTTCAGCTCAAGGAAATGGGCCGCAGCCTCCAAGGCATCATAACTAGCCGCCAGTGCCTTGGTGCCGTCATTCCCTTGCGCCAAAAGACGGTTCGCCCAATGCCCATCGCGCCGTCGCGCAATCATGGTGAGCAGCCCCTCCATGTAAGCCCCGGCGCCAGCGATGATCCGATCCTTCAAATCCTTAACGATGCGCCTTTCAACATCCTCAAAGGTCATGGACTCCGCCAGATCCTCAGCCGTCAGCTCAGCAAGGGCAGAGGCCAGATTGAGTTCCTCGGCCACGGCCTTTGAAATGACGTTGTAGTTGGCGTAATGAGTCAAGTCGGAGCGCCAGCGGGAGGCAAACACCGCTGCATTCGCCGCCAGCGACCGATCCGGCAACATGAAATGCTTCAGAGACTCCGGTGCATACCCGAGCAGAGAGCGGCCGAAATCTGTTACCAGGATGCGCAACAGCAGATCCCGCAATGAAGGCTCGGAC
>JAYWDX010000145.1:0-1941 GCA_043779675.1 Tenderia sp. (SeqCode)
CGTGTTGAACGGCTGAAGCGGCTGGTGGTGCCTATGGATAGCGCCGAGGATCTGGATCGCAAGATGCTGGCGGTGCTGGCTCGGGCTGATCAGCCTGAACTCTTTGCCATCCTGCTGCGCCTGTTTGGGGGGCTGGTGGTTGAGGGGGCGGTGGATCTGACTGGTCAACCGAAGGCTTGGCAGGATGTTGTTTCCAATGATCTTGAAGCAGCCTTCTGGTCTTTAGTCAGGAAGGAGATGGGCTATGTAGAGTCCGAGCCTTCATTGCGGGATCTGTTGTTACGTATCCTGGTGACGGATTTCGGCCGGTCCCTCCTCGGGTATGCCCCCGAGTCCCTGAAGCACTTCATGTTGCCGGATCGGACTCTGGCGGCGAATGCAGCGGTGTTTGCCTCCCGCTGGCGTTCTGACTTGACTCACTACGCCAACTACAACGTCATCTCAAAGGCTGTGGCCGAGGAGCTCAATCTGGCCTCTGCTCTTGCTGAGCTGACGGCTGAGGATCTGGCAGAGTCCATGACCTTTGAGGATATTGAAAGGCGCATCGTCAAGGACTTGAAGGATCGTATCATCGCTGGCGCTGGGGCTAACTTGGATGGTGTGCTCACCATGATTGCGCGACGGCGCGATGGGCATTGGGCGAGCCGTCTCCTGGCGCAAGGGAATGATGGCACCAAGGCGCTGGCGGCTAGTTATGATGCCTTGGAGACTGCGGCACACTTCCTTGAGCTGAAATCCATCTACAGTGCCGGATTCAGCTTTTCTAGTGCTGAGATTGGGTTGGCGAAGTATCAAGCCGAGTTGTTCCGGCTGGATCAACTCTATCGTCGCTTTAACTATGCTGCCGATGCTGTGGAGCCTATGGGTTGGGCGGTGCTGCATGAGCTACGTGAGCGCATCGAGAAGGCTTACTCTGGTTGGTTTATGCCCCAGCTGGGTTCGGCCTGGGCCAAGGTGCTGGAGGGTGAGGGCGGTTTGCTGGCCACCTGGAAAGTGCCTGGCATGGCTAACCAGCAGGATTTTTTTACCCAATGGGTCATGCCGATGTTTGCGAATGGGGCCAAGCGGGTGTTTGTGGTGATCTCCGATGCCTTCCGCTATGAAGTTGCGGATGAGTTGGTACAGGAGATCAACAGCAAGAACCGTTTTAAGGCCACGTTAAGTAGCCAGCTCAGTGTGCTGCCAAGCTATACAGGATTGGGTATGGCGGCACTGTTGCCCCATGAGACCTTGGCCTATAAGTTCAACAGCAACTTGGAGGTTATGGCGGATGGCCATTCCGTGGCTTCCCTTGAACAGCGTAGTGCCCACCTTGGCCGGTTTGACGGCGTGGCGATTAAGGCCGAAGAGCTTCTGGCGCTTGGCAAGGATAAGGGACGGGAGTTTGTGCGGGATCGGAAGCTGATCTATGTCTATCACGACCGTATTGATCTGATCGGCGATAAGCAGGCCTCTGAGACCAAAACCTTCGAGGCGGCAGCCGATACCTTGACGGAGTTGAGCCAACTGGTTGGCTTCATCATCAACAGCCTGAATGGATCGAATGTGCTTGTCACGGCTGACCATGGTTTTATCTATCAAGAGTCGCTATTGGATGAGTCCGATAAGGCCACGCTCGACGAAAAGCCTGAGGGCACGCTTAAAGCGAAAAAACGCTATCTCTTGGGTCAGAATATTGGGGTGAGTAGCAAGGCTTGGTGCGGTAATACCGCGCTGACTGCGGGCACAGCGCCGGAGGGCAGTCTGGATTTTTGGGTACCCAAGGGGGCCAAACGGTTCCACTTTAGTGGGGGGGCGCGCTTTGTACATGGCGGCGCCATGCCACAGGAGATCCTCGTTCCTGTGATCACTGTGCGTGAGAGCGACTCGGCGCAGACCAAGACCCGAGCCGTTGAGTTCAGCGTGTTGGGCGCATCCAATAAGGTGGTTACTAATACCCAG
>JAYWDX010000146.1:0-4000 GCA_043779675.1 Tenderia sp. (SeqCode)
CTTGAGACCAATAAAGATCAGCACATGCGCGCTGAGGATGTTTATAAGGCGCTACTAGAGAGTAATGAAGATATTGGTCTGGCGACGGTTTATCGTGTATTGACCCAGTTTGAGGCTGCTGGCTTGGTGGCGCGTCACCACTTTGAGGGTGGTTATTCAGTGTTTGAGCTGGATCATGGCATCCACCATGACCATATGCTCTGTGTCTCGTGTGGCGATGTGGCTGAGTTTGTTGATGACGTTATAGAGGAGCGCCAGCGGGTGATTGCCGCCAATGCTGGTTACAGGATCACCGATCACAGCCTCTACATATATGGTGTCTGTCCTGAGTGCCAGAAGCTGGAGAAGTAGCGCGATTTATGCCAGCGCTTCGGCGCGCTCAATCATCTCCTTGGCGTGGGCACGGGTCTGTTGTGTGATCTCCATGCCGCTCATCATGCGGGCAATCTCTTCTGGTCTCTGATCGTTTGAAAGCAGCTGAATCTGGGTGCGGGTACTCTGCCCCTCGATGGCCTTGCTCACCTGCAGATGTTGGTGTCCCAGCGCCGCCACTTGTGGCAGGTGGGTGACACACATCACCTGATGGCTGGTGCCGAGGGTGCGCAGTTGGCGTCCAACAATCTCGGCGACGGCGCCGCCGATGCCGGTGTCCACCTCATCAAAAATCAGTGTCGGGATCTTTTGACTGTTGGAGAGTAGCACCTGAATCGCCAGTGAGATGCGTGACAGTTCACCACCGGAGGCGACCTTGCTCAGCGGTTTTGAGGGTTGCCCAGGGTTGGCCGCTACCTCGAAGCTGATGCCCTCCAGGCCGTGGCGGTGCGGCGTCTGTTTCTCTCGTGGTTGCAGGGTGATATTGAATTCACCGGCAGGCATGCCGAGCTGGCGGATGATGTCGGTGACGGCGGTGGAAAGTTTTTTAGCGCTTTTGGCGCGCGCCTGGCTCAGCTTTTTGGCACTGACTTGATACTGGGCATGTAACTCCTTGAGCTCTGCCTGGAGTTGGTCCAGCACCAGATCGGCATTCTCAAGGCGGTTGAGTTCGTCGCTGAAATGTTGCTGTAGCTCGGGCAGCACCTCTGGGTCGACGTGGTGTTTGCGTGCCAGGTCGTGAATGGCGCCGAGCCGTTGCTCCACCCACTCAAGCCGTGTGGGGTCGAGTTCCAGTTGTTCGACGTAGTGGCGCAGTTCGTTGCTCGCCTCATTGACCTGAATGCTGGCCTCATTAATCAGGGTGCAGATGTTGCCTAGCCGTGGGTCGATGTCGCGCAGCTGCTGCAGGTCTGCGAGTGAGTGGTTGATGATGCCCAGGGCGCTCATCTCATCGTCATCATAGAGGGTGTTGAGGGCAGCGGCGCACTGTGCCAACAGCCGGCCGCCATGGGCGAGACGACGCTGCTCCTCTTCCCGTGCCTGGAACTCGCCTGGTTCCAGCGCTAATCCCGTCAGCTCCTGAACATGGTAGCGCAGCAGGTCGATACGGGCGTCACGGTCGCGGCCACTCTGGCGCAGCTGATCGAGTTTGTCGAGGCTGGTTTTCCAGCGCTGCTGGAGGGCGCGGGTCTGCTCTGCCAGCGGCTGGTTAGCGCCATAATCGTCGAGCAGTTGGCGCTGGATATCACCCTTGAGCAGTGACTGATGTTGGTGTTGGCCGTGGATGTCGACCAGCATCTCACCCAGTGTCTTGATCAATTGCAGCGAAGCGGGGCGGCCATTGATGTAACACTTGGAGCGTCCTTCGGCGGAGACCACGCGACGCAGGGTGCAATCGTTCTCCTCGTCCAGATCATTCTGTTTCAGCCAGGCCAGCACGTCAGGCAGGGCGTCGATAGTAAACTCGGCGCTGATCTCGGCGCGGGTTTCGCCATGGCGCACCACATCGCTGTCGGCGCGGTCGCCCAGCACTAGGCCCAGGGCATCGACAAGGATCGATTTACCGGCACCGGTCTCGCCGGTGAGCACGGTCATGCCGGGGCGGAACTCCAGTTCGAGGGCGTCGATAATGGCAAAATTACGGATGTTGATCTGATTCAGCATGGTGTTTCAAACTCGTTAGCCCCAGCGCAGTTTGGCTCGCAGGATCTGGAAGTGGTCGTGGCCCTTGGGATGGAAGAGGCGCACCGGTTTCTCTCTTTTCATAATTTTGACGATGTCGCCCGCCTCGAGGCCAAAGTTGTTCTGGCCATCCAGGGTGAGGCGCACATGAGCAAGGTCGCTATGTGTCACCATCAGTTCGATGACGCTGTCGCCGTCGATCACTATTGGCCGGTTACTGAGGGTGTGGGGGCAGATTGGCACCAGCACAATCGCGTTGAGCGCTGGATGCAGGATCGGGCCGCCGCCCGATAGGGCATAGGCGGTGGAGCCGGTCGGTGTTGAGACAATCAGGCCGTCAGAGCGCTGGCTGTTGACCAGCAGGCCGTCGACATGGGTTTCGAACTCGATCATACGTATCGAGTTCCACTTATGAATCACCACATCGTTAAAGGCGCTACCCTCCTGGATCGCTTCGCCATTGCGCATCACCATCGCTTGCAGCAGAAAACGTTTCTCTTCGTGATAGGCACCATTGAGGATCTCATCCAGACGGGAGAGCATGTCGTCGGGGGAGATGTCGGTGAGGAAGCCGAGACGACCGAGGTTGATGCCGACCAACGGGATGCTGTGATCTGCCAGTGAACGGGCAGTATGCAGCAGGGTGCCATCACCACCCACCACGATCACCAAATCACAGCGCACGCCGAGCTGTTCCATGGTGGTGGTCTCTATGGTGGTGCCCGGCAGGGTCTTGGCGGCACTCTCATCCAGCACCACTTGATGCTTGCGTTCAATCAGAAAGGTAGCGAGAGTCTCAATGGTGGTGCCGATGGTGGTGTCGCTGAATTTACTGACAATGCCGATACGTTTGAATTTTGTTGTCATCTATATATAACCTGCTGGGATGCCGCCCTATTTTGATGTTTTGGCATTAAGAGTTCCTATCCTTGACAGCAATTTGGGTGGTTGCTAGCGTCTTGGCGGCGAATTTTTGCATCATACATCAGTTAGAATCCATCATGGCTAATGATCTCAATGAACGTTCACAACACCTGCTCCGAAGTTTGATCGAGGGTTATATCCGCCAAGGACAGCCGGTGGGGTCGCGTAATTTGATGCGTGACTCGGGGCTGGACGTAAGTGCGGCAACCGTGCGCAATGTGATGGCAGAGCTGGAGGAGCAGGGGTTGATTGTATCGCCCCATACCTCGGCTGGGCGCATTCCCACGGCCAAGGGGTATCGCATGTTTGTTGATAGCCTGCTGACAGTCCAGCCGCTGCGGGAGGCCGAACTGCTAAGGTTGGAACAGGGGCTTCAGGCCAAACGTGAGGGCAGTGTTGACGCACTGATCGGCCGTGCCTCGGGGCTGTTGTCGGAGGTGACCCAGCTCGCCGGGGTGGTCATGATCCCGAACCAGAAGGCGTTGGCGCTACAGCACATCGAATTTATGGCTCTCTCCGACCGGCGAGTGCTGGCGATTCTGGTGATCAATAAACACGATGTCCGCAATGTGATTATCGAGAATGAGCGCGACTACACCAAGTCGGAGCTGGAGCAGGCGGCTAACTATCTTAACGCCGCTTTTGCGGGCAAGGGGCTGGCGGCAGTGCGTGACCGACTGGTGAATGATATGCGCGAGACCAAGGCCAATCTGGATGTGGTGATGCAGACTGCCATCGAGATGGCAGACAAAGTATTCCTGCCGCAGCAAGGAGAACAGGGCGACTACGTGATCGCCGGCCAGACCAACCTCATGGGGTTTGACGAACTCTCTCACGTCGAGAAGCTGCGTCAGCTCTTTAACGCCTTTAACGAGAAACGCGACATTCTTACTCTGCTCGACCACTGCATGCAGGCCAACGGCCTGAAGATCTTCATCGGCGAGGAGTCCGGCTACCGGGTGCTCGACGAATGCAGCGTGGTGACGGCTCCTTATGAGGTTGATGGTGAGTGTGTCGGCGT
>JAYWDX010000147.1:0-4255 GCA_043779675.1 Tenderia sp. (SeqCode)
AAAAATGGATTCACGACATATCAGCACTAAAAAGCAAACTCGGTGTTAGCTCAAACGAAGAACTAGAAAGTCTTGGGTATGATGTTGATAATTATCATAAATATAAAGACTATACAGATAAAATGGCAGAAAACGAGATGGTTCAAATATATGACGCAATTACACATTTGCAGGGTGAGGCGACATATTTATCAGATGGTATGTGGCTTCTACCAGACGGCACCTTGGAAGAAAGGTAAATGCATAACAAGGTGTTCAATTGGACTTTGGCAAGCTGTCGCTATTTTTGCAAAAACACGCAAAAATAGCGACATCTCACCCAAACCAATTAACAAGGCGTTATAAATTTAAATCCGGATTTTAATAACGGGTGGGCACAAAAAACGTGCCCATACTTCACGCCAACTTTTTCAACTTACGCAGATACTCTTTTTCATCCGGTGCGGTGCCGCTGCGTTGCGCCTGCCACATCATCTCCGCCAGACACTCCATCATCTGATGTTCCGCTTTATGTGGATCACCACACTGTTTAATAACCTTGCCGTAGATCTCGCGAATGCCCGCCGGGCGGTTGGTGCCGAGCTGTTCGTGAATGGCGATGTGCATGCCCATGTGCATGAAGGGGTTGGTGGCGCCCATCTCAGGCAGGTATTCACGGCCGAGTGCGGTGTCGCTATCGACCAGTACTGACTGGTATTCGGGATGCTGGCTGATGGTATCGACGATGAGTTTTTCCAGCGGTTCGAGCGGCTGGCTGTTCTGGGCCTTGTTCCAGACGTCGATGTAATACTGGCGGATGGAGTTGCGGTCGTTGCCAAACATAATCAGTTGTAGACCTTATCTTTGTATTCACAGAGGTCTTCGATTATACACGCCTCGCACCTCGGCTTGCGTGCCACGCAGACATAACGCCCATGCAGGATCAACCAGTGGTGGGCATCGTGCAGATATTCCTTGGGGATAACCTTGAGTAGGTTTAGCTCTACTTCGAGCACATTTTTACCCGGCGCAATTTTGGTACGGTTGGCGATGCGGAAGATGTGGGTATCAACGGCGAGGGTTGGTTGGCCAAAGGCGGTGTTTAGAATAACGTTGGCGGTCTTGCGACCGACACCGGGCAGCTTCTCCAGCGCCTCGCGAGTTTGCGGAATGATGCTGTGATGCTCATCAATCAAAATCTTACAGGTCTTGATCAGATTGGCAGCCTTGGTATTAAAGAGGCCTATGGTCTTGATGTAGTGCTTCAAACCCTCTTCACCCAACGCCAGAATAGCAGCCGGTG
Organism: Tenderia sp. (SeqCode); assembly: GCA_043779675.1. GTDB lineage: Bacteria > Pseudomonadota > Gammaproteobacteria > Tenderiales > Tenderiaceae > JAKFXL01. The sequence goes on from JAYWDX010000147.1 coordinate 1,283, forward strand.
TGTTGGCAACAGGAAACAGCTTTGTCGTCGCCTTGTTTACCCCTTTATCAGTTGCTTGGGCCGATAGCAGTACCGCCACCAGCAATTCAAATGGGGTGGTGTAGTTCAGTTCGGTGGTGGGGGTGGGGTTCTCCGCTTGCAGACGGCGAAAGACTTCAATGCGTTTTTCTTTGTTCATGGCAATTAGCGGGCAACGTCAACGTGGCTGAGTATGGTGCCAGCATGATGTAATAACGGCAAGGATTAGACTCCTGCCGTGTCGTCAAAAACTATCCGGCGGCAGAGGCGCTACGCTGATGCAGTGTATTCATCATGGTATTGATGGCGCGCTCAAACAGTGGCAGCGCTTCAATCAGTGATGCCTCGCCACGTCTGAAGCGGGCGGCCAGCTCATTGAAGGATAGCTCCGCAACGACCTTGAATTTCCAGTTGGTGAAGGTGCATTCACCCAAATAATCACTCTTCCATACCAGCCGCAGCCGTTGATTTTTACCATTCTCGTTTTGCAGGTTGAGCCATTGCCCGGTCTGCAAGCTGAGGGTCTGTTGCCAAAAATCATCATCAATTAATGGTTCAATCTTGCCATGTAGCACGCCGGAGGTGATGGTGATCTCTTCGACATCCAACCCATCATCACTGTTGTTGACGGTGCTGTTGCCGTGAATCTGCGTCATCGTAACCGCATCATCGATATCGAGGATAGGGATGTTCAACATCTGCTCCAGCTTGTTCATTTTATTGAGCTGTGTCTGCATCTCTGCCAGGGCGATATCGATCTCATCCATCTCCTTACTGATGGGAGATGAGGCCGTGTCAAGTTTGATACGGATATTGGTCTCGGCTGTGTTTCTATGCTCGCCACGCATGCTGGCCATGTGGCAATTTTCCAGGGCTGCTAGCAGAAGATCCATTTCGCTCTGTTCTATATCAATACTCTTGAGACCATCCTGCAAGGTGATCAGTAGCTCGATAAGAATATTGGCGAGCCTCTTTTTATCTTCCTCGGTTTTTTTGGGTTCTATCGACCAGACCAGCAGATCAACAAAACGGAGTTGCTCTTTCCAGCGTTCACTCTCCTCATTCTCGTTGAGGTAAGTCTGAACCATCACTTGGCGCCACGGCCCGGCTATCAGTTCATATACTGGTTTTGGTAAGTTCTTGTCCTTGATGCGGTTGGCAATACACTCCATCACCCAGGCGCTGGTGAGTTTCTGCTTTTCACGCGACTCATACTGTTTCTGGCTTGACGCCTGGGTGCGACTTTCCTGCACCTCGGCCAGGTTTTGAAAACGCTTAAATTCGAGCAACAGCTCATCAAACAAGGTGAGGTTGTCATGGAAATCGTTGAGTGTGCGATTGACGATGTAGTCGATTTTCTGCAGCAAGGGGCTGCCGTCGATACGAACCTCCTCATCAAGCCCCATGGCCGCTTGTGCCATGAGGTTTAACAGACAGCGTGCCGGGTGCTGCTTTTTGCTAAAGAAATCCTTGTCACTGATGGCGACCTTGAGCATGGGGATTTGCAGTCGAGAGAGCAGCGCCTTGGCGATTGGCGGTAGATTTTTATCGTCGAGAATAAAATCAAAGAGCATGGCCACGATGTCGATAATGTCATTGTCGACGGAGCTGACCAACCCCAACCTGCCGTTAGCGACGGAGCTGCGGATTTCGGTTGAGAGTGCCTCTTTGAGTTGAACCACTGATTCGAAGGATTCAAATCGGGCATCACGCAGCTGAATCGCCGAGAGTGCATTGATGATATCAATCGCGTCAATGTGGTTGGCCGTGCCGTTACCCGCTTGGCTGCTAGCACTGGCGTATTGGTTCTGAGTGGTGGTTGCACGATGGTGCGTTAGCAATTGTTGCAATGTGCCCAGCACTGTTTCGTTATTGCTGTGATGGTAGCCGGCACCATTTTCCAGCGACTGAGCGGTAGGGGTAGAGAGGTTGTTTTCACCATTATTGCTATGTGGTGTTGAGTTGCTTTGTCTTGATTGAGGCCGTGTTTTTACCGTCATTCTCAGCTGGGGAAGAATGCCAGCTTCGATAAAAAGTATGTTGATCTCCTCATAGAGCGGCGCCAAGTTTGAGGTTACGTACTTATCAAACAGTTTGTAGATGATCAGCTTGATGCTGGTATCAACTTCAAACAGTCTGAGGGAATCACGGAAGGCCTCGCAGATTGCCCTGGGGGCGACAGGGGTGGTATCAAGATCAATAGTTTTAGTGGGAGCCAAGGCAGCAAAGCGCTTCTCTATGGCATACAGATCTCGGGCCAGGCGGTTGTTAACTTTTGCTATCGTGGCACTGACAGCCAGCGACTCTTCCAAATCAGATTCATTGACCAACGACATACTGTCGGCATTGCCAAAATCGGTAGCAGTTAAGGTTGGTGCGATGGCAGGTATTATAAAAAATTGTTTGAATTCAGATTCGATACTGATTTTGAAGCCATCCTCAAGTGCCTTGCGTTGCAGCCGTAGTGCACGCATTGCTTCAAAGTAACTTGTTTGTAATAAATTGCTTTCAGCCTTGTCGGCAAGCTCGAAGAGTGTGTCATCAGCATTATCGAGCATGCGTTTAAGGAGTTCGGATAAATAGCGCAGGGTAATGGTGCGGGAATCATCCAGCAGCACCTGGGACTTTCTGCGCTCGCCGCTTGCCAGTCTGGTATCTAAGGGAACAACGTTGTTGTCTTGAATGGCCATGTCATCTGCCTTGGTGGCCCTCGTATAAATGGGTTGGAGATTTGCTTGTTAATAACTCTAGTTGCATGATGAAAATAAAACTGTGAAATCTGTTCCAAAATCGCGATCTCAAAACAGGAGTAACTGGATTAATGCACTCGCTGATAACTATAGCGACGTCATAGCTGAGTGACTTGAGGAGGCAATTAAGGATGGGAATCTGCGCGTTTTATGATTATTTTTGTGGCGGCTAGCAGGCTGTTGAAAAACCGACATGTCGAGCCGA
>JAYWDX010000148.1:0-6706 GCA_043779675.1 Tenderia sp. (SeqCode)
AACTGCTGCAGGTGTGGGTGTTACAAATCTGGCGGGGCATACTCAGCTGGAAGATGCGGTTGATCTGATTGCGCTGACTGATCTGGTAGTGAGCAATGATTCAGGGCTGATGCATATCGCTGCCGCCACCGGTGGCAAGATCATCGCGCTTTACGGCTCCTCTTCTCCTGAGTACACCCCGCCACTGACCGACAATGCCACTGTGCTGTATTTGGGGTTGGAGTGCAGCCCCTGTTTTGAACGCGAATGTCCGCTGGGACACTATCGTTGTTTGCGAGAGATTAAAGTGAAAGTTGTATTGGACGAGACGGAGCGGTTGTAATGCGGGGTGTTGTCGAGAGTAAAGCTGTAAACCTGTTGGTGGTGGGACTGATTTTTTTGTTGCCAGTGACAATGGCGACAGTTGAACATGCGGCAAGCACTATCTTCAGTTTGCTCTGTTTGATGGGACTTTTTTTGGGCTGGTCCGAATGGAAAAATCTGCAACCTAGGGAGCGACATGTCATGTATGCCTGTCTTGCCTTTTTTGCAGCGGCCACCTTGAGCTTGGTGAATGCGGATGACATGCCCAAGTCTATTAGCCGACTCGAACGGCTGCTGCGATTCGCAGGAATTGTGCCCGTCTATCTTCTGCTGCGCCAGCTTAAGCTGGATGCTGTTAAATATTTTCAGTGGGGAGTGATCGTTGCGGGGCCAGTGGTGATGTGGTCAGCGATAGTGGATGTGGAGAATGGTCGGGCCGATGGCGCCTATAACGCAATACTTTTTGGCGACTTCACTATGCTGATTGCCATCCTTGCTTTGGTGATTGCTGTTGTCTACCGAGAGAGACGATGGTTGTTGCTGTTGGCATTGGTGAGCATGGGAGGGGCGCTGTATGCCAGCGTCATGTCGTTAACCCGTGGCAGTTGGTTGGCATTTCCCGTCGCTGTGATGGTGGTGATGGCGCATTTTTTATATGCATCTAGTGACAGACGGCAACTGGTAAGACGCTTGATGTTGTCGGGTTTGTTGTTTGTCGCCGCAACGTTTGCATTAATGAGCAATACGACTGTCAGTGAACGAATGGTGGCGGCAGAACAGAATTTGATGCAGTTTGCGGATGGCGGTGATGGTAATACCCCAGTGGGTGAGCGTCTGCTGATGTGGCAGATATCCTACGACATGTGGAAGAAGAACCCTATTCTTGGCAGTGGTTTAGGTGATTATTTGTTGGATATGCAGCAGGTTATGGCGGCAGGGAAGACTACATTGGTCACTGTTTACGGTGAGGCCCACAGTATCTTTTTCGAATTTCTTGCCACAACAGGCTTGGTGGGATTGGTAACGATGCTCCTGGCGCTGGTTATATTGCCACTGCATGCATTTGTAATAGCATACTTCACTCGGACACACGATCCTCTATCTTTTGTTCCTATTGCCGGAGCATTGCTGGTGCTGACGTTTGCTATATTTGGCATCGGGCAGAACTGGGCAGGCAGGTCATCGATATCATCGGTTTATGTAGTCATGTTGGCACTGTTTCTGGTCCCAATAAGCAAAAGTAAAAATACAAATGGACGTTAAAATTTCAGCGGTATTGATTGTTAAAAATGAGGCAGCCAACTTGATGGCCTGTCTGAAAAATCTCACATGGGTAGACGAGATTGTTGTGCTGGATAGTGGCAGTTCTGATGCCACTGTTGAAGTGGCACGCCATTTTACCAACAAGGTTTTTACTGCTACCGAATGGCTGGGTTTTGGCGTGCAGCGCCAGCGTGCCCAAAGTTATGCCACTGGTGCCTGGGTGTTGATGGTGGATGCCGATGAGATACTGACACCTGAGTTAATTGCAGACATTAAATTGGTTGTTGAAAATGATAAAAACCTGAGCAGTGTTTATGCGTTGCCGCGGCTCTCGTACTGTTTTGGTCGATTTATCCGCCATAGTGGCTGGTACCCAGATTATGTAGTGCGGTTGTATCCCAGGCAACGCGTCGGTTATAACGCTGCACGAGTGCATGAAAAGTTAGAACATCCAGATAACATGAAGGTAGAGCGGTTGCATGGCGACATGCTGCACTACACCTATCGTGATCTCGAACACTATTTGGTCAAGTCAGCCCACTACGCCAGTGAGTGGGCGCTACAGCGTGAATTGCGTGGTAAAAGCGCCTCACTGTCGCAAGGTGTTCTGCATGGGATCGGCTGTTTTGTGCGCATGTACATTGTGAGGGCGGGTTTTCTTGATGGCAGGCAGGGTTTGTTGCTGGCGCTGTTATCCGCACATTCGACCTTTGTTAAATATGCCGATCTTTGGGTACGGCAGCAGCCTAAATCATCAGACCAGTAAAAATTTCTTGCTGATTTGTCTTGCAGCCTCGCATGTATCAACGGCTGACATATCTTCCTGTGCTGCATCTTCCGAGGGTGAAAACCAGAGGCGTTTATGAGCCTCGTTGGTCGTCTGCCAGCGTAGCGCCGTGGCGGACCGACGGCGTGGATAAAAGGCAGCGGTATTGCAGTTGAGTGCCCCGGCAATGTGTAATGGACCGGTAGAGCCGCTGATAAAAAGATCCGTCATGGCAATGTGTTGGCTGAACTGTTCTAACCCTTCGGTTGATGCGTAAACGGCATGCGGGGTATCCCCCAGCAGTCTGCCAAGCTCTTCGGCGTAGTTGATTTCGCTGGGGCCGGCGCTGACGATGATGGTGTGGCCGTGCGCTGAACGTAATGCCCCCGCCAGTGCCGCATACTGCTTTAGATTTAAATTATTGGCAGAACCACCACTGCCAGGGTGAATAAAGATCAACTTATGGCGGGTGTCGATACTGTGTTGCTGGCAGAACCGTTGGCGCAGATTGTGGAGTACAGCGGCATCAAAACTCAGAAATGGCGGTTGCGGTTGTGTCTTTAGCTGAATCCCCAAGTCTGCCAGATAGTGCAGCACCAGGTCTTGGTTGTAAGCATACTCCGGCTTCTCCGAGCGCGAGCGTCGCTGTTTGAGACGCGAGTTGTAAAGTAACTGCGCAATTTTTGTGGAGGGGGCAAGACGATAGGGGATTCCTGCAAGCATCACTATCCAGCCAATGCGGGTGGTTGAAAAGAGCGTGATGACCGCGTCGTAACGCTGCTGCTTTAAACTGCCAGCCAGTTTCAGTTGGTCGCTGAGCCTAGCCTGTTGACCGGGATCGATAATAACTTTATCAATGTTGGGACAGAGCCGGGCCATGTCGGCAGTATAGCTGCTGACAAGTACATGAACCTCGCAATCAGGCATGGCCAGTTTGAGCGTGGCAAAGGCGGGCCAGGCGAGCATGAAGTCGCCTAGCTTGTCGTTGCGGACGATGAGAATCTTTTTATTATTGTTTGGCATCGTGTTTTTCTTGGCCCGTTAGCTACAGCTCTGACTCTGGTGAGCGATGACTTCGCTTAATGTAGAGAAATGGATCTCCTCGTTAAAATTTTTATCGGCCTTGATTTTTCCTGCTGTTGCCAGCCCCCTTTTTAATTCTGGGTCAGACTGCAATTTTTTTATGGCGTTGACCAGCATCTCTGTGTTTCCAGGTTCAATGAGTAGTCCGTTTTTTTCATGGTCAATGATGTCGGGAACACCACCAGCATTGGTGCCAATGACACAGACATTGGCGCGCATCGCCTCGGCCAGGATGAGACCAAATGTTTCGCAATACGTTAAAAGGGTGATCACATCAAAGCAAGGCAGGATACGGCTAGGGTTATCTATAAACTTCATAAAAAAGATATTATTGCTTAGCCCCTCTGCTACTGTTTTTCTTTTTAACGTAGTTAGATATGCCTCGTCCATGGGGTGGCCAATAATAAATGCCGTAACGTTAATGCCTTCACTGAGCAATATCGCAACTGCGTCAACCAGCAAATGCTGGCCCTTGCCGTGTTCGATGCGGCCAAACATGCCGATGTTAAAAGTCCCATCCTGTTGATATCCAGGCAGGTTTTGGTGACATTCAGTAGTGGCTGCTTGTGGCGCGGCAACACCAGGGTGAAGCAATTTTATCTGTGATGTCGTGAGTGGTAAAAAAAGCAGTGCATCATCTTGTACACAGTGACTGACGGCAAGCACCACGTCTACTTGGCGGTAAAAAAATCGATGAAATTGGTCTTTTTTCGGGCGGGTGATACGCATGTGACGGCTGTAAATGAGTGTCGGTTTATTTTTCGATAACATCTTGGCCAGTGCACAGAGATGCAGGTCATTGCCCCAGTGCATATGAATCACATGGATGTCATTACGATCGATATAGTTGGCCATCATTCTGGCTGCCAGCAGCGGGAAAAGTTTGCTGGACCGGATGTGCAGTAACTTGGCACCATCCTGGCCATCTAAGCGCCGTGCGAGTTTTCCACTTTTTGTCAGTGCGAAGTGACAAGTGTGCTGGTGATGCTGGGTTAGAAAATGCCACTCACGCTCGGCATATAACTCAAGCCCCCCTAGCTCCGGCGATGTGCAAACGATGAGAATGGTTTTGTGCAAGGCCGACTGGGGTGGGGTATTTGGCATGGTGGTTGGGGTAGTGACGGTCCGTTTTTATGAGTGTGTGATTCGTTTGGTCGTTGTGCCAAATGGCAGGGGTATTTATTTTTATTTATGGTATGGCTACTTGCTTTACGCTTGCGCCCTCGACTTGTGGTAAAAGTGAAAAACGTAAGCCCTGCCACGTAATGTTTTTAATTTGGCGCTGGTTCGGGCAAGCAGTCTACGCTCCAGATCGGGGTCTTCTCCGCCATAGGTGTTGAAATTTTCATCAAACCCCCCCGCTTGTACAAAGTCTGATCGCCACATTGCCATGTTTGCGCCTAGCAGAGGTTTTTGCTTTTTACTCCAGAGAAGATGGAGCCAGTAGGGAATACGGATGGCGGTCTCTGCATATTTGATGTTTTTTGAAATGGAATTTTTAATCAGCCAGCCGGTGTGGTCAAATGGCAGATCGCTGTAGTCCTGTAGATTAAAAAAGAGCTGATTTAACTCCCCGCTTCTGCAGTCGATCCTTCTGCCAGAGACAAAAAATCCGGATTTGGCAGCGCGTTTATGATCTTCGATAAAGTATTTTGAGGGGATGCAATCATTGTCAGAGAAAATAATGTAGTCCGCGTTGCTGGCTGAAATTGCGGTGTTTAAAATTTTTGCTTTACGAAAGCCGATATCTTCCTGGTAAAAATGCTTGATGTTAATTCTAACTTTGTATTCAGTAACAAGGTTGCGGATGTCATCTTTTGAGCCATCGTCAGCAATCAGCAATGTAAAGTCCTTGTCTGTCTGATTGGCATAGCCCTCTAATGTGGCGGCAGTGAACTCTGGTTCATTGTAGGTAGCTAGGGCAACGTCGAGGGATGGCTTTACAGGTGTCATAGGTGGTTTTGGGTCAATCGTATTGGTCTGGTATTGCAATTGTACAGCTTTAGTGAATGTCGTAAAAGCTGAGAGTCGTGGCGCAGCGGCTGGTTTGTATTGCTGTTTATGGGCTGTTATTCGAACGTTATTGATGGGAAGATTCGACCTTTGTGGCGCTGGTGAGTATGCCCGGTTATGATAAATGTGATGCCTCGTGTGGTCGGGGCAGGGAGATGTGATGCGGGAAGACAGGCTTTATTGGGCAATCAAGAAATCGGGCATAGCCATTAATAAGGCTGCCGAGGTTGGGGTGTTGTCATTTGAGACCTCGGCAATACGCGGTTTTGTTGTTGATGGTGTGCGGTGCGATCTTTATGAGGCTATCCCAGAGTTTTGCGACAAGATAGCTGTGGATATCGCTGCATATAAAAATACTGTGCTGCACCGGGTTGCTGTTTCCAACTATAACGGCGTCATGGAGCTGTGCATGGCGGGACCGTCGACATTTAATGCGGCACAAAATATCTCTCCGGCAATCAATCATGATGGATATGATAAATCGACGGCTAAAATAGTAACAGTTCAGTGTGTCGATTTCGCCGAGGTAGATGCTGGTGATTACGACCTGGTGACGATAGATGTTGAAGGTGGTGAGTATTCTGTGCTGTCACGGATGCGTAGCAGGCCGAAGGTTATTGCGTTGGAGACCCAGAGTCGCGACTATTGCAATCCAAGGCTGGGTGCCATTACTGACTGGATGGTTGAAAATGGTTATTCGGTCTGGATGTGGAATAATACCGATACAATATTTTTCAAGGGCAAGCCGCCATCGCTTGGGATTAAAGAGGATTTAAAGGCAAGGTGGCACGGCTATCGTTACTACGCCTCACGTATATAGTTCTATTTTGTCAGGCCGTTGGCTGGCGGTTTAAAGCATCATCCAGTTTCTTGATTACGTCATCATTGGTAATTCTTACCATAGTTCCAGCATCACGCACCCTTATTCCCCAGGGTAGTTCATTGATGGATTTGCCATATTTTGCAGTAACAGCATCCTCATATCGGCTCACCACTAACTTGGCATCGAGATAGGGGCATGCCCGGTCCGGATTGGTACAGGCGTAGAGTCCAATTACCGGCGTGCCAACAGCAGTGCCAAGGTGAGCAGGGCCGGAGTCGGGGGCGAGTATGACGTCAGCCTTTGCCAGCACTGCTAGCAGTTGCTTTATGTTGGTTTTGCCAATCAGGTTGAGTAGTGTGTGGTGGCAGAGTTTGGTGATGTTTTCGCCATACTCTTTTTCCAGGGCGCTGGGTCCGCCGCAGAGCACTACCTGCATGTTGTGTCTCTCTATTGCG
>JAYWDX010000149.1:0-1545 GCA_043779675.1 Tenderia sp. (SeqCode)
TGCTCACCCGCCAGGGCGAGCAGGGCGCGGGCGTGGCCCATCTCCATATCGCCGTGTTCGAGCATGGTTTTGACCTCATCCTCCAGCTCCAGCAGCCGCAGCAGGTTGGAGACAGCGGCACGCGAGCGACCCACAGCGTCGGCGGTTTGCTGATGGGTTAGCTCAAACTCCTGAATCAAGCGCAGCAGGGCGCCGGCCTCTTCCATGGGGTTGAGATCTTCGCGCTGGATGTTTTCGATCAGCGCCATGGCCATGGCGGCTTGGTCCGGCACGTCGCGAATGAGGCAGGGGACCTCGTGCAAACCGGCCATCTGCGCGGCGCGCCAACGCCGTTCACCCGCGATGATTTCATAACGCTTGCCGTCTATGGGGCGGACCACAATCGGCTGCACCATACCCTGGGCTTTAATGGAGTCGGCCAGCTCTTGCAGGGTTTCGGGGTGCATGTCGAGGCGCGGCTGGTATTTACCACGCTGCATCAAGTCGACCGGCAGTTTTTTCAGAATCGCTGCGCCCGGCTCACCGGCATCAATCGATTGCGAGGGGCTTTGCGCCTCATTTTGATCAGCGGCTGGCAGATCGGCCAGCGCCACTGGCGCCGCCTTGGCACTCGCCAGTAGCTCATTCAAGCCACGTCCCAATCCCCGTTTTTTTATCGCCATGATCTTCAGTAACTCTCTAAATTGCCTGGGCGGTTTGTGCTGCCACCGCTTTGCGTTGCTTGCCCAAAATCTCACCCGCCAGCGCCAGATAGGCCATCGTGCCGGTGCAGGCCTTGTCGTAAATAATGACTGGCAGACCGTGGCTGGGGGCTTCGGCGAGACGGATGTTGCGAGGAATAACAGTACGGTAAAGTTTATCGCCAAAGTGGCTGGCGAGCTGCTCTGAGACATCCACCGCCAAATTGTTGCGGGCATCATACATGGTGCGCAACAACCCTTCGATGTGGAGATCGGGGTTGCTGGTGAGACGAACCTGCTCAATGGTGTCGAGCAGGGCAGTGAGCCCCTCTAACGCGTAGTACTCACACTGCATCGGGATCAGCACCGACTTGGCCGCCACCAGCGCGTTGACCGTCAACATATTCAACGAGGGGGGGCAGTCGATGAGGATAAAATCATAATTGGCCTCAACCTCGGCCAGGGCGCGCTTGAGCTGCAACTCGCGCTCCGGCATGTTGATCAGCCCAACCTCGGCGGCGGTCAGGTCGGCATTGGCGGGGATCAGATGATAACCCGCCACGCTGGCGTCGATGATCACCGCGCCGATCGCCGCCTCGCCCAGCAGTAGTTCGCAGCTGCTAAGTTCAACCTCGGCCTTGTTAATGCCGCTGCCCATGGTGGTATTGCCCTGCGGGTCGAGATCCACCAGCAACACCCGGCGCTTGGTTGCCGCCAGCGATGCCGCCAGGTTGATGCTGGTGGTGGTCTTACCAACACCACCCTTCTGATTGGTTATTGCGATGATCTTGGCCATGGGCTAATCACTATTTAAATTCATTATTGGTCTACGACTCGGGCCACGATGGCCAGATGCCGCTCCGCC
>JAYWDX010000150.1:0-2019 GCA_043779675.1 Tenderia sp. (SeqCode)
TTTCGGCCATAAAACAGTTGCCGACAACGTGATAAAATCACCACCTCTGCACCCACTTGACGAGTTTAAATATGAGTAAGCGCATCCGTCACAGCCACCCAACTTCCCCGCTCAGAAAGCCGCTGATGTTGTTGGCCGCGCTGTTGGGGCTGGCGCTGCCAAGCGTGGGTTACAGCTTGGTTTTTATAGTCAACATCAGCACTGACGCCCCCCTAACCCCCAATGCCAAGACCTGCGTCTCTACCAGTGGTGGCCAATGCACCCTGCGCGCCGCGATACAGTTGGCCAACATCACACCCGGCAAGGATACTATCGACCTGCGGTTAGGTGCCTCTCTGAGCATCTCCGGCACCTTCGAAAATGCGGGCAAGAGTGGCGACCTGGATATCAGTGACGATCTGGAGATCATTGGCAACGGTGCCACCACGCCTACAATCAACGCCAATATAAATGATCGTGTTTTCCATATCCAAAGTGGCGCCAAGGTCACGCTGAGAAATCTCACCATCACGGGCGGTCTTATTAACATCACCAGCACCACCGTCATTCCTAACGGCCAACTCCCCGGCGGCGGCGGCATTCTGGTCGAAGGGGCCAGCAGTCTGACGCTGGAAAGCATCAACCTCACAGATAACCGTCTGAGCGGCTCGACCAGCTTCATACTGACAGGGGGCGGTCTCTATGTTGATGCGCTGGCCACCGTCAACATAAAGGATTCACAGGTGACTGATAACGATGGCCCTGGCGGCGGCGGTATCACCAATCTAGGACGCACCGAGATCCTCAATACCACCCTGGCCAATAATGACGCGGGTGGCTCTAATGGCGGTGCGATTCGCAATATGGGCGGCTACCTCCAAATAGGCAACTCCACGCTCCGCAACAACAAAGCTACCCTGGGTGCAGGTATATCCAGCAGCGATCTTGGGCTCAATCTGGGTAACGTTATCATCAGCAATAGTGAGATCACCTCAAACCAGGCGATACAACATGGCGGCGGCATCCACAATGAAGGTCCAATAACGTTGACAAATTCCACCATCAGCGACAACACCTCCAGTTTCTATGGCGGCGGCATCTACAACTCCGCATTGGGCAACATGGACATCATCAACTCCACCATCAGCAGCAACGAAGGCCGCAGTGGCGGTGGTATCTACAATACCCGCGCCATCACTCTCACCAATGTCACCCTCTACAATAACAAGGCCAACCCCTGTGCGGTGGCCGACTGCGGCTTGAACGGCAGTGTCGGCGGCAACCAGCTTGCTGTCTTTGGTGGCGACAAAGGCTCATCAGCGGGAGTAACGGTCGCCAATACCATTATCGCCGATGGCAACAACAGCAATCTAAGCACGCCCGCCTGCTCCGGGCTAACCTCTCCTATCAACTATAAGACGCTGATCCACTCATCCGGCGGCAACCTGGAGAGCAGCAATAGTTGTGGCCTGATCCCAGCAGGAACCAGCCGTATCCCCGACATTATCAGCGCACTCAACCTGGGACTCGATCCCATCTTGGCGGTCGATCCGAAATTCCCCGACACCACCCCTGTGCACGCCCTACTCCCCAACAGTCGTGCCATCAATAGCGCCAACAGCAGCATCTGCCCTCAGGTTGACCAGCGCTTTCTGCAAAGAACCGATAGCCGCTGCGACATCGGCGCCTATGAGTTTGGTGCCACAAAATCCCTTATAAACACTTACGTCGATCTAAAGCTTGTAATGAGTGACAACGCCGACCCGATCAAACCCAACGATGCTCTCAGCCCACTGACCTACAAAGTGGTATTGACCAACGTCTACGTCAACGCCTCGGCCACCGTAGTGGTGTTGGAGATCACATTGCCCAGCCAATTTAGTTTCACCAAGATCAACACCACCTCTACCACCAGTCAGCCCGACTGTGACTCAACACCCAATGGGCTTGGCATCATTGAGTGCCGCATGGTGACCCTGCCAGGGCTGGCACGGGTGGAAGTGTTTATTACCGGCAACGTCGTAGGAAGTTTCGATAAAC
>JAYWDX010000151.1:0-1846 GCA_043779675.1 Tenderia sp. (SeqCode)
CTCAATACCAGTACCTGCGGCTCTACCAGTAATAGTCAATGCACCCTGCGCGCCGCGATACAGTTGGCCAACATCACACCCGGCAAGGATGTTATCAACCTGACGTCAGATGTCTCTCTGAACATCCCCGGCACCTTCGAAAATGCGAGCAAGAGTGGCGATCTGGATATCAGCGATGATTTGGAGATCATTGGCAGCGGCGCCATCACGCCTACAATCAACGCCAATGGACCCATTGGACTGAAAGATCGTGTTTTCCATATCCAAAGTGGCGCCAAGGTCACGCTGAGAAATATCACCATCACGGGCGGTTTTCTTGACATCACCTCCACTACGAAGTGCACGGAGGACATTCTGTGCGGTGGTGGCGGCATCCTGGTCCAGGGGAGTAGCACCCTCAACCTTAAAGAGGTCAATCTCACCTACAACGAACTCACCAGCCTCAACGGTAGTTTCTTAATCACTGGCGGCGGCCTCTTTGTCGACGCCCTGTCCAATGCCTATATCGAGAATTCGCAGATCACCAATAACAGGGGACTGGGTGGTGGAGGCATCGCCAACCTTGGCCGTACCGAGATCCGTAACACCGACATTTTAAGCAACGTGGGCGGCAAATCGGATGGCGGCGCCATCCGTAACATGGGCGGCTTTCTCAACATCGGCAACTCCACCATCGACAGTAACACCACCACCAGAACGGGGGGCGGCATCCACAACCAAGGCCAGGGGCAAAACACCGGCAACGTTATCGTCAACAACAGCGTGATAAAGAACAACCGCGCCACCTTCTTTGGTGGTGGCATCAGCAACTTGGGGCCATTTACCCTGACCAACTCCACTATCAACGATAATGAATCCGTTGGACGTGGCGGCGGCATTTATAATACCGCACTGGGCAACATGGACATCATCAACTCCACCATCAGCGGCAATGAAGTTCTAGCTACCAACGATGGCCTCAGCAGTGACGGCGGCGGCATCTTCAATACCCGCGTCATCACCCTTACCAACGTCACTCTTTTCGATAACAGGGCAAATTCAAGCAATGGTGTCGGCGGCAACCAGCTGACCGTCTTTGGTGGCGACACAGGCTCATCAGCGGGAGTAACGGTCGCCAATACCATTATCGCCGATGGCAACCGCAGCAATCCAGGCACCACCGTCTGCTCCGGGCTAACCTTTCCTATCAACTATAAAACGCTGATCGACTCATCCGGCGGCAACCTGGAGAGCGGCGGCAACCTGAAGAGCAGCAATAGTTGTGGCCTGATCACATCAGGAACCAGCCGTACCCCCGACATTATCAACATCAGCCCATCCAATCTAGGGCTCGATACCGCCTTGACTGTCGATCCGGACTCCCCCGGCACCACCCCTGTGCACAAACTGCTATCTACCAGCAGCGCTGCCTATAATAGCGCCAACAGCAGCATCTGCCCTCATGTTGACCAGCGCTTCCTGCAAAGAACCGACGGCCGCTGCGACATCGGCGCCTATGAGTTTGGCGCCAAAATCTCGTTAATAAAAGATTATGTCGATTTAAAACTTGTGATGAGTGACAACGCCGACCCTATCAAACCCAACGATGCTCTCAGCCCACTGACCTACAAGGTGGTATTGACCAACGTCTACGTCAACGCCTCGGCCACCGTAGTGGTGCTGGAGATCAAATTACCCAGCCAATTTAGTTTCACCAAGATCGACACCACCTCTACCACCAGTCAGCCCGACTGTGACCCAACACCCGATGGGCTTGGCATCATTGAGTGCCGCATGGTGACCCTGCCAGGGCTGGCACGGGTGGAAGTGTTTATTACCGGCAACGTCGTAGGAAGTTTCGATAAAC
>JAYWDX010000152.1:0-7299 GCA_043779675.1 Tenderia sp. (SeqCode)
CCCCCCTGCATGATCTGGTAGTGATCGATTCCCTGGCCATTGTGGCCAACGACAGGAATGGCCTCACCGTGCTCGACATCAGCGACGCCAAAAATCCGCTCTGGCGCGGCAGCCACCAGAAGCTGGGGCGCATCGTGCGTATTGTCGCCGCCGACAACAAGGTGCTGGCGCTGAGTGACGGCGGCATCATCTACCTCATCGACATCAACAATCCGGCGGAGCCGACGGTGGTCAACGCCTGGCGCAACACTACGCCAGTTCGAGACATCGCCTGGTACGACCAGAACGTCTACCTGCGTACCGATACCAGCATCGACGTGATCGACTTCAGCGCCGCCATGCCGCAGATCAGCAACGAGGGGCTCAACTTCGGCCAGGGGGTTAACTTCGGTGGTGAGCGCCGCGTCTTTATCGCCAATAACATCGCCTATGTCGCCGACTGGTTCTCCGGCATCCACCTCTACGACATCAGCAACCCCAACCTGCCGCTGCTACTCTCCAGCTTTCATACCCCCGGCTCACCGAAGGGCATGGTGGTGCGCGACAACATCGCCTATGTGCCTGATGACGACCACGGCCTGCAGATCATCGACGTGAAAAATCCGCGTGAACCGAAACTGATCTCACACATTCAGACCAGCGGCCTCGGCTACACCGCAAAGCTGGCGGGCAATCTGCTCTATCTCGCCAGCCATCGTGGTGGCTTTCAGATCATCGACATCAGCGATCCGACCCAGCCGCAACAGCTCAGCGAGGTTGATACGCCCGGCAAGGCGTGGTCACTGGAGATCCAGGGCGAGCGGCTCTATGTCGCCGATGACGACACCGGCCTGCTGATCTTTGACGTGAAGGATGCCAAAGCGCCCAAGCTGCTCGGCCAGTTCACACCCGGCACGGCGGCGGAGGAGGTGATGATCCGTGGCAACACTGCCTTTGTTGCCTTTTTTGACGATGGCGTCTACGTCCTCGATATCACTGATCCGGCCGCGCCCAAGGTGATCAGCCACACCCAACTGCCTGGCAACAGCCGTGGCCTCGACCTGATCGGTGACAAGCTCTACGTCGCCAGCTGGCTGGCAGGGATTCATATCCTCGATATCAGCAATCTCAAGGCGCCGCAGCTGGTCGGCAGTTTTGATACCCGTGGCGCCACCTGGGGGCTGAAGGTGGAGGGTGACAACCTGTTTGCGATGGACTGGTGGGGCGGCATTGCCGTGCTCGATGTCAGCGATCCCGCCGCCGTGCATGTGGTGGGGGGCTATCACGAGCGTGGCCGCGTGAATGACA
Source organism: Tenderia sp. (SeqCode) (assembly GCA_043779675.1). Classification (GTDB taxonomy): domain Bacteria; phylum Pseudomonadota; class Gammaproteobacteria; order Tenderiales; family Tenderiaceae; genus JAKFXL01. The sequence goes on from JAYWDX010000152.1 coordinate 1,288, forward strand.
TAGCCACACTTGAATATAGCGGGGGCAACTACGCCTTTGTCGCCCAGGGCAGCAACGGCTTGCAGATCTTCGACATCAAAAATCCGCTCAACCCCACCTGGATCACCGGCGTCAACTTCCCCGGTGATGCCCGCCGTGTCGTGCTCGCAGGTAACCACGCCTATCTGGCGATGGGCGATGGCGGTCTGGCCATTGCCAACATCGGCAACCCCTTCGAGGCGCGCTGGCTCAGCACCACCACCACCGATGGCCGTGTTGTCGATGTCATCGTGGAGCAGAAGCGCGCCTGGCTGCTCGATGAGCTACAAGGGGTGCAGCTCTACGACATCAACAATCCCAAACAGCCGCGCCAGCTGTCACGCCTCAACCTCAGGGCCAGCGCCATCGCCCTGACCAGCGATGGGCTGATTGTCGCCAGCAGCGATGGCCTGCGCCGTTACGGTGTCGATGGTAATGGCGCTGTCACCGAAATGGCACACCATCCTCTCGATAGCGCTGCCCTACAGCTGCTGATAACGGGCAGCCGCCTTTATGCCAGCCATGGCAACACCCTGCTACTACTTGAATTGGATAAAAGGGGGATGAGGCTGCAAGCACAACAGATGCTGGATGCCCCCATCACCGCCCTCACTCAGAGCGAGGGGCAGCTGCTGGTGAGCAACGAGCATGAAGTGATGCAGCTCGATCCCTCCACACTCAAGGAGGTGCGTCGCTACCCCATGCTCAACGCCATTGCCCGCATGCGGCTGCACGAAGGTGTGCTCTACCTGAGTGGCGCAGCTACCATCACCGCGTTGCGGCCCCTGCCGGAGATAAACGTTAGCCATGAAGCTGGCAACCGTTTTACGCTGCCCGCCACCACGGCCATCGGCAGCTATCACCTGCTGCTAAGCTACGGCGATGGCCAACAGCAGCAACTCAACAACGCCCTGCGGGTGGAGATGCCAAAATTCTCCAAACCCAAAATGAGCATGGATGAGTTTAAAAAACTGCTGGAAGAGAAACGGCGGAACTCCGACCTCTTCACCACACCTAAATAAAAACTACATATCATCGCAGTTGAAGGAGATGATGAGATGCAATTCAGAAAAGTACTGACCCACGGCGCACTGGCCCTGTTGCTCACAACTACAACCATGATGCCTTTAGTCCAGGCGGCGCCACGGGATGTCTCGGCCTCCACCTCGGTGGAGCTGCGCGTTGAATATCTGGAAAAACTACTGCAATCACGTACCGGCCTGCGCCTCAAGGAGCATCAACAAGGAGCCGTGACCGAGATCAGCCAACAACTCAGCAAGGCCCGCACCGCCCTTGCCAAGGGTGATTCAGCGCAGGCCAATCAACAGGTCCGCGAAGGGCTACGCCGACTCATGATCGCCACCAAGGCGCTACCGCCAGATCCGGAAGAGAGCCGCCGCCACCAGGCCCGTTATGAAAACCTGCTTCAAGGACTCAGGAAGTTCAGCTTTGCCGAGACCGACAATAAAGAGCGCTTCAATATTAGTGAAAACGGTAACGGCGATAATCAGGCGCGTATCGCAAAATTGGTTAAAGCTGCGGAGGTGGCCGCCGCTAAAGGACTCTACGAAATAGCGGCGAGCCATCTGCAGGAGGCACAGGTGGTGGTGACCGCCTCGCTGCAATCCATGCTCAACCATAAACAGCTGGTAAACGAACTCGACATTAGTACGCCAGAGAAGGAGTATTACTATGAATTACGCCGTTACCTTGGGTATGAGGAGCTGATACCGGTGGCGCTGGATGTGAAAAAACCGGAATTGGCAATTGCGGATCAGATGCAGCAACTGGGAAAAAAGGCACGTTGGATGACGGAGCAGGCACAGCAGAAGGCCATTGCTAAAGAGTATCCGATAGCAATCCGCATGATGATGGATGCCACCGATGTTGTCCGTCAGGCGCTGGGCATGGCCGGCGTGACCATGTAAATGGCTTGCTAAGAACTAAACCACGGAAGATATAGTGCTAGAGAGGCTCGCCAAAACAGTCATTAGGCTCAACCACACCCTCTTTGCGGATTGGTTACCATGATCCTGCCACGCTGGATTGCAAGAGTGTTGCTTGCGACTATACTGAGCCTCTTTGTCTGCTTCGGCTGCCAGGCCGCCGCCACACCCAAGCTGCTGGTGCTCTATCCTCAGGTCAGCCCGGCCTATGATCAGATCTTCAAAGAGATCATCGCTGGCATCGAATCACACTCCAAGTCAGAACACGCCGTCTTTGTGGTGCAGGCGGCCACCACCGCGCAAGAAATCAGCCGATATATCCGCCGCAACAACATTGATGCGGTCATCGCGCTCGGTAAACAGACCTATGATATTGCCCATGAACTGCGGGATCAGCTCCCGGTAGTGCACGGCGGTCTGTTGCTCAACCCCGGCGATCACAACGGCATCAGCCTGGCCGGGTCGCCGGAGCAGTTCTTCTCCCGCCTCACCGATATCGCTCCGGCGGTCAAACGGGTCTTCACTGTCTATAACGAGGAGAATAGTGGCTGGATAATGCGTCTGGCGCAGCAGTCGGCCAAGTCCCATGGCATTGAGTTAAAGGCCTATACCGCCTCAGACATCCGTGAAGCGGTGCATAAATTCAGAACCATTCTCGAACAGGCCAAAGGCCCCACTGATAGTATCTGGCTGCTGCTTGACACCATCTTGCCCGACAAGACCATTATGCCCATGGCTCTTGAAAGCGCCTGGCAGAACCAGTTGGTGCTCTTTTCTAATAACCCCTCCCATACCCGCCGTGGTGCGCTTTTTGCGCTCTTTCCCGACCACCAGCAGATGGGCTACAGCCTGGCGACACTGGCGCTGCAAAGAGTGACGGAAACATCGCAACCGCCACGGGTGCTGCCACTCAGCGATCTCAAGGTATCGCTCAACCGTCGTACCGCCGCCCATCTGGGAATTAACTATACAAAAACTGTCGAGGAGGCGCTTGATGTCATCTATCCAGTGAGATAGAGCCTCGGCAACGTACCCATGGAGATTAAGACAACGTCACACAGCAGCTTTCGCAGGCAGCTCATCACCACCTTCACCGTTGGTGTTTTTGTGCTAGCGATCGCCACCTCCTTGACCACCGCCTGGATCACCTCCGCCAATGTCTACGACCAAATGGTGGAGGATGGTCTGCAGGTGACCAACACCGTTGCCGAGCGCTCTGTGCTATCACTGCTCTACGGCAGTGGCGATAATGCCGAAGAGGCCTTGGGCGCCGCGCTGGGGTTCCCCTCCATCAGCCAGGTCACCCTGCTGACCAATGACGGTGCCGTGCTACTCAACAAAGGCTATAGCCGGGAGACAGCCACACTGCCGCACCTCAATGCCGAGAATAAGATTGCAGTGTTGGCGCAAGAGAATAACGCAGAGTGGATCTTTATCGCGCCGGTCTATAGTGACGGTCAAATTGAGTCCAGCGACACTGCCATCGCCTTGGCCCAATCAGAGACGCGTCACCGTGAACTGCTCGGTAGTGTGGTCGTTATCAAGAGCAAAGCCAAACTTAAGCAGATTGTTGTAGCCACCATCACCAACAATCTCGGGATCACCATGATCGTTGCTCTCATCCTGCTCTTTTTCATCGGCCGCAGCCTGACACGCCTTATCCAACCGCTCTCGCAACTGTCACAGGTAATGGCATGTGCCGAGCAGGGTGATACCAGCGCCTTTGCCACACTCAAGGGTCCCACGGAGGTGCATAACATTGGCCGCGCCTTTAATAAGATGATGGAGGCGCTGGCCGAGCGCGATAGCCGCTTACGGCAACATAATGAGCTGCTTGAGCATGAGGTAGCGCAACGCACCCAAGAGCTGGTCTATGCCCGCGACCTGGCGATCCAGGCCAACCAGAACAAATCAGATTTTCTCTCCCGTGTCAGCCACGAACTGCGCACGCCGCTGCAATCGATCCTCGGCTTCAGCGATCTGATTTTTGAAGACCTGCCAACTGAACTGATTGAAACACACCACGATCTCGAAACCATCACCGCCAATGCCAGCCATCTGCTGGCCATGATCAACTCGATTCTGGATATGTCCAAGCTCGAGTCAGGCCGAATGGCGCTCCAACTGGCGCCCACCAATCTGCGTCTACTCATCAATGGCGTGACGGAAACGGTCACGCCGCTGCTCAAAACCGGCCATAACCGGCTTGAGAGCAACATCCAGCTGGCACCAGAGTCGGTGCTGACCGACGAAGCAAAGCTACGTCAAATCCTGCTCAACCTACTCAGCAACGCCATTAAATTCACCCAGAATGGATTGATACAACTCAGCGTCACACAGAGCACCAAGCTACTCCAGCTCACTGTCCAGGATAATGGCATCGGCATGCCGGAGAATCAGATCGAACACATCTTCGACCCCTTTTATCAGGTCGAGAGCACCATTACCCGCCGTTTTCAGGGCACAGGCCTAGGGCTGGCTATTACCCACCAGTTCTGCACCCTCATGGGCGGCGCCATTCGCGTAACCAGTAGTATTAAGCAGGGTTCGACCTTCGTAGTCTCGATCCCAATACCCACTCAAGAAACATGGGATAGTGCCGATGTCTAGAGCGTCCTACACTTAGAACCTGTTTACGATCTTGATCAAGGGATGCAGCGCACCAAAAGTAGGCGCCTCTAGGCGAGGCGGAAACGGGCGAAAAAGCGCAGTGTACACGTAGTACATCAGCATTTTGAGCCCGTTTCCCCTCGGTACCCCCTTCGCGGCGATGCGCCCTTCAGCGAGATCGTAAACAGGTTCTTAGGGCGTTCTATACTGCGACTGTTTGTAACAGAGTGATTTTATAACCAAAAGGGAGTGTTGGTTTGTTTAACAAGCAGGTTTTAATCTTTACCCCCAACGTTGATCAATGCGCCGCGATTGCCGCAACGCTGCACCGCTCTGGTTATACAGAACTCTCCGAGGTCGCCACCACCAAAGAGGCCTTCAACATCCTCAGCAGCAAACAGATCGACGTCATCATCTGTGATGTCGAGCTGGGCAAGCTTGATGGCTGGCGTTTTGCGCGACTAATCCGTTCTGGGGCGCTGACTATCAGTGCCAACACCCCGATCATCATCGTCTCCAGTATCCACAGTGAACGTATCGCTGTCGCCACCTGCCACGCCTTTGAGGTCAACCGTTTCCTACCCTTCCAGGCGCAGGCAACGCTGCCTGTGATCCTGGATGAGATATTTAAATCAGGCAGCGGTGGTGGCATACCCAAGGCCTCACTGCTGGTGGTCGAGGACTACCCGGACACAGTCGAGCTGGTTAAGCGTGTGCTTAGCAACCGCTTTGAGATTGAGGTCGCCACCACCGGTAAGGCAGGACTGGAGGCGTGGCTGGCGCGGCGTCATGAACTGATACTGCTGGATGTTATGCTGCCGGAGATGTCAGGCCGCGAGGTGTTGCAAGAGATCATCAAGGTCAACCCGGCACAGTCGGTGGTGATGATGACCGCCCGCTCCACGCCAGAACGCGCCGGAGAACTCATCCTTGATGGCGCCGTCGACTTTATCTCCAAACCCTTCCGCACCGAACAGCTACGGCGGGTCTGCGAGATCGCCATACAACGTGAGGATTTTCTGGTCAGCAACCGTGAATTCGCCCAAAACCAGGAAGCTCTATTTCACGAAAAGGAGCTGGCTCAGGTCACACTACACTCCATTTCCGAAGGTGTTATCACCACCGATCCTGCCGGTGCCATTGAGTATATGAACCCAGTGGCTGAGCGCATCTCTGGCTGGAAACTGGTTGAAGCCGCCGGTAAACATGTACATCAGGTACTGCATGGCATCAGCGACTCGGACAGCAGCGGTGATTATGACCCCGCGACCAGCTGCCTCGAAACCAACCGCCCCGTCTATGGTTCAAAACAGCTCACTTTCATCAATCATCATGGCCGCGAACTCAAGCTTGACCACGTCACCTCACCGATACGCAATCGCCAAAATGAGATCATCGGTGCCGTCATGGCCTTCCGTGATATCACCCACACAGACCT
>JAYWDX010000153.1:0-2502 GCA_043779675.1 Tenderia sp. (SeqCode)
ATGGAGTCGAGGCCGCCGGAGATGAGGGCCACTGCTTTGATCTGTTTTGACATGGAGGGGGCTGACTGCCGAGATGTAAAGGCGGCCAAATATACCAAATTTGGCCGCCGGACGGCGAGTTACTTAGTGGTGCGTGGCGTCTGCAACGCTATCGAGTGGAGCGTAGTTGGCGATGGGCGTGGCCCGTGTGCGTTGCGCCAGAGAGGCGCGGGCCTGCTGGCTGCCGGTATCTTCCCACAACTCAAATGCCTCCAGCGGTGCCAGCTGCCCATGGTGCGGATTGATGCTGCGCATCGCCAGTAGTACATCCATCATGGCGATAAAGTCCGCGGCCAATAGGCCGTAAAGCTTGAAGGTGGTGTGTTGTTGATCGTCATGGATCTGTTGGTAGGCGCTACGCCCCAGGCTGACAAAGTAGCCGATACGAACCAAACGGCGGCGGGCACTCTGAGGAAAGAGACCGGCAAACAGCAGGCACTGGTCGCCGACATCGCGCAGATTGTCGTGACGTCGCACCCCTTGTTCGTTGAGGCCATTGAGAAACTCCATCGCCATGATGCCCTGTAGCAGTTGTGGCCGCTGGGTGAAACGCATCAGGGTGAAGACGAGATAGCTCTCCAGGGTTTCGTTGAGGGTGAGGTGGGCCAGCGTTTCGGCTTCATGCACCAGCTGTTGCCACTGTGCGGTTGCGGTTGGTTCTGTGACGATGTGATTCATGGCTGCGTCCCTTTTTTTGCACTTTGCATAAGGTAAGTCGGCTGCTCTGCAATGTGTCTTGAATAGTGTTTCGAATTTGTTTGTAAAAGGCAGGTATGATTTGGCCAGTGATAATGACGGCAAACAGGAAATGTGATGGTGAATAGGCGGTGGGTGGTTGCTCTGTTGATAAGTGTCTGTGTCTGTCGTGGCGCAATGGCGGAGGTGGCTGCCGAGGTGACGGTAGAGCAAGGGTATCGTGTTGATCGGCTGAACTGGAATATCGCGGGTAATACAAATGGCCAAAACCCCAATGTTCTCTCTGAGTTAACTTGGAATAATCTGGTGACGCGGCAGACCAAGCTCAGGCTTGATCTGCACAATGAGGCGGTTTATCTGTTTGGCGGTGTCGGCTATGGCGATATCGGTTCGGGCGCCAATCAGGATTCGGATTATTTTTTTAATGGTCGTGTGGGGGAGTTTTCGCGTTCCAATAATGAGGCGGGAGGACGTGTTGCCGATGCAGATATTGGTATCGGTTATCGGTTTGAAGGCCCCTCCTCGCGTGGCTATAAGGGGTACCTGATGCCAGCGGCCGGTTATTCAGTGCATCGTCAGGAATTGACCATGTTTAACGGTAATCAGACGATTGATCTCTTTGAGCCGCCCGAATTGGGTCCTTTCCCCGGACTGAACTCCAGTTACGACACAGAGTGGCGGGGGCTTTGGGGAGGCGCCAGCTTGGTAAATGAGTCGTTGGCTAGCGGCCTTAAGCTGGTGCTGGAGGTTAAATACCACCTCGTTAGCTACAGCGCGGTGGCAGACTGGAATCTACGTACTGATTTTGCTCATCCCAAAAGTTATGAGCACAACGCAGATGGGCAGGGCATGACAGTCGCTTTTAATGTCACGGCTCCATTGAATAGCCATTTTTCATGGCTGGTCGGCCTCGATTATGGCAATTGGCGCACGGATTATGGTGTCGATACGGTCTATCTTGCCGCCGGTGGTATCGCCCAAACACGTTTGAATGAAGTGCGGTGGCAGTCGCTGGCGCTAAACCTAGGCTTGTTGTTGCGCTAAGCGCGGCTGCCATCAACGCCGGGCAACGGGTATAATCCCCCTTTTGAACAGACGACCGTTTTTTAAGGGGTGATTGTGGTGACCAACAGTCCGCGCAGCGTTGCTGCCGAGTACGATATTTCCACCTTTCAAGGGCTGATCATGGCCCTGCAAAGTTACTGGGCCGGGCAGGGGTGCGTGGTATTGCAGCCTTACGACATGGAAGTAGGCGCCGGCACCTTCCACACCGCCACCTTCCTGCGCGCCATGGGGCCGGAGCCTTGGCGCGCCGCCTATGTGCAGCCCTCGCGCCGCCCCACCGATGGCCGTTACGGCGAAAACCCCAACCGTCTACAACATTATTACCAGTTTCAGGTGGTGCTCAAGCCTTCACCCCTTGAGATTCAAGAGCTCTATCTCGGCTCCTTGAGGCTGCTCGGTTTTGATCCGCTGGTGCATGACATCCGCTTTGTTGAAGACAACTGGGAGTCACCGACCCTCGGCGCTTGGGGCTTGGGTTGGGAGGTGTGGCTCAATGGCATGGAGGTGACTCAGTTCACTTACTTCCAGCAGGTTGGCGGCCTTGAGTGCAAGCCTGTCACCGGCGAGATCACCTACGGCCTTGAACGTCTGGCGATGTACATTCAGGGCGTTGATAGCGTCTATGACCTGATCTGGACCCGTGGTGGCTCTAATGGGACGGGTGGTGGAATGGGTGGCGATGTCACCTATGGCGATGTCTTT
>JAYWDX010000154.1:0-1710 GCA_043779675.1 Tenderia sp. (SeqCode)
ATGGAGTCGAGGCCGCCGGAGATGAGGGCCACTGCTTTGATCTGTTTTGACATGGAGGGGGCTGACTGCCGAGATGTAAAGGCGGCCAAATATACCAAACTTGGCCGCCGGACGGCGAGTTACTTAGTGGTGTGTGGCGTCTGGAACGCTACCGAGTGGCGATCTCTTGGCGATGGGTGTGGCCCGTGTGCGTCGTGCCAGCGAGCGGCGGGCCTGTTGGCTGCCGGTCTGCTCCCACAGCTCAAATGCCTCCAGCGGCGCCAGCTGCTCATGGTGGGGATTGATGCTGCGCATCGCCAGCAGTACATCCATCATGGCGATAAAGTCCGCGGCCAATAGGCCGTAAAGCTTGAAGGTGGTGTGTTGTTGATCGTCATGGATCTGTTGATAGGCGCTACGCCCCAGGCTGACAAAGTAACCGATACGGACCAACCGGCGGCGGGCATTCTGAGGGAAGAGGCCAGCAAACAGCAGACACTGGTCGCCGACATCGCGCAGATTATCGTGACGTCGCACCCCCTGTTCGTTGAGGCCATTGAGAAACTCCATTGCCATGATGCCCTGTAGCAGTTGTGGCCGCTGGGTGAAACGCATCAGGGTGAAGACAAGGTAGCTCTCCAGCGTTTCGTTGAGTGTCAGATGGGCCTGCGTTTCGGCTTCATGCACCAGCTGTTGCCACTGTGCGGTTGCGGAGGGTTCTGTGAAGATGCGATTCATGGCGGCGTCCTTTTTTTGCACTTTACATAAGGTAAATCGGCTGCTCTGATCACCTCTTGAATGAGTTTTGGATTTTGATGATGAAACGTGGGTATGATCTGTCGCAATATAGGCGCGGCAAGCGGGAGAGGCGATGGTTTACAGGCGGTGTGCATTTGTGATTCTGGTAGTCGCTGGCATCAGCACCAGCGCGATGGCTGAGACGGAGTTCTCCGGGGCGCTGGAGCTTGGCTATCGGGGTGATCGTCTGGACTGGAATATCGCCGGTGATAGCTCTGGTCAAAACCCCAATGTGCTATCTGAGCTAAGTTGGTCAAACATGGCCATTCACCAGCTCAGGGCCAAACTCGATGCTCATCGTGATCGCGTCCATCTGTTTGGCAGTGTCGGTTATGGCAAGGTACGGTCAGGACATAATCAGGACTCCGATTACGCTTATGACAATCGTCAGGGAGTATTCTCCCGCTCCAACAACAGGGCTGGTGGCGATGTTGCTGATGCGAGTGTCGGTGCCGGTTATCGCTTGGCAGTGGCTGCCAATCGCTATGTGATGCCAATGGCGGGAGTGTCGCTGCACCGTCAAAATCTGACCATGAGCGATGGTCGTCAAGCTGTACCGCCGCTTGGGACGTTTCACGGATTGGACAGCAGTTATGATGCGCAATGGCAGGATGGTTGGCTGGGTGTCAGTTTTATTGACGAGGATGTCGGTAGTGGCGTGCGGTTGGCATTTGATGTCGCTTACCACAGGGGGCGGTACCAAGCTGAGGCGGACTGGAATCTCCGTTCTGATTTTGCCCACCCTGTAAGTTTTGAACATCGCGCCAATGGCGAAGGCTTGGCATTTTCACTTAACAGTGTCACTAGGCTCACCACGAATATGGACTGGCTTTTCAGTCTCGATTACAGCGCCTGGCATACCGGTTATGGTGTAGACACCATTCATGCGATTGATGAGTATGGTGTTCCTTTTGATGCCCAGACTCGCCTCAA
>JAYWDX010000155.1:0-12823 GCA_043779675.1 Tenderia sp. (SeqCode)
GGTCATGTTCGACAGAATGTCGGCGGTGATCAGATGGGCACCGGCGCCGATGAGCGAGGCGATGGCGGAGAGCAGGATCGCCGTGGGGAAGAGCAGCGCGAGCGCCGTGACGATGCGCCGCTGCGGAATCACCACCGCCAGCGCCAGGAACACCGGCAGCATCACCGCCGCTCGCCCGGAGGTGGAGGGGATGAAAAAGGCGGTCGCCACGATCACCGCCGTCAGGGCGTAGAAAAGCTGGTTGACGGACCGGGTGCGCACCGCCACGGCGGCGGCAAGACGGTTGGCAAGCCCCGATGTCTTGATCGCCGCAGCGATGATGAAGGCGGCCACCAGCAGCCACACCAGGCTATCCCCCAGCGCCTCGAAAAAGCCATCCGGCGTTTCGATACCCGTCAACACAAACACCGTGGCCGCCACCAGGGCGATGTAACTGTCTTCGATCCTGGTGAAGACCCAGCCGATGATCGCCACGGCAAAGGTGATGAAGACCAGGCGGATCTCGCTGCTGACACCCTCAAGACCGAACCAGATCAGCGCTGCGATGATGGTCGCGGTCAGGGTGATGATCAGGCCGTGACGGGCCTGCTCATTCGGCCGTGCCGGCGGGATGACGGGAACGGCAGCGCTTTGCAAAGTCATGGTTAGGTTCCTTACTGTTGACGATGATCAACCGGGGGATCCTCCACAGCGTCTCGGCCTTTGCCAAAACCGGCCCCCTATCTCCTACACCACCATTAAAGCGCCACGAAATTAAAATTCACCTGACGGCATTGTTAAGGAAACATGACAGTTTTATTAAATTTTTATTAAAGCGTCTGCCATCAACGACAGTGGAGATAACATGAAGGAAGCCGGAGAGACCCGGATGGATAACTGGGCGGGAGGAAGAACGGCAGGGCACGCAAAACAGAAGCGCCTGCCCGCCTGGATGCGGCGGAGCAGACGCGTTGCCAATCAGATTGCCAACTGTAGCCGTGCCTGGAGAATTGAAGGATCGTCGTTACCGGCGATCTCATCCGTATCGACGAAAATATAGTTGAACATCAGGCGCACGTTTTCATGGGGATACCAGTTCACCCCCCAGCTGGTGTTGACCTGCCTGCCGCCGCTGATGACGCCGCTGTTAAGGTCGAGAAAGCTGCGCCGCAGCGCCAGCTCCCAGGCGCTGCCATTTTCCAGCCTGACAGCGCCAAATGCGCCGGAGCTGGCCGAGTAACGGCGCTGCTTGCCACTGAGCAGATAACTGGCGGCGAGATAACCGCCGCTGAATTGCTCGGCGCCACGCCCGCCGGTACGCTGAACCGTGGCCGCCACGTATTCGCCCTGGAGCGTGACCGGCCCCGTCATGGCCGCCGCCCCGACACCATAGGTGAAGTAATCATCGACATGGCGTATCGAGCCGGTATCGATGAGGCGCACATCGGTCACCTCCGACTCGGGACGGGCGCGGAAGCGGATACGGTTGTCATCCTCTGGCAGACGCCAGGAGGCCGAGACCCCCAGGTGCAGCACCTGCCCGCCACGCTGCAGCGGCGCGGCGGTGAGGCGGCCGGTCAGCCCCTTCCCCTCACGGCTGGCGAAGGGGGCTGCATCCTCAATATAAGTCTCCCAGAAGAGGCCGCCGCTGGCGTTCCATTTGTCGCCCCAGCGCTCCACGCCAAAACCGACGTTGACGCCCGGCGCCAGGGCGTTGACGAGGGAGCGCTCCATGAAGGGTATGGCGTTGGAGCTGGTCGCGAACGGCTCCTGGAATTGACCAGCGGTGATGTGGGTCTTGTCGTAGCCGCTGTAGCGCAGCCACAGCGAGCGGTAACGCTCATCCTCGTCGGTCAGGTCATACTCCATGCTCACCCGCCAGTCGCGGTAGAGATCGGCGCGCAGCGACAGACGGGCGCTGCGCACCATCAGATCATTTTCGAGGCGGGCCTTGTCCTCATCAAACATGGCACCGTCGAGGTAGAGACGGCCGCCGAGCCGCAGCTTGAGATCGCCGCCGGGCGCTTCGTAGCGCACCCCGTCTTTGAGACTGGCGGAAAAACCGGCGCCATGGGCGCAGAGCGGCACCGCCGCCGCGAGCAGGATGGCGGGACGGAGCCGGGAAGAGCGCAACTTCATTTTCTAACCTCTTGATTCATCTAGTTGCATAAATTTAGGGAGTTAAAAAGGAGGGGTGGCGGCACCCCCAGGCACCGCACCAAACAGGTAGCGGAACACCGCCTCGTCCATGGCACCCGATTTGATGCTGCGGCTGAAGGAGTGGTCCGCCCCGGCCAGGGCGATGAAGCGGTAGTCGGTCTTCAGGCCGTGCTGGCGCGCCGCGCCCGCCATCGCCTCGACCCAGCGCTGGCCGCGTTCGAAGCGGCTGACCCCCTGATGGGCGTCGATGCGGGCGCACTGGCGCAGGGCCGAATCGCGCACCGTGTCCTCCTCCCCCACCAGCACGCAGACGGGGACGCGCAGGAAGCGGGCGGCGTCGAAGCTGAGACCGGGCAGCTTGCGGTGCGGGGCGGTGCCGTGGGGAAAGCGGCGCTGCGGGTCGGGGAAGGTGTACCAGCCCGCCGCGCCGATGGCGATGGCCGCCACCCGCTGCGGATAAGCCATGGCGTAGCGGTGCGCAAACTGGCCGCCGCCTGAGTAACCGAACAGATAGAAATGGCGGCTGTCGGCGCCGGTCAGGCGCGTGGTCTCGGCGACGATCTGCTCCAGCGCCAGATCGGCGCGCGCGCCGCTCAACCCCAGCCGCTGATAGCCGGGGTGGCGCTCCTTGTCAAAGAGCGGCGCTACCACCACCACGCCATACTGCTCGGCGAGGCGGGCGAAGCGGCGCACATGGCGGCGGGCGTTGCGCGAGATACCGTGCACCGACACCAACAGCGGGGCGTTGCAGCCGCCGCTGGCGGGCACATAGAGGAAATAGCGCTGGCGCGGATCGGCGTCGAGGCGGCGCATCACCACCTGGCCACGCGGCAGGGCCGGGGCGGCTGCAACTGCTGGGGCTGTCGCCATCATCGGCTTCACTCCCCCACTGCCCTGGGGCGCTGGAACAGCCGCGCGGTGGGGCCGTCTGCGGCAAGCAGCGCTGCGGGCGCGCCACTCTCCACCAGCACCCCCTTCTCGACGTGCCAGACCAAATCGGCGAGCCTGACCCAGTCGAGACGGTGGGTTACCAGCAGCACCGTGCCGGGGTAATCGGTCAATATCCGCCGCAATACCACGGCGGCGCCGGGGTCGAGATTGGCATCGACCTCATCCAGCAGCAGCAGGCGCGGCTCGCCCAGGATCGCCCGCGCCAGACCGAGGCGCTGGCGCTGGCCGAGGGAAAGGTTGCCCCCCTCCTCGCTGAGGCGGGTCTGGGCCCCCTGCGGCAGGGTGGCGAGCATCTCGTCGATGCCGCAGAGGGTGGCGGCGCGCGCCAGCGCCTCGGCCGGGGCGTCGGGCCAGCGGTAGTGCAGATTGCGCTCGATGGTGCCGCGCAGCAGCGGCAGGTCAGGGGTCATCACCCCCACCGCCCGCCGCAGTGACTCCAGGGTGACGGCGGCGATGGCCTGGCCATCAAGGCGCACCGTCCCTTCATCGGGGTCGAGCAGGCGCGCCGCCAGGGCGAGCAGGGTCGATTTGCCCGCGCCATTGGGTCCCACCAGGGCGACCACCTGCCCGGCGGCGGCGCTGGCGCTGAAGTGGCTCAAAGAACCGGCGACGCTGACATCGTCAAACGCCAGCGCCCCTAGCCCCGGTGCCAGGGGACGAGCCTCCTGCGCCAGATTGCCCATGGCGGGCATGGCGAGGAAATCGTTGATCTTCTCCCGCGATACCACCGCGCCGTGCCAGTACTCCTGGACCCGCCCCAGATCGCGCAGCGCCGGCAACAGCAGGCCGACGATGCTCATGGCCGCCACCACCGTGCCGGGGGTGGCGTCAGCGGCGGCGACCAGCAGCGCCCCCACCATCAGGGCGCCGCCACTGGCGGCGGCGGCAATCGCCTCGACCATGCCGCGAAAGGCCCCCACCGCCCGGGCGCGGCCGACCATCGCCGCCATCAACCGCTCACTCTGGCGGCGCAGGTGGCGCCGTTCGCGGCGGGTCTGGCCAAAGGCCTGCACCACCGCCAGGGCGGCGATCTTTTCGCTGACATTGGCAGCGAGGTAGACACGGCGGCGGCGCGCCTCGCGCACCGCCCGCTGCAACCATCCGCCCATCCCATAGGCGACCACCGCCCCCACGGCCAGCGCCGCGCCCACCACCAGCGCCAGCATGGCATTGATGGAGGCGAGGATCGCCAGGGTGGCGATGCTGGTCACTGCCGCGACCGTCAACCGTGCCACCCCCAAGCTCACCCACTGCTTGAGGGCGGTGAGATCACCGATGAAGCGCAGCATCACCCCGCCGCGGCTGCGCCGCTGCAATGTCCGGGGGGAAAGCTGGCTCATGTGGTCGAAGAGCCCGCTGCGCACCTCGTGAGTGTATTCCTGCCCCATGCGTTCGGCATCAACATGTTCCACCATGCGCAGCAGGGCGATGGCCACGGCGGCGGCGGCCAGCCCTGCGCCATACCAGGCCAGCATGGTGGAGATGGCGGGAGCGGCTGCGGCAGGAGTGATGAAGTCGTCGAAGATGAGTTTAACCAGCCAGGCGGTGGCGATCATCACCCCCGCCTGGGCCAGACCGTTGACCACCAGCCGCGCCATCAGCCACTTGCGCCCGGCGCCGAGAATTTTCGGTATCTGTTTCATCTCAACTGACCTTGGCGGCGCGCGCCATCCAGTCGGTGCTGCTTTCGAAGAACTGCACCGCGATGCCGGGCGCGGCCAGCTCCTCCAGCCCCAGCACCGGCAGCCCGGTGGCCAGCGCCGCCTCGCGCGCCGCCAATGGCGAGGCGCTGAGGCAGCCGCTGACCGCCACCACCGGCAGCTGGCGCTGACGCAGCCACTCCACGCCGCAGCTCGCCCCCATGGCGTCAGCGGCGGCGAAGAGGATGGTATCGACGTTGGCCTGGAAGCGCGGCGACTGGAGCAGCGCGGCGGTCTCCTGCTGGAACAGGCCGTCGGCGATCTCGAGCACGATCGCCTCGGCGCCGCTGTTGCGCAGATGAGCGATTAGCCGCACCTGGATC
The DNA here is from genome assembly GCA_043779675.1 of Tenderia sp. (SeqCode). GTDB lineage: Bacteria > Pseudomonadota > Gammaproteobacteria > Tenderiales > Tenderiaceae > JAKFXL01. The sequence goes on from JAYWDX010000155.1 coordinate 5,114, forward strand.
TCCTCGATCTCGGCAAGCGAGGCGCGATAGGTGGAGACGAAACCGGCGTCGGTGAAGTCGAACACCTCCAGCGCCCCGGCATCCTTCATCAGCCAGCGGTCGCCGCCCGAGCCGGTGCCGGTGACCTTGGCCGCCCCCACCTTCAGCCCGGAACGCACCAATCCTTTAATGAGGTGCGCAGCGGAGGTGGTCTTGCCGGCATTCATCGAAGTGCCGGCCACGGCAACAACAAAGGGGCGCGGACGTTGAATAGCGGTGGGCGGCAAGGCCCAATCGGCGAGATTCACGGGCCGCCCCGCGTCATCCCCCAGCAGCCCGAGCGGCTGGATCACCGTCGGCGCCCGGGCGCTGCTGTGACGAGAGAGGCAGAGGGCGGCGATACCGCCCGCCGCCACCAGATGGCACTCCTCCAACCCCTCCGGCACCTCGGCCTCGAACTGATCCGGGGCGTAGCGGTGGCCGTAACAGACCACGATCTCATCCCCCTCGAACAGCGGCGCCAGGCGGCCGTGTTCCAGCTCGAGGCGTTTGTGGTGGCCGATTTTTATCACCCGCGCCAGCAGCAGGTCGCCGGGGCGCGGCTGCACCCCTGCCTCGATCAGGGTGCGGATGGCGCCTTTATCGACACGGCGCGTGGTATAGGCGGCCTTGGCCAAGGCCAGGCGCTCGGCCAGGGGTGACAGGGTGCTGAGTTTGTCGAGTGTTTCGTGATTTGCGATGGTCATGGCAGGTTTCCTTGTATTTGACGGTGATCGGCCGGGGTCCAGCAGCCTCTGGCGAGCGCGGAACCCCATTTATCCCAACTACGGGAATATTACAGCAGAACCATGTGACAGCACCGTGATCAATGAATTAAAAAAGGGCTAAGCGGGTGATTATGGAAAGATTAAGATGTCGTGGATCAACGACATGCGCCGCCGCATGCCCCGCAGCCATGGCATACCCGGCGGAGCGTAAGAGCAAACAATGGAGCCGCAAATGGCTGTCACGGTTGCGCCGACAAAGCCCGGCGAGTGATAATCACCCCCCCTTTTGAATTTTTGCCCCCTTCTAGTCAGGAACCTCCCGTGAAACAGCATCTCCAGCATCTGATCTCCAGCGCGATTCAACAACTGCAAGCCTCTGGTGCCCTGGCGGCGGACCTCGACATCCAGTTGCTGATCGAACGCGGTGTTATTGAACGGACCAAGGATCGCCACCATGGCGATTTTGCCTGCAATGCGGCACTGATGCTGGCGAAGCTGGCCAGGTGCAAGCCACGGGATTTGGCGGAGCAGATCGTGGCGGCGCTGCCTGCCTCTGATCAGGTGGCGAAGGTGGAGATCGCCGGACCGGGCTTTATCAACCTTTTCCTCACCACCGCCGCCTACGAGAAGGTGGTGCGTGAGGTACTGGCGCAGGGTGAGCGTTTTGGCCTGAGCGACATAGGCCAGGGCAAATCGGTGCAGGTGGAGTTTGTCTCCGCCAATCCCACCGGCCCGCTGCACGTCGGCCATGGCCGTGGTGCCGCCTATGGCGCTACTGTCTCCAACCTGCTGGCGGCGATTGGCTACAACGTTCACCGCGAATACTACGTCAACGATGCCGGTCGGCAGATGGACATCCTCTGCACCAGCATCTGGCTGCGCTATCTGGAGAAGTGCGGCGAGCAGTTCACCTTCCCCAGCAACGGTTACAAGGGCAGTTATGTACACGACATCGCCGCCGCGCTGCACAAGATTCATGGCGAGGGGTTGCGCCGTTCTGCTGACAAGGTGTTTGAAGGTGTACATGCCGACGAACCACAAGGTGGTGATAAAGAGCTGCACATTGATGATCTGATCAGCAACGCCAAGCAGCTGCTCGGCGCAGAAAAATATCGCCAGATGTTTGATCTCGGCCTTAACACCGTGCTGGCTGATATCCGCCAGGACCTGGAGGAGTTTGGCGTCCACTACGACGAGTGGTACTCCGAACGTTCACTGGCCGACAGCGGCGCGGTGGAGAGGGCGATCGAACGGCTCAAGACCAGCCAACATCTTTATCAACAGGATGGCGCCTGGTGGTTCAAGTCCACCGACTTTGGTGATGACAAGGATCGGGTGGTGGTGCGTGACAACGGCCAGACCACCTACTTCGCCTCCGACATCGCCTATCACATGGATAAACTGGAGCGCGGTTTTGAGCGCGTCATCGACATCTGGGGCTCTGACCACCACGGCTATGTGCCACGGGTAAAGGCGGCGCTCCAGGCGATGGGCGAAAACCCTGACAAACTCGATGTGCTGCTGGTGCAGTTTGCCAATCTCTATCGTGCTGGCGAGCGGGTGCAGATGTCGACCCGCTCCGGTTCGTTTGTCACGCTGCGTGAATTGCGTGAAGAGGTGGGCAACGATGCGGCGCGTTTCTTCTATGTGCTGCGCAAATGTGAACAGCACATGGATTTCGATCTTGATCTGGCCAAGTCACAATCAAAAGACAACCCGATCTACTACATTCAGTACGCCCACGCCCGCGTCTGTAGTGTTATGCAGCTGCTGGGTGAGAAGGGTTTCAGCCACGATCTGGCAAATGGCGAAGCTCACCTCCATCTGCTGCATGAAGAGCACGAACAGGCGCTGATGATCACCCTGTCGCGTTACAGCGAAGTGCTGGAGACGGCGGCCATCAACCACGAACCGCATCAGCTGGCCCACTACCTGCGTGATCTGGCCAACGACTTTCATACCTACTACAACGACCACAAGTTCATCCTTGAAGATGATGCGCAGCTGCGCGACGCCCGCCTTACCCTGGCGCTAGCAACCCGTCAGGTGTTACGTAATGGCCTGAACCTGCTGGGCGTCTCTGCCCCGCAGGCGATGTAGGCGCCGAGGCCCGCCATGGCGCGTGATTATAAAAACAGCCGCAGCAGTGACAAGCCCAGCTCCAGGAGACGCAGCCCCGCCAGAGACAAGGCCGCACAGCGCACACCGGGTTGGGTCTGGCTGCTGACCGGACTGAGTGTTGGTCTGTTGGTGGCGCTGGGGGCCTATCTCTATAATCGCAACCACGAAGCGGCACTGGAAAAAGCCGTGACCAAGGTGGAGAGCAGCACCAGCAGCAAAGACAAGGGCCAGCCTAAAAAGCCCAGCGCTGCCGAACCACTCAAAGAGGCGGAGCCGCGCTTCGACTTCTACACCCTGCTGCCCAATCAGGAGGTGGTGATCCCCGAGAACGAGATCCGTGAAGAGCAGGAGCGTATAGAGGCCAAAAACACGGTGATCTATACCCTGCAAGCGGGTTCGTTCCGCGGCCACGAAGATGCCGACACCCTCAAGGCGCGTCTGGCCATGCTCGGCATTGAGTCTGAAATTGTGCCCGTCAGCAACGAAGATGGCACCAAATACAAAGTCCGCATCGGCCCATTGGCCAGCAGCCGTGAGATGAACAAGACCCGCAATCAACTCAACAGCAACCGCATCAGTACCATCGTGCTGCGCGAACAGAAGCCAAAACAGCCCCCCGCCACTCAGCCGCAGCAGTAGTGTTTTTTCACCGCCTCCACCACGCTACGCGCCAGCTGCCCCTCAATCCCAATCTCACTCATGCCTACTCCCTCACGCCTCAAACGGGTTATTGATACGCTACAATGGCGCATCACCATTATGAATCAGGAGATTATTGCATGAGTCTGGACAACCGCTGGTTTAGCGAAGCGCCACCCGGCATCGGTTCCGCCTTCTCGCTAAATATCAAAGAGAAGCTGCATGAAGAGCAGACCCCGTACCAGTTCATCGAAATCTTCGATACCGAGAGCTTCGGCAAACTGATGGTGATCGACGGCTCCATCATGCTCACCAGCCGTGACAATTTTCTCTACCACGAGATGATGAGCCACCCGGTCATGTTCAGCCATCCCAACCCCAAGCGGGTGCTGATCATCGGCGGTGGCGATTGCGGCACACTTAGTGAAGTACTCAAACATCTCAGCGTCGACAAGGTCTGGCAGATCGATATCGACGAGGCCGTCACCCGCCTATCGGAGATCCACTTCCCCGAACTCTGTGAACACAACGGCGACATACGCGCCAAACTGCGTTTTGAAGATGGCATCAAATGGATTCAGGAGGCCGAGGCGGCGAGTATCGATATTATCATCGTGGACAGCACCGACCCCGTTGGCCCGGCTGAAGGGCTCTTCACCGAGGCGTTTTTCCGCGACTGTTACCGCGCCCTGCATGCCGACGGCATCCTGGTACAACAGAGCGAATCACCACTGCTACATGTGCCGCTGCTGCAACAGATGCACCGCGACATGCGCAGGGCCGGTTTTGCCGATACCAAATCACTCTACTATCCGCAGCCGGTCTACCCCAGCGGCTGGTGGAGTGCCACCATGGCCAGCAAAAACAACCCACTCAACGGCTTTCGCGAAGACGACGCCCGCAACAAAGCGTTCAAGACCCGCTACTACAACATCGACATTCACAAGGCGGCGCTGGCGCAGCCAGAGTTCTGTAAAGAGGCTGGGCTTTAATGCAACGCGCAGGATGGCCGCAGCAGCCAGATTACGTGCATTCATCATCGTATTATTTCCCAACCGTAGCGATGGGGCAGGTATTTATACCCAACCGTTTATAGGCTGGGCAAAAGCCGATTGCGCCCGTCAACAAGGGTGCCACACCGATCCAGCCCCAGACACCAATGGCGCCAGCAGCGAAAACTGGACGACCCCGCCACCCGTTTGATTCTCCAACATAACCACACCTCACAAAGTTACCGGTCACCAACAGGGATTCCGGTATAATCCCACGCCTCCCACTCTACAAAAGTTTAAAGCCATTATGTCATCTACCAAAATCCCCGCCGATACCACCACCGTTACCGACACTGCTGATAACACTATTGATCCCAGCACCGAGACCGCCACTGCTGAAGAGGCACGGCCGACGCTGCTGGAAAAAGTGAAACATCTGCAGAGCCTACGTCAACTCAGCCACCCGGACCCCAGAAACATCTATAAGGGCGCCAAGGTTGGCATTGGCCCAAACGGCACACGCCGCTCGATGGGCAAACGCTAATCCGTTGACTGCAACCGCTCCAACCGCAGCCGCTGGCGCTCATCAAAGAGTCGCTTAGCGCCAAGCTGGAGCGCGATCACCGCACCAAACCCCGCCCCGGCGCTGATCATAAACATGATCAGGATCTGGTACTTCACCGCCTCCACCGGCAGCGTGCCGGAGAGGATCTGGCCGGTCATCATGCCCGGCAGGCTAACGATGCCGACGGTGGCCATACCATTGATGGTTGGGATCATCCCCGCCCGCAGCGCATCACGGCGCACCTCGCCAATAGCCTCATGCCACTCCTGCCCCAACATCAAGCGCCCCTCGATCATGGTGCGCTGCTGCCACGCCCCGCTCATCAGCCGATCAAGACTGATGGCGATGCCGTTCATGGTGTTGCCGAGCATCATGCCCAGCAGCGGGATGGCGTATTGCGGCTGATACCATGGCTCGTTACCGATAATCACCAGCAGCGCAAACAGCGTCACGGTAAACGAGGTGATAAACATCGAAAAGGTACCGATGCCATAACCCCAGCCACCACGTAACCGCCGCTTCTGTCGCGCCATCACCTCGTACCCTGCCACCAGCAACATCACCGTCGCCATCAACACCACCCAGCTTAAACGCACATCGCTGAAAATCGCCTTGAGCACCATGCCCACCAGCAACAGTTGAATGATGGTGCGCGCCCCGGCAATGAGAATCTGTTTTTCTAACGCCAGCCGTTGATAAAACGACAGCACCGCCAGCGCAATCACCAGCCCCGACGCGATGGTGACATCAATCCAATCGAGCGTAATAATGCTCATCGCAGCAGCTCCTGCAAACCACCATCCACCACCCGATAGTGGCGGTTGGCTAGGCGACTAATCTGCTCCGCATTGTGGCTAATCCAGAGCAGCGGCGCGGCATGTTCGCGGCTGTAACGCAAAATCAGCGACTCCATCCGCTCGCTATTCTCGCTATCAAGATTGGCCGTCGGCTCATCCAACAACAGCGCCCGTGGTTTGTGACACAACAACCGCAACAACGCCAAGCGCTGCCGCTCACCACTGGAGAGCCGGCTGATGGGCCACTCCAACACCTCAACACCAAACCCCAACGCCGCAAACCACTCCGCCTCCACCGCCGGAAAGTGCGGCCGCAAAGTATCAAACCACCAGACACTCTCCGCCGTCAGCAGCCCCACCCACTGCCGCCACTGCTGCGGCGTCACGCTGTTGTGCTCGACATCATCGAGATAAATCTCGCCCTCATGCGGATCAAGATCGGCAATGGCGCGCAGCAGCGTACTCTTGCCACAGCCAGAAGCACCAGAGAGACAGAGACACTCCCCTGCCCCGATAGTCAGATTGATATCACGCAACAGCGCAGTGGAAAGGTTTTGCAGCGAGAGCACAGACAAGATAAAACCTCATTGGTGAATAGTGCTCCAGCTTAGCAGCAGACCGTTAGCGCGGCACAGGTCATCCGCCACTACCCAGACCTGTAGGGTGCATTCCATGTCCCATAAGCACTCAACAAATGGTGCATGGAATGCACCCTACGAACTACAATGCTTCACGCGCAGCTTATCGCGCACTTGATCCAGCAATTTGGGATATTTTATCGTGGTGCGCTTATCCGAAAAATTAGGGTGCGTCATAATTTCACCTCCAATAAAAACAATGCATTGCAGAACAGATGCCAGATTACACACCTTAAAGGTGCCTTTGCCGGCGCGTTTTAGGGTGTCTACTTTACGTTAACCATCAGGAGTCCCAATGAAGCGCGAAGCCAGCATCGAAGCACTGTTGAAAAAGGCAAATGCCGATTTCGTCGAGTTGAAGGCGGCGTATGACACCTCGCTGCATGAGAAGCATGTTCGCGAAGATTTGAAGGTATCGATAAAAAACATATTCGAAAACCTTCGCTCGTGCCTGGACTACATCGCTCAAGACACCTTTGAGACCCACTGCGCAAATGCTAAGAAACCGGACCGTCTGTACTTTCCAATTCGTACTACTGTCCATGAGTTCGGATTAGCAGTTTCGAGGGATTACCCCGGCCTACTGGGAGCCTCGAAGGTCGTTTATGACCTCATCGATTCCGTTCAGCCTTATCACGACCAATGGCTTGGGCAGTTCAACAAACTAAACAACCACAACAAGCATCAAGCATCAAGCATCAAGACCTTGTGGAGCAAACCCGCACTGAAGCAAAGCGTGTAACGGTCTCACGTGGAGGTGGCTCCGTCTCGTGGGGGACTGGGGTGACTTTTGGAGCCGGTGTTAGCGTCGTTGGGGTGCCCATCGATCCTAGGACACAAATGCCTGTCCAGAACACTGTTGCAAAAACAGAGGTCGTTATTTGGGTCGATTTTCGTTTCAAAGAAATCGATCAACCGGTACTTCCGTTTGTCGAGGCGTCTATCAAGAATGTCGACAAATTGTTCCAAGCACTCAGGCCGCATATCTGATCGCTAACCTCTCATTCCACCGGACCTGCGCGAAAAGCCATGTGGGGTGCATTCCATGCACCATCACCACTGAAAATACGCACCAACCATTTATCGGCACGTGGTGGATTACCCAACAAATGGCGCATGGAATGCACCCTACGAACTGCGCGCCACCGATCCTACTGGCTTTGTTTATCTGAACCCATGATCAATCGATTGGCAATGCCATGCGCCAATGAC
>JAYWDX010000156.1:0-12297 GCA_043779675.1 Tenderia sp. (SeqCode)
CGCAAAAGCTGCCAGGACATGTTCTGGCGTGACCGCATCAAAATCGATGAATCTGGCTGCGGGAAGACAGTGCCGGTAAGCCGCTGTCAGGGCTACAGCGAGGTCGCAGCGCGAGTCGAATACAACCACCGCCGTATGCGGTGGCGCATATTCGATCGCAAGCGTAAGTATGTCTCCCACATTCTCTGAGGCAGCAGCTATCGCTTTTTGGGGTATGGCGCCGAAGTTACCTGTAGAAAGTCCGTTGCCGAGGTTAGCAAGAGAGGGTTCGTTGCCGAGGTTAGCAGGAGAGTGTTCGTTGTTAGTCATGGCGAATATTGTCAGTTTTTTGCCACCGGGGTGGTGGAGTATTTTTGGCTCTATGTGATTTGTAGTGGGTCCTCTGGGCACATACGCCAAGCCGTGAGCAACTCCCTCCCCTTCAAGGGGAGGGTTGGGGTGGGGATGGGGTGTAACCGCCGCGTTGTGTAAAGCCGCCCAAATTGCTTCGACCACCGCATCAGTTTCTTGCAATACCTGATTATTCCAGAACCGCAGCACCTGAAATCCAGCTTCCTGCAAACGCTTGTCTCGTCGTTGATCACGTTCGTTTTAAAGGTGCTGTCCGCCATCGACCTCAATAACCAACCGCCTTTCCAGGCAGACAAAGTCCAGTACGAAATCCAGGTACGGATGTTGGCGTCGGAATTTACAATCAGCCAACTGCCGGCTGCGTAGCCGTTGCCATAAACGTATTTCTGTAACAGTCATGTTGTTGCGTAGCGTTCGCTGAAGTTTCCTGTTTATGATTGTGCTGTTTGTTTGAACCTTCATCTTTACCCCATCCCCACCCCAGCCCTCCCCTTGAAGGGGAGGGAGAATTATTTAACCCACTGATATTCACATAGAGCCTCCGAATTTTACTCTATTCCATTCGAGTTACATTGGCATTGATCAGTGGATCGCTAAACATCACATACAGAACCTTCTGATCAATCCTTCTAAAATATCCAGTGTTGGTTTTAACCGATCAAGCGCCAGATATTCATCCGGCTGATGTGCTTGGGCGATGTCGCCGGGGCCGAGGATGATGGATTCGATGCCGATGCTGGCGAGGTATGGCCCTTCGGTGCAGAAGGGCACGGCTTCGCAGGTGTGGCGGGTGAGTGATTCACTAATCTTTACGATCGGTGCATCGGCGCTGGTATGCAGTGGTGGTGTGCCGGTGGAGAGTGAGAACAGCTCCCAGCCGACCGGTGAATTATTAAAGAGTCGGCCAAGGCGCTGGCGCAGGATGCCACGCAGCTCTTCCAGTTCCATGCCCGGCAGTGGCCGCAAATCAAAATGCAATTCGCAGGCGCCGCAGATGCGGTTGGGGTTGTCGCCGCCGTGGATGTGGCCGAGGTTGAGGGTTGGCACGCTCACTGCAAAACGGTTGTCGCGATTGTTGCGTTGCAGCTCTTCGCGCCACTGGGTGATGTCGCCGATCACTTTGTGCATGGCGTCGATGGCGTTGATGCCTAGCGCTGGATCACTGGAGTGGCCGCTGTGGCCGGTGAGGCGGATCGCCTCCATCATGATGCCTTTGTGGGCGTTGACCGGGCGCAGGTTGGTCGGTTCGCCGATGACGGCGTGGCGCACATACGGACACCCCTGTTCGCTGACCAGTATCGCGCCATCCATGGAGCTCTCTTCATCGGCGGTGGCCAGAATGACCAGTGGCTGTTTTAGATCTTTGCCGTCAAAGCGCCGCGCGGCTTCGATGGCGAGGGCAAAAAAACTCTTCATGTCGGAGGTGCCCAAGCCGTAGAGACGGTTATCCGCTTCGGTCAGTTTGAATGGATCAAAGCGCCACAATGCTGCGTCGTAGGGGACTGTGTCGGTGTGGCCAGCCAGCATCAGACCGGCGCTGTCGGGCTTGATCTCGCCAAGGGTGGCGATCAGATTGGCCTTGTGCGGTTGGGTTGGCAGCGGCGTGATTTCAACCTTAAACCCTTCGGCTTCAAGCCAGCCGGCCAGCAGGTCGATAACAGCGCGGTTGCTGCAATCAAAGGCGGGGCTGACGCTGCTCATCGACGGCACGGCAATGAGGCCGCGCAACATTTCCAGGAGTGTGGGTGCTTGGGTTTTCATGGGCAATGATTCTGGAATGGCGCGGGCGGTTAGACAAGCAAAATATTTTTCAGTAGTGTTTGTAGCGGTTATGGTTAAGGCATGAAACAGCGTGATAAGGTCGGCCCCATATGAATAATCGGATTGCAGGTTGTTGCCATGATTCGTAACGCTACCCTTGAGGATATCGATGCCCTGGTAGTGGTTGAGGAGCGCTGTTTCGACTCTGACCGTTTGTCGCGGCGCAACTTCCGCCACCTTATCACCAAGGGTAAGGCGGCCATGCTGTTGGAGGAGGTGGGCGGCGTGGTGAGTGGCTATGTGCTGGTGCTGTTCCATCGTGGTACCTCGCTGGCGCGGATCTACTCCATTGCGGTTGACCCTGGTCTGCACCGCTCCGGTCTTGGCAGGCGGCTGGTTGAGGCGGCCGAGAGTGCTGCCCGCGAGCGCGACTGCGTCACCATGCGGCTGGAGATTCGCATCGATAACCCCGCCTCCATCGGACTTTTTAAGGGGCTGGGGTATCGCGAGTTCGATACCTACGAAGACTATTACGAAGACCACATGGGCGCGCTGCGCATGGAGAAGCGCCTGGTCGCCCATCTCGAACAGAGCCTTGCCCACGTCCCCTACTATCAACAGACACTTGAGTTCACCTGCGGCCCCGCCTCATTGATGATGGCGATGAAGGCGGTCGATCCAACTCTGGAGCTGGGGCGTCACCTGGAGCTGCGGCTCTGGCGCGAGGCGACGACTATTTTTATGACCGCCGGGCATGGCGGCTGCGGTCCTTATGGCATGGCGCTCTCGGCCTATCATCGCGGCTTTCCGGTCGAGCTCTTTGTCAATGATCTTGGCACCATGTTTGTCGACAGTGTGCGCAGTGCCGAGAAGAAAGAGGTGATGCGGATAGTGGAGGAGGATTTTCTTGAAGAGATCGATCACGAACAGATCCCACTCTACTTTCGTCCCATCAATGTGCCGGAGATGATCGCCAAGATGGCGCTGGGTGGCATACCGGTAATCCTGATCAGCTCCTACCGTATTTATAAAGAGAAGTTTCCGCACTGGGTGGTGGTTACCGGTTACGATGACCGCTTTATCTACGTCCACGACTCCTTTGTGGATATTGAGAAGGGCAAGAGCGTTACCGACTGCATCAACATGCCTATATTGAAGCGCGAATTTGAACAGATGGCGCGTTATGGCAGGAGTGGCCAGCGCGCCGCCATCATCATCTATCCCAAGGGCCAGCAGATCGCGGCTATTAGCAACGGAGAACCGGAGTGACTACCCAGATCATTGTGACAGAAGAGCCGAACAGCAGCGTGTTTGCCGGTGTTGATTGCCCGATTGTTGATATTGATGACTACCTGACGGCGGAGCACTACTGCAAACTCAAGGGGGCGCAGGTGATCAACCTTTGTCACGACTACCGTTACCAGAGTGTCGGCTACTACTGCTCACTGCTGGCCGAGGCGCGCAACCACCGGGTGATCCCGTCGGTCAAATGTATGCTCGATCTCAGCAGCAAGTCGATGTACGGCCTTGATGCCGCCACGCTCGATGAGGGTGTGCAAAAGGCCTTTAAAAAATATCTGGAGAACCATACCGTAACGCCGGTAAAGGAAGGCGAGGCGCCAACCTTCGAACTCAAGATCTTTTTTGGCCGCTGCCGTTACGAGATGTTGAGCAACCTGGCGCGGCAGATCTTTGAAACCTTCTCTGCCCCGCTGCTCAAGGTCACCTTCAAGCGGCTCGACAAGTGGTACATCACAGCCATCAAGCCGATCTCGGTGCGTCAGCTCAAGAGTGATGGGAGCCGTGAGGAGTTTACTGCCGCCCTCAACCACTACCTGAAAAAACGCTGGCGCGAACCGCGCAGTCGCACCCAGGCCCGTTATGACCTTGCCATTCTGCATGACCCGGAAGATCCATTGCCACCGTCAGACAAAAAGGCGCTGCAACTCTTCATCAAGGCCGGACGGCAGCTGGGGATCGATGTAGAGCTGATCGAGCGGCGCGACTATTCACGCCTGGCGGAATACGACGCCCTCTTTATTCGTGTCACCACCAACATCAACCACTACACCTACCGCTTCGCCAAGAAGGCCGAGAGCGAGGGCATGGTGGTGATGGATGATCCCACCTCGATCATGCGCTGTACCAACAAGGTCTATCTGGCCGAACTGCTGCGCCACAACAACATCGCCGCGCCCAAGACCATCATCATCGGTAAAAATGATGTGGATGCGGCCGAGCGGACGATCAACTTTCCAACCGTGCTCAAGGTGCCGGATGGTGCCTTCTCCAGCGGTGTCTTCAAGGCCGAAAATCCTGAGAAGTTTCGCGAGATCGCCGCACGCCTTTTTAAGAGTTCCGAGTTGATCCTGGCGCAGGAGTACATCTACACCGACTTTGACTGGCGCATCGGTGTGCTCAATCGCAAACCCTTTTTTGCCAGCAAATATTTCATGAGCAAAAAGCATTGGCAGATTGTCAGATACGATATTGAAGGACGGGCGATTCACGGCGGCTTTAAGACCTATGCCGTGGAGGATGCCCCCAAGGAGGTGGTTGCAATGGCGCTCAAGGCAGCCAACCTCATCGGTGATGGTCTTTATGGTGTTGACATGAAGCAGACCGAAAATGGCGTCTATGTCATTGAGGTCAATGACAACCCCAGTCTTGAACAGGGGGTGGAGGATCTGGTACTCAAAGAGAAGCTCTACCATATTGTCATGGCTGAATTTGTGCGGCGCCTCGACCTGCGCCACGGCCGCACCGCGCCGCTGGAGAAAAGCATCCCCCAGCCAGCATGATCCCATCCAAGACCTTGCGAAATAGTTTACACCAGCAATTTTCCATCAGCCGGAGCGGCCATGGCTATCGAATTTCACTCTGGTGACGATAACCATGATGAAAATAAAAGTTGTTTATTAGCCGGTTTTGCCTTATAAGGTGGCGAAAATCATAGTGTAAAAACACCCGGTGCTGTGGGGGTGTTGGAGCGTTAAGCTGTTGTTGTTGTGACTAGAGGTTGATCATGCGTGAAGAGAAAGAAAGCCCAGTTGTCCCAGATGATGACGATGACCTTGAGGTATCGTTTGACGACGAGGATGTAAAGGTGAATACCAGCACCGGTAGCGAAAAAACCAAAAGCAGCATGGCGGCGCGACGCAAGCTGGAGCTGATGCGCGAGCGCAAGGAGTTGCGCGCCCGCTTGGGTGACGACTGGAGTGATGATGCTATGGATGAACACATCTAACATTTATTGCATGTTGCGCGTGGGCACAACCGTGCCCACCAACTTACCCCAAGATCAATCTCAATAACGCTCTTTCAGTGCCGCCATCTGGTCGCGATGCAAAATCACCACCACCTCATCATCGAGTTGTAGCCGGGCACACGCCTCGGGGATTAAATGAGAGTAGAACGGTAAATCTCTAACGCCTATCTCAATAGCGTCGGCCGCCTCCCGGCTGGGTGAGGTCTCGCTCCGCCGTTATCAACGTCGTGCCGAGAGCAATAGATTGCGCGGCGTGATCTGGCGGTCGCAGAAGCTGCCGAGGGTGACGCTGTAACCCTGCTCATTGAGGTAGCTGGCCATATCCAATACCAGCCACAGCTCCAGCGGGCGGCGCATTGAGTAGCGCACCAGGTTGAGGCGCATCACCTCGTGGCGCAATCGCCACCCCAGCGCCTCATAGCGCGGCCAGTCAACACCATCACCGATGGCAAGCCCTTCGCGCGCTGCCAGGGTGTGGCAAAAGCCGATAAAGCCGCGCTGGAGCCAGACCTTCTCCACCGATTTGATCGGATGGTAATGCTGTTCGCCACTGAGGTCGCGGTAGAGGCGGTCAAAACCCAGCTTCCAGGCCATCTCCTGATCGCGCTGGCTCACCACGCGGGCGCTGGAGGTCACTGTCTCAGTGACGGAGAGACGCAGATCATCAACACCGAGTTGCAACGTCGCCATCGTTGTGAAGGGTCGATAGTTTCCGCTCTGGCCAAATTGAAGGTGATAGCAGCAGGGGGCGATGTCGAAGGCGGGCAACTGCGCCGCCACTGCCTGTCGCACCAGGGTGCGATGCAGTTCGCCACAGGCGTGCAGGGCGATGGCGTGGCGGCCGGGCAGGTAGCTGGCCGCCGCCGGGGTCAGCACATCGACCACTTCGAAACGTTGCGCCACCCGCGCCCGTTGCGCCAGCGCCTCACCTGCGGCACAGAGTCCACCGTCCCGGTCGAGGGTGATGGCGCTCTGCTGCCACTGCGCCGCCAGCAGTCGACCCAGGTGCCCCTTGCCGCCACACCACTCCAGCAGCGGTGCCTGTAGTGGGCCAACGGTTTGGGCGAAGGCCTCGATCTGACTCCACTTACGGCCGGGAATGGCCCAGCTGAGGTGCGGACTGATGGGATTGAGCGCAGTAGTGGCGCGGGGCGACAACTCACTGAGGGCCGCTAACTCCGCCAGCGCTGGAATATGGCTGGAGAGCAGATGCAGCAGCGCAACATCATCCAGCTCCAGCGCCGCCAATGCCTCGTCACTCAGGGCCAGCAGCTCAGTGGTCAGCGCCGGTAGTTGTTGGTGCCAGTCGGGACGCCCCTTGTAGGGCTGGGGACGCCAGAGCCATTGCTGATCGGTCAGCAGTGCATCAAGCTGCCGCAGGCGCTGGTCATGATCAATGATGGTCTACTCCGCCGGGTGAAAGGTGGCGGGGGGGAAGCCACTGACAAACGTCACCTTCTCCAACAGGGTGTAGCCAATGTTGTCGCCCATGGCGAAACCGGCCTGAGCCGGAAGGGCGTAGAGTAGGGCAACAAAGGCAGCGGTTTTATTCATAGAGTCACTCTCAATGAGGGGCAGGGACAAAAGTACGATTATAGCAGCCTAGCTATTGCCACTGGCTGGACAAAAAAGGAGTCATCCTTCATATTGGCACGCTATTTTTCAGTTATTCAGACATCAATTCAGAGAGAGTTCCAATGACAGATTCATGGGGTAAAGAGAAGGATAACGGTAGTTGGGGATTACCCGATGGCATGGATCCGATGAAGGTGATGCAGGTGGCCTCTGGCTACTGGCAGTCGTGTGTGCTGCACGCCGCCAACCGCCTCGACATATTCAACCGCCTAGATGGTCAGCCCAAGGATCTGGATCAACTCACCCAAGAGACCGAATCTGATCGCCGCTGTCTCGGTGCGTTGCTGAGTGCGCTGGTCTCGATGGACTTTCTCGACCGCGACGGCGACCTCTTCCGCAACAACCAGTTTGGTCAGACCTTTCTTGCCAGCTCCAGCAAGTTTTACCAGGGCGGCATCGTCTACATGTTTGAAAACTGGTACGAGGCGTGGGGAGGGCTCTACGACACCGTCAAGAGCGGCAAGCCCTCAGCCCTGATGCACCAGTCCTACAGCGACGAAGAGACCTACAATTACATGATGGGCATGCACAACCGCGCGCTATCGCAGTCCGATGTACTCACCAGCATGATCGACCTGACCGGCAAAAAGAAGCTGATGGACGTTGGCTGCGGCCCCGCCACCTTCTCGGTAAAATTCTGCGAACGTTACGCAGGACTCAATGCTGTCGCCATGGACCGTGAGCAGAACCTTAAAATTGCCCAGAAGATCGTCGACGAATACAAAATGAACGATCGCGTTCAGCTACTGCCCGGCGACTACAACACCGACTCACTCGGCGAAGGCAACGACGCCATGCTGCTCTCTTCCATGACCAACCAGGAGTCACCGGAGAACATCAAAAAGCTGCTGAAAAAATGCTACGACTCCATGAACAAGGATGGCGTCATCATGATTCAGGAGCAGTTACTGCACGCCGACAAAAAAGGGCCACAACTGGCAGCGCTGATCGGTGTCAACCAGGTGATCAACACCGTTGCCGGCACCTCATACTCCACCGCCGAGATGGAAGCGATCCTACGCGAAGTGGGTTTTGTTGATATCAAGTCAGAACAGATGGCGCCACCCAGTCCATTTATTATGGTGAGCGGTTACAAACGTTAAGATTGATTTGCAATGTAATGCAAACAAAAAGCCGTCCAATAGTTGCGGCGGCTTTTTTTTGAAGATGGAATTTATAGGATGTGATGCGATTTTTTATGGGGACAATAAGTAAAACCGAAAGATAGAAAAAGCGCTTAAATCAGCGCTTTCCCTGGAGAGTGAAAACAACACCGTTTAACCCGAAATATTCAATATGTTTGCATCGCACGCATCTAATTTTATTAGCATAAATCACTCACTCCCCTGCTGCTTACCCGGACTAAGTTTGGCATGTACACCTCGGCGCATCGCCTTAAAGCTGGTCTCCAACATGTCGACTCCGACTAGGATCACCACCGCCAGAATTGCCAGCTTGATGCCTGTAAGGTAACGTTCAGAACCAATGACTACTCCGACTGCTGCCAATATCCAGATGGCTGATGCGGAGGTGACGCCATAGACCATGCCGTCGCGTGACAACATCACACCTGCACCGAGAAAGCCGATACCCGTGACCACCTGACCAATCACTCGCGAGGGGTCGGTGACATCCGTGGAAACCGAGTTGGAGATGGCGATAAAGATGTAAGTACCGACGCAGATCAATATGCTAGTACGTATGCCTACCGGCTTACCCAGCACCTGTCGTTCCAGGCCGATGATAGCGCCGGAGAGCATGGCGCTGAGCAGCCCCCACCAGCTTAACGGCTCTACGGACAACAGCTCTTCGATCATACCAACGCCTCTTTGTTTGGATTGCTGCCTGCCCCACCCAAGCGGCGAAACACCCTGCAATAAAATTAGCGGTCAGTTATTGAGAAAGACAATAGCAACGGGAAGGGAGTCTGTTTATTTTACGATAGGCAAGCGAATGTAAAAGGTTGCGCCCTCACCCACGACTGAAGTGAAACCTACCTCACCGCCCATCTTTTCAACAATGGCTCTGACTATGTAAAGGCCTAGGCCGGCACCGTCATCTGCATGGCTATGGCCAGCATCTACCCGCCCAAACTTTGCAAATACCAAGTCGCGATGTACCTCTTCTATGCCCTGGCAATGACCACTTACCGCTACATCTACATAACCATCCATAACCACCACTGCCACGGAGACCTCTGCTTCGGCGGGTGAAAACTTTACCGCATTGGAGAATAGTTGCGCCATCGCCCGTATGAACTGCAGTTCATCTACATCAACCCATCGTGGCGCCAGCGCTACCTCTTGCTGAAACAGCAGTTTTTTCTGATGCTGTCGGGTGAGACTACTATTGAGTTCCAGTGATTTTTTGACAAGACCGTAAATCTCATGGCTGCGCATCTCAAAACGGACGTCACCAAACTCAAGCTGCCCAACATCCTCGATGTCATTAATGAGGCTCACTAAACGCACACTATTGCTTGCCACCGTTTTTAACAGTGTCGTCACCGGCTGTGGTAGCGCATCCATCACACTGCCATCAATTAGTCCCACGGCGCCACGTATGGCGGTGATGGGGGCGCGCAGTTCATGACAGGCAGCAGCGATAAATTTGTTATTGATATGTTCTGTCTGTTTACGTTCACGCAGATCACGAATGGTGCCGGTATAAAAGCTACGCTCAGGCAATACCACCTCACTTACACCAAATTCGATCGGCAACGGGGCACCATCTCGATGTGTGGCTACGGTCTCGTTGTAGTTGCCAATAAAACGTTGTTTGACCAGCCACTCCGCCCGCTCGTATCGCGCCACATCAGGAATAAGTCGTGTCAGCGGCATGCCCGTTATCTCGATACTGCCATATCCCAATAACCGTTGCGCCGCTGGGTTGACTGATTCAATCACGCCATTGCTGTCAAAGGTGATGATCGCCTCAAGCACATATTCAAGCGTCGCACGCAGCTCCTGCGTCTGACGATCCACCAATTGCTGCACCTTTCTGGAACGACCACTTATAATTAACAGTAAAGCACCAAGAATACTGGCAAACAGCAATCCCCACGCCAACACCATCCACGCTTGCCAAGTACGATGTTGATCCAGATATTTTGCCAACGGGGTAAAGTTAAATAACAGGCTTCGCTCCCCCACTCTGATCACGCCACTCCAACCCACAGTTTGTTTATTATTGTTCAACACAACACCCTCTGCCCCATAAATCGGCACAGCAGAAGAGGTATCGCTAACATCTAATACAGAGAGAAAAAACATGTCTTTTGGAAATGGCATCAAGACAGCATCGAGCATGTATCTGTAACCAAACACTCCCAGCATAAAGCCTTGAAGGCGCTCTTGCCGCAGGGGGATCGTGGCCGGCAGATCACCCTTCTCATATACCGGAAAAAACAGCAGGGCGCCCTTCTGTTCAGATCCAAATTGTAGCAGCTCAATAGGTTCCGACATTACTACGGAGCCATTGTCGCGTGCCTGTACCAACGCTGCCAGATGTGTAGCACTTGACGCAACATCATAACCAACGATCCCCTCATTTCCGAGATACGGCTCAACATAGGCCACCGGAAAATATTCATCACGCACCCCTGCAACAACAAGATTCTGAAAGGCATCATGCTCAGTCAACCGATATTGTGAATAGCCGCTTGTACGCATCTGATCTTCAAACTGCTGTCGCTGTGAATCCAGCACACGTGGCAACCACTCCAGCGTTTGCAGCCCGGGAGAGTTAAGCAACATCGGCGATACAAAACGCCTAAATTCATCGCGATCAATAAACGTAGACGCCGCATAAAAACGCTCCAGCACGGCCAGCTCGCTAGTGTAGCCATCAAGACGGGATTTAACCGCCTCCAGCATCTCGGCAGACTCATCACGAAACTGAAGTTCAAGCCGTTCGAGTTCGCTCTGACTTACCCGCATAAATACCACTACCACTACGACACAGATCACCAACAGGGGAATCGCAACAGTCAATACCCGTTCGCGCCACAACTGCCGTGGCTGGGCAAAGAGGATCAATAACAACGGCGCCATGATTACTACGCCGATCACATCACCGACCCACCAAGTGAACCAGCTAAAAAGAAATGCCTCTGGTGCAATCACACCACCAAACAACAGTGCGCTGATGCCTACCGAGGCTCCGGCGAGCGATGCGATTGGTCCTGCCAGCAGGAGAAAATAGACAACCTCTTTTTCGCCGCTGAGCTCCGTGGGAGAACTGACATACAACCGCACCAACGACACTGCCACGACCACCTGCAATAACGCCCCCGCGGCAATGCCCAGCGCCACCAATGTGGTGACGGAAAAAAGAGAGTGGCCCGCCTCAAGGTTGACCCATAAATTGAGCGCGAGTGAGCCAAGAAAGACGCCCGGCAACAGCCGTCGCCCCCACAGTAACACCGCAGCAATAGCCAACCCTGCCGACGGAAATATGGCAGTGGCGTATCCTGGTGGAATTGCCAGTAACAGTGCCAACTTGCCCAACAAGACATAAACCAAGGCCATGCTCACCACTTTGGCAAGATCACTTTTGATCAATTTGATACTGTTATTCACTAACATTTAGTTGACGCAGTGCACCTCATAATTGCTGTCAAGCCGCGAGTCGCTATAATAATCACCACTTACAACTATCGTACAGTCGGAGAAATACACAAACGATGGAATCGGCCCAAGCCTGTTTGGCAACAGATTAAAAACAACGGCTTCTACACTGATACAATAACAAGCACCAAATCCAAAACTCCAATGCTCTTTAGAAAAAATCATTTTATCTAGCGCCCCTGTTTCCCATCATGTACAGGCAAAAGGTAGTAGAGGCCACCCTGCCAGCCAATCAAATAAGTCTCTTCCAACGATTCATGCTGCTGCCTTGACGCATACACTACTACCAATTTTTTCTGAGGCATTAGCGCTCGGCCTAACAACATGCTCTGGTCCTGCGCCAATAGAAGATCAACACGATAAGAGCGCATCTGCTGCTGACCCATCTGTCTCAGCCATGCCCGCCGCTCACCTTCACGATTGGCTGCGGCAAAGCCATTGCTATCATCGATGAAAAATTGCAGCGCCACAATCGCATCGGCATTACCACTGCGATAGGCCTGGGAAAAAGATTGGGCGACCGCTTCTGGGGAACGCAACCCCTCTGCCTGCAACAGCGGACTCAGCAGTAGCAGCAACAAACCCAGGCAATAACCATTTTTTTTATACTTAGACAAAGAATACGCCATCTACAAAACTCCCTATTGGCTGAGC